>CALCEB010000115.1 GCA_937900045.1 uncultured Acidobacteriota bacterium
TCAACGGTTTCCGGCGCTCATAGAGCGCCGCTACAGCAAACTGCGTCACTACCGAATGTCTTCCCCCTGCTTAGTCATTGCAGTCCCCGGAGTCACCCTTCAAGCCTGGTTTCGACGGACGATGCTCAAACCCTTTGCACAGCGATACCGGAAGTCTGGGGTACGCGGGATAGGCGCCGTCATTGAATGAGCGGAGGCACTGATAAAAGACAGACCCACGGTTGGACCGGACCACGCGAACGTGCTGGCAAGCGGCGCAAAGCCCAACTGCTGTTTCGCCGTCCGCTTGCAACTTGGCTTCGCCGCTCAAGCCGGTTGGTCTCCTTGCTGCGGCGGATTCCCGGCTTGTTGCACGCCGCCTGCGCGCAACCGGTAAAAAGCCAGTTGAGAATCACCGTGGCGCAATAATCGCGTGCGGGTGAGCGGCCCGTAACGCTCCTCCAGAAGACAATGCCGGGAATGCTCCGCGATAACCTGGGAAGTAGCATGAAGCAAAGACGAGCGGGCCAACATGCGGAGGAAATGGTGGTATTCATTAATTCCGGCGTAGGGCGGGTCAAGAAAAACAAAATCGAAGGGTGGGTCTTCCTGCGCGAGGCGTTCGAGAGCGGTCGAGGCCGCCATGGGGAGAATTTCGAACCCATCTTCAATTTCCAGAGCTTTGAGATTTTTCCGGATTAATTCCACGGCGGGACGGTGGTGTTCCATGAAGGCCACCCACTTCGCGCCACGGCTGAGAGCCTCAATACCGACGGCGCCGCTGCCGGCATAGGCATCCAGAAAGCGTGAGCCCCCGGTGCTAGCCCCCAGGACATCAAAAAGCGTCTTGCGCAGTTGGTCCGAGGTGGGGCGCAGACGATCGCCTTTCAAAGTCTTCAGGTGCAAACCACGATAGGCTCCTGCAATAATCCGCATGAAGGTGCTCCTAACCTTTTGCAAAGACAGTTTCACGCCAAGACGCAGGGGCACGATGGCTACAAAGTGCATAAACGCCAAGTTGCGAAGACCCGCGGGGCCGATGGATTCCCCCTCCCCGCCTTCGCGGGGACAAGCTTCGCAGGAATGACGGGTCCGCAGTGGCTAAGAATATCCTGCCAGATAAGCGCAGAACCCTACGCCATAGCCCGTAACGCCAAAACTACCCCACCCTGGCCAAGCGGTAGCGCGAGGGCCACTCTTTCGTCAGGGCCTGGGCGAAGGCCTGTAACTCTGCGGGATCTTCTGGGTTTTCCACAAATTCAAAGGCTTCGCGCCGGGCCCATTCCATGATTTCCTGGTCGCGCAGAAGGTTGGCGATGTGAAAGGCCGGAATGCCCCACTGCCGCGTTCCGAAGAACTCACCTGGCCCTCGAATCTTAAAATCCATTTCCGCAATGCGAAACCCATCGGTGGTGGATGAGAGGGACCGGAGCCGCTCCTCGGACTCATCGGTGCGGGGCTTGCCGGCAAGCAGAAGGCAATAGGACTTTCCCGCTCCGCGCCCGATGCGCCCGCGAAGCTGATGAAGTTGGGCAAGGCCGAAGCGCTCTGCATGCTCCACCAGCATCACGGTGGCATTCGGCACATCCACGCCCACTTCGATCACCGTGGTTGAAACCAGCACCTGAATCTCTCCGGCCTTGAACCGCTGCATGACGCTTTCCTTTTCCGCCGCAGGCAAGCGTCCGTGCAAGAGTCCCACGCGCAAGTTGGGGAAGACGTTGTTGGAAAGCTGCTCGTACATGCGCACCGCCGGCCTCAGATCCAGCTTGCCGGATTCTTCGATGAGCGGATAGACGGCGTAGACCTGCTCGCCGAGGCTGACTTTTTCCCGAATCACTTCGTAGGCCCGCTCGCGCTCACTTTCCTCAAAGACCTTGGTGGAGATGGGAGTCCGGTTGGGGGGCAGCTCATCAATCACCGAGAGATCCAAATCACCGTAACAAGTGAGCGCCAGGGACCGGGGAATGGGCGTGGCCGTCATCACCAGGACGTGAGGCGCCGGGCCCTTGCGGATCAATTCGTAGCGTTGCAGGACTCCAAAACGGTGCTGTTCATCCACCACCGCCAGCCCCAGCTTTTGAAACTGCACATCCTCCTGGATCAATGCGTGTGTTCCCACCACCAGTTGCGCCGTTCCCTGCGCGATTCTTTGCTTGATTTCTTCCTTTTCTTTCGATTTCCGGGCGCTTACCAGGAGTTCCACCTGATAGTTCAGCGGCGCCAGGATCTGCTTGCAATACAGAAAATGCTGCGTGGCAAGAATTTCCGTGGGCGCCATGATGGCCGCCTGGAATCCATTTTCAATCGCCAACACAGCGGCTTGGATGGCTACAATGGTCTTGCCGGAACCCACGTCCCCTTGCAGGAGACGGCTCATGGGATGCGGCCGGCGCATATCTTCCGCGATTTCTTTCAGGACGCGCTTCTGCGCGGCGGTGGGATGAAAGGGGAGAACGCGCTTGATGGAAGCGCGTACCCTTTCATTCGCTTGCATGGGAAAACCCGCCACCCACTTTGCTTCGCGGCGGCGCAGGGCGAGGCCGGCCGCAACGTTGAAGAACTCCTCAAAAATCAGGCGGACTTGAGCCGGGGCGCGAAACTCAACAAGTTTAGAAAGGGGTTGGTCCTCATCCGGAAAATGGACTTGGCGGAGCGCTTCAGCCCGGGACGGGAAATCGTGTTTTTGGAAAATGGAGGGAGGAAGGCTTTCCGTAATCTCTCCGTCGGTCTTTGCCAGCGCGTTCCATACCAAATGCCGCAGGACTCGAGGGGTGAGGCGTCCAATGGATTCGTAGACCGGGACAATGCGCCCCATTTCGAGCGACTCAGCATCGGCTTGGGCATCTTGCGAAAGAATTTCAAACTGGGGTTGGATCATTTGTAAGTTCCCCGTGCCAAACGGGTCACGCTCGACCTTCCCGTAGAAGCATACCTGCTGGCCTGGTTGAAAAACCTTCTTGCGGTCGAGATATGTTGCGTTGAACCATTTGCAACGGACCAGGCCGCCCATGCCGCGGGTCGTGATGTCAGACGCCGCGAGATCATAGATGAATACGCCGCGGCGCGTCCGGGTCAACCCGCAACTCAGAACGTTGACGAAGATCGTTGCCCACTGACCGGGGACGAGCTCTCGCACGCGGGCAATACGCTTGCGATCTTCATAACGGAAGGGCATGTAATCGAGCAGGTCGGCGATGGTGTGAATTCCACGGCCTGCCAGAGCTTCCGCGCGGACGGGACCGACGCCCTTTAGAAATTTGATTTCGGTCTGCGTGAAGCGGGTGGTTTGTGTCCCATTCATGGCTTCCAACTATTATAGCGGGCTCTTGCGTTTGGCGGGTGAAGCGGTAATGACCAAAACCAACCTACCGCTCGATCCCATCTCCAACGCTGGCCCAACCGCGTGAGAAATCCTGCTTGCAAATGATCGGTAGTGACTCAATTTCTTTGCTGTAGCGGCGCTCTATGAGCGCCGAACTTGTATCCTCAACGGTTTCCGGCGCTCATAGAGCGCCGCTACAGCAAACTGAGTCACTACCAAATGATCCCATGCCTGGAACGCCTGGCGCTCATTTGTTATCCTAGCCGTGAGACCTTGCACGGCTGGAATCATGCATCTTATTCTCTCATCCCAACAACGGATCCTCATACTGGTGGCCGTGGTGCTGGTTCTTTTTGTGTTGTGGATCCGCCTCCTGGCACGAATGAATCCTGCCCGTGCAAGAAGCCTTGTTCCAGGCTCACGGACGCGAGCTGGCGCCGGGCATCAGCCGCAAGTGAGTATGTTCCCCCGCTGGAAACGGTATCTGGCCGCGATTATGCTCGGCAACGCCGCCTATTTCTCGCTTTACCCGCGTCTCCCCGAAGCGGCCCAACATCACAATTTGGTAGATCTGGGCACCCTGGTTGACCTGTGGTTCTGTGTAGCTTTCTATGGACTCATTGAGTTGGGCGGTGCGTGGGTCCGGCGCCACTACAAGAAGTAAGAAGCCATCTCCGGATTCATTTCGCGGGGCGATGAATGATCAAACTCATTACCGCGAAGGCGGTCCAGGAATGGGATTTAGCGTCATTTTACCTTGTGCTTATGTGCTGGATAAGAATTTTATATTTCACAAACGGGTTGAAAATAGGTTATAAAATAAATGAGCGAGATTTTCGGAGGCGCCCTCGGAGCCTGCTGTGACTTCTTTTCCTCAATCATGGCTCCTATTAGTTCGTCCTGCAAAGCGAGCACGGTTTTGACCTAAGAGAGGCGTAAGTTAAAGCCCAAACAACGAAGTTTCAATTCCATTGGAAATCCTGCATGGCTGGATTTATTGAATCATCAACCAACACCAACCACAAATTTTGAAAATAGGGAGGAACATAAAAATGCCTGAAGTTGCTGAAATTAAGGAGCAGGTCGGCCTGACTGCGGGTAAAATCTGGCAGACGCTTTCCACCGGGGGACCGCTCACGGTGACACAGCTCAAGAAAAAATTGAACGGCGAAGGCGAACTCTTGAATTTTGCGTTGGGCTGGCTGGCTCGCGAGGACAAGATTGAGCTTATTGCCGAAAAAAAGAGTTTCCGCGTTCAATTGAGATAGGGCGCGGGCGCCGCCCGTGATGCCTGGATGGCTGGAGGCAACGCGTTGGCCCTGGCCGGGGCTCGGACGATTGAGATCGACCCGAAAGGCTGCGGGGCTGTGCAGCATGGACATTGCCTTTTCCTATCGCCGTGTCCTGGGAGTCCCCACAAGAGGCGAATTTGACGATGTTATTGCAGGGTCTTCTTTGACGCTTCAAATTGCCCGGCGCCGTGACGCGCGCGCCGCGGATTGTGCGCAAGCAGGCAGAGAAGAAAGGCGGGGAGCCAGTGATCCGCCGCTCCAAAGTGAACCTGGGAACAGCAAGGATGCGATGCTCCCCGGCCTTTTGCCAGCGCCCTTATGCGTGAGCCTTATTGATCTCACCCTTTTCAATGGGCGCATCCACCAGGTTGCCCCATTCCGTCCAGCTTCCGTCGTAGTTGCGAACATCCTGGAAGCCGAGCAGGTATTTCAGCACAAACCACGTGTGTGAACTGCGTTCGCCAATCCTGCAGTAGGCGATGGTTTCACGGTCCGGCTTCACGCCCTGGCTCCCGTAAAGCGCAACTAATTCGTCATAGGATTTGAAGGTGCCGTCTTCATTCGCAGCCTTTGACCACGGCACGCTGATGGCTCCGGGAATGTGCCCGCCGCGCTGCGCGGTTTCCGTCATGCCGGCGGGGGCTATTACTTTACCTGTGAATTCGTCTGTGGAGCGGACGTCCACCAACGAAGCGTTCTTGTTATCGAGTACCCTAAAAATCAGCTCACGCCGGGCACGGAGGTTCTCGTCGGGCGCTCCCGCTTTGTAATCCGAGCGCGGGAAACTTGGAACTTCCTGTGTCCAGGGTTTTCCCTCCAGATCCCACTTCTTCCGCCCACCGTTCATCAATCGCGCGTCCGGGTGGCCGTAATATTTCAACTGCCAGAGCGCGTAGGCGGCGAACCAGTTGTTATTATCGCCATAAAAGACCACGATCGTGTCGCGGTTAATCCCCGAGCGCCGCATTAATTCCTCAAAGTCCTGCCGCCCCAGCAGGTCCCGCCGCACATTGTCCTGGAGTTGGGATTGCCAGTTCCATCCGATTGCATTGCGAATGTGGCCTTTTTCATAGGCGCTGGTGTCAACATCCACTTCCACCAGGCGAATTTTCGGGTCATTCGCGTGATCCGCCGCCCACTGGGTGCTGACCAACGTCTCGGGATGCTTATAGTCGCTCATTGATGAAAAACCTCCATGAAATAGATTGTCTTGATTCTGGATTTCCCGTCGAAGATAAGAGAGAAAGAGGAAAGGTTCAACAACAACAGGAGAGTTGTTGCCTGCACATTGCCATTCGGCGCTTGGGTTGGCCGGGAATTGAATCCATTGTCTACATATAGCATGTGCAGCTTTCCTCTTCAACCTCTTTTTGGTAGTGGTGCAGTTTGGTTGCTGTAGCGGCGGTCTGTGACCGCCGAACTTGTATCCTCAACGGTTTCCGGCGCTCCCTGTCAGGGCAGGCTCCGAGCGCCGCTACAGCAAACTGAGTCACTACCGGGCGATACGCACACTTGCACTTACACGTCATGATGTGTAACATTCCAAGAGAAGAATGAGACGCAACCATGCCTACAAATCTCGCTATTGATGACCGCTTGATCGAGAGGGCGCGTCGCGTGGGGCATCACAAGACGAAGAAAGAGGCCGTAACCGCCGCGCTCGATGAATACATAAAACGCCGCCGGCAGTTGCGGCTGTTGGCGCGCTTCGGCACTATTACCTACGATCGCCAGTACGACTACAAGGCTGAGCGGCGGCGCTCATGACGGTCTTGGTGGACACGTCCGTGTGGTCGCTGGCCTTGCGCAGACGCTCCCGGCGCCTCACAGGAAGTGCTGTCGGGAATTCGCAGCCGAAGCCAGTACGAGCGCTTGCGGCAGGATCTTCGAGCCTTTGATGACCCCCGGCTGACCATTGACGACTATGAAGAAGCGGCCCTCGCAAGCAATGATTGCCGGGCCGCTGGCGTGACCGGCTCCTCTGTTGATTTTCTCATCTGTGCGGTCGCCCTGCGCCGCAACTGGCCGGTCTTCACAATGGATAAGGATTTCGCGCGCTATGCGCGCCATCTCCCCCTTCGCCTCCACCAGCCCCGGCCTAAAGCTTAAGCCACGACGGCAAAAAAGCTCGTCGTGCCTGCCAGCTTTGCAAGGATTCCCGCTTCCCGCCTACGCGGGAACAGGCTTCGCAGGAATGACGAGGATGGTAACCAGGACCATGTCCATCCCTTTCGCCCGATGGCGGCACGATCCGGCGCGGGGCTGGACAAGGCGCCAGGCAGGAAATATGCTATCCCTGCCCAGGAATTCAGCGGTTTCTCTTGAGGCAGCAGAAAGGGCAGTTCGGGCTTGGAAGCCGGAACAGGAGGAGTTCTGTGCACACGACCCAGTTAAATCTCCATCTTGCAGAACGGATGTCTCTGCTGGGCACGGAAGGCGCATTCGACGTTCTGGTCAGGGCAAGACAACTTGAAGCACAGGGAAAGGAAGTGATCCACCTCGAAATCGGCGAGCCCGATTTCGCCACGGCGCCGCATATTGTCGAAGCAGGAGCCGGCGCCTTGCGGCAGGGATGGACTCACTATGGTCCGCCCGCCGGATTGACTCAGTTGCGTGAAGCGGTGGCCGCAGACGTAGCGGCGAGCCGGGGGATTCAAGTGGATCCGTCTGAGGTGGTCATCACCCCCGGCGCCAAACCGGTGATGTTTTTCACCGTTCTTGCTTTGATCGGGGAAGGTGATGAGGTGATTTATCCCAATCCAGGCTTTCCGATTTATGAATCCGTCATCAACTTCGCCGGTGGCCGGCCCGTTCCTTACGGGCTGCCCGAAGCCCGCGAATTTGACGTGGACGTGGACGCGATACTCGATCAAGTGAACGATCGCACCCGGCTGGTGATTGTGAATTCACCTCACAATCCCACCGGAGGCGTGATGCCACGGGCTTCTGTGGCCCGCCTGGCGCGGGGCCTCGCCGGGCGTGACTTGTTTGTGCTGTCGGATGAAATCTATCATCGCCTGATTTTTGAGGGTGACCACGCAAGCCTTTCGCAGTTTCCGGAAATGAGAGAAAGGACCATTATCTTGGACGGCTTTTCGAAAACTTATGCCATGACGGGATGGCGCCTGGGTTACGGCGTGATGCACTCGGAGCTGGCGAGGCAGGTGTCGCTCCTGATGACGAATTCGAATTCTTGCACGGCGAGCTTTACGCAAATTGCGGGTGTCGAGGCCCTGAAGGGAGACCAGACGTGCGTAGAAGAGATGCGGAATCAGTTTCTCCGGCGGCGGTCGGTGATCGTTGCAGGCTTGAATCGCATTCCCGGCTTCCGCTGCCGCATGCCGCATGGAGCATTTTACGTGTTTCCCAACATCACCGGCCTTGGCAAGCCGTCACGGGAGTTGGCGGATGCGCTTTTGGAAGAAGCGGGAGTGGCGTGCCTTTCCGGAACGGCGTTTGGCGCTTGGGGCGAAGGATATTTGCGGTTTTCCTTTGCGAACTCTGTCGAAAACATCCAAAAAGCGTTGGAGCGGATTTCGAGCTGGGTTGCGGCGAACTGCGAAGTGGCGAGGTTAAAGCCCGGCGTGATCCGATGACAGAAATGCCCCTAAAGAGGCGAGGGAGGAATCTTCGGATCCGTCACCTTACTTATGGACCGAACGTATGGAAGGTACCACTTAGCTCGCGCCGCGGCCCAGAAGCACTACGGGAATGGTCTTCAGGATAATTTTCCAATCCAGGCCGGGCGACCAATGGTCAATATATTCCAAATCGAGTTCCATCCACCGCTGGAAGTTGAGGTGGCTACGGCCCTCGAGCGCCCAGAGGCAGGTTAAGCCGGGCTGCATGCGGAGGCGGCGGCGCTGCCAAGGCTCGTATTTTTCGACTTCCTCGGGGATGGGGGGACGCGGCCCCACAAATGCCATATCCCCCTTCAACACGTTAAAAAGCTGAGGCAATTCGTCTAGGCTAAGCTTGCGCATCACTCGCCCAACCCGGGTGCATCGGGGATCATTCTTAATTTTGAAAATAGGGCCGTCCTTTTCATTCAAACTTTCGAGCTTTGCCCGCAACTTGTCCGCGCCCACGATCATGGACCGGAATTTATAAAGGGTGAACTTGCGGCCACCCAGACCGCAGCGGGTTTGGCGGAAAAAAATCGGCCCTCCATCGGTGAGTTTGATGAAGAGAGAAAGAAGCAGAAAGACGGGGGAGAGAATGACGACCATAATAGCCGCCATTAAAAAATCGACAATCCGCTTCGCAAACATCAAAAATTGATTTTCCGGCGTGGTGGAAAAAGTGAGCAGCGCCATATCGCTCAGGTGCTCGAGGTAGACCTTTGAAATGATATGAGGGAAGAAGCTGAGCAGTAGCCGCGTCCTTACGCCTTCTTCTTCGCACAGGAGGAACGTGTCGGAGAGCTTGTCCACGTCGTCTTTGCTGACGGCGAAGATCACCTCGTCGATGACGTGGCGGCGAAGAAGCGCGGGGATTTCATCAATCGTCCAGACTGGATAATTCCGGCGCAACCGGGTCTGATCAATCTCCGGGTTGGAGTTGCTGTTATTGGGTAAGACTGCGAACCCGGCTAATTTTACGCCTCGAACTTCATTGGCCTCGATGGCGACGGCAATGGCCACGGCTTGTGGAATGTCACCCACCAGGAGAAAGTGGCGGTATCCGCCGAGGGCTCGATGAAGAGGTTCATTCCATTTTGCAGTCAAGATCCGCAGCCCAATCATCCCCATAAGGTCAAACAAGGCGAAGATTCCCAGCAGGGAGCGGCTGAGATACTCATAGTGGATGGCGAAGGTTGCTGCGAAGAGCAGGAGGATGGAGAAAATTGAAATCTTGATCAGCAGCGGAACAACGCGCAGCAGGCGCGCCTCGAGAGCCCGGGTATATAACCCATTAGCCCAACCTACGGCGATCCAGATGAACAAGATTAAAGGGAGAATCCAGACGTAGTTGTAGATAGGGAAAAGGCCACGGATCCAGGGGATGCGAGAGCGGACCGCCTGAGCGGTCCAGAAGCTGGTGACGGCAATCAGGCCGTCCAGTGCCATATATAGGGCCCGAAGCAAACGGTTTTCGCTGGAAAACATCTTTGGCGTCCCTGAACAAGCAAGGTCTAAGCACTGCTATCATACCAAACCTTGGTTCCAATTAGGCCTTTAAAATCAGTGTTTACGAGGCTACTATTCACCATAAGGAAAGCCGTTCAAGGACATCCCTCGAGGGGCGCTTCACCGTCAACAGCCTTCGCTCCGGTAACGTCCGGGGGGGCAGATAGTGTCACAGTTTGTTGTAGCGGCGCTCTATGAGCGCCGGAAGGTGTTAATAAATAAAATTCGGCGCTCATAGAGCGCCGCTACAGCAAGCAAACTGAGACACCACCGGGGGGCAAATCGAAGTGACAGCGGCTGCTGGGCGTGATAGCTTCAAGGAGGATCGGCATAGTTGAGAATGAATTCCTGGAGGACCGGATGCATCCGGTGAGAGCAAATTGGATAGGTCTTGCGCTTGTGGCTGCGGTGCTGACCTCAAGCGGTCTGGCAATGGCCCAACGGTCTATCGCGCTCGAAGAGCGCGATCTTTTGCAAGGAACAGTCTTTTTGGATCCAGGCTCGTTTTCATCCCACCCTGCAGTTCCAGTCCAAGAAGTTTCTAACCTCAGCGGGCGCAAATCGCCACGCAAATCGGAGCTGCAATCGAACTCTCCGGCGCTCTTTGCATTCCAGGACGCGCCGGCATCGCAACCTGAACAAGACCCAGCAAGCAAGCGCCGCTCCCGCATGGCCTTGATGCAAGTGCTGACGGAAGGAAACATGCCAAGACTTGGGCCGCGCAGTGCGCCGGTGACGATGGTGGTATTCTCCGATTTCGAATGTCCCTTCTGCCGGAAACTCGTGGATATTCTCAACCAGAAAATTCTTCCGGCGCAGGCGAAACAGGTTCAGATCGTTTATCACTATTTCCCGCTCGCCAGCCATCCTTGGGCGCTTATCGCTGCGGAGGAGGCTGGATGCGCGGCCATGCAGAGTAACGCCGAGTTTTGGGCGCTCCACAATAAGATATTTGAAAACCAGAAGACGATCAACAAGGACAATGCCAAGTCCCGGATTATGGAACTTGCCAGAACCCTTCCGGGAATGAACTTTAACGCCTTCCAATCCTGCGTGGAGAAGCAGGCGGCGCTAAAGAATGTTCTGCGGGATGTGAGCTTGGGCAATATGGCAAGTATCTATGCGACGCCTACGCTTTTCGTGAATGGGTGGCGGCTGGACGGCGTGGGGAATGCCAATGAACTCAAACAAGTCATCGCCTACGCTTTGCAGGACGCCCAGGCGCACCCCGTGAGTCAGGATGCCGGGTCCCAGAGCGGCGGGGCATCGAAGTGAGTCCTCGAAGCCGGTGATCCTGCGCGCGCCGGTCAAGTCATCGTCCTTTCATTCTTCAATTCTATGTTTTGGCTTTATGTTTTCTGGGTTCTGGGCAGCGCCCTGCTGCTTCAAAGCGTTTGGTCCCTCATTGACGGCTACAAGTTTCTTGATTACCTCCAGCGGAGCCAGGCCTCGCCGCTGAGCTCCTACCAGCCTGCCGCCGCCCTGATCATTCCCTGCAAGGGTCTGGACATTGGCTTGGAGCAGCATCTCAAGGCTTATCTGTCGCAGGACTATCTGGACTATCAGGTAATCCTTGCTGTAAGCTCGGAAAGTGACCCGGCATTCCCGGTTCTTCGAGGCATGGCCGAAAATCAAGACGGGTCCAAGCATTCGCGGCCGCGGAAAATCTCCTTAGTCGTGGCTGGAGTGAGCGAAGTCAACGGAGAAAAAGTCCACAACCTGCTAGCAGCCTTGGAAGGGGTGGACGCCGAGACCGAGGTTCTGGCCTTCGCGGATTCGGACGGCTGCCCGCACCGCGACTGGCTGCGGACATTGATTTCGCCGCTTTCTGATCCTGCCGTCACCGTCAGTACGGGCTTCCGCTGGTACCTACCTTCGGCATATTTTGCTTCCAGGTTGCAGGCGGCCTGGGATTCCGTGATTGCCACTTCGCTTGGCGATCATCCCGCCAGCCTTGCCTGGGGAGGAAGCATGGCAATGCGCGCCGAGGATTTCCGCCGCATGAAGATTGCGGAGAAATACTGGCAAGGCACGGTGAGTGACGATTATGCCGTGGCACAAGCGGTGCGCGATGCCGGGGGCCTCATTCGCTTTGAGCCTCGCTGCTTGGTGGCGGCGGAAGCGGACACCCAGGTCCGCAGCGTGGTGCATTGGACCAACCGCCAGATCATCCTGACCCGGGTTTATGCGCCAAGGCTGTGGCTCCGGGGAATGGTTTCTTTCGGGCTTTATGTCCTGGGGATACTCGCGGACGTTGCCGTGCTTGTTTTACCTTCATTGGGTACTGGCGCCAAAGCTCAAGCCGCCGTGCTCCTGGCCGCCATACTCTCTCTAGGATTGGCCAAAGGTCGGCTCAGGTTGATCGCCGCGCATCGCTCTTTCCCGGGGCAGCGGGAGCGCCTGCGGCGCTGGGGCGGTTGCTATTGGAGACTGGCGTGGCTGACCCCGTGGTTGATGTTCTGGAACTTCAGCATCGCTGCATTTGTGCGAAGGATTGAATGGCGGGGAACTATCTACCACCTGAAATCCCGAACAAAGGTTTGTATCCTTCGCCGCTCTACTTCGTGAGCCGGCCATTTTCAACGAGGCGGGCGCGGGGGTTTACCCTGATGCCGGGAAATGTAGCGGGCGGGATTGAGGTTGCGTTTCTTCGGCGCTGGAGCCACGGGCGGCGGCTCCGCCGGGCCGGGAGCAGGCGCCTTGCTCATGACTTGATCAAACAGGGTGGCGCGGGAGTCCGTTTTCTTCTTCCCACCTTGCCCGTGCCGGAAGGGATGTTCGCTGAGGCAGGTCTGGCAAATAACCTTCGCTACGTTCCCTTCCACCATACTGGCGATGGCGTGGTTCAGCAGCAACTTGCAACGGGGGCAATAATCATCAATCAGATCGCCAAGTCTTCTTGGGTTATCGGCCATTTCGGATTTCATGGCACCTCGCTCGATCCCTCTCGTGCGGTGTCCAGGAATTGGGTGGACCGTGTAGCGCCGCTGTCCCGGCAAGATGCCGGCGCACCGGCCCTGAGCATTGTCCCGTTATTCGTGAGCGCCACACTAGCTTATGCGCATTATACCTCAGCGGGATGGTAATTCAGTCGCAGGCCGCGCCTGCCGCTGCCTTAAAACACTTGGCCGCCGGTAGGAATTGAAATCGGGGTCCGTTATTGAACGCACCCCGGTCATCCGGTGGTACATCGCACCCGCCGGATCGACAGAGCTGACCCGGTCTCCGTATCGGCTTCTATCAAAACTGCTGAAAGGCGCGGATCGCCGCGGGCCACGTCGAATCGAGCCGGAAGTTGGTCCAGAAATTTCTTAATCACCTGCTGCTTTTCGACACCAATTACAGAATCGAAGGGTCCGCTCATGCCGACATCGGTCATGTAGGCCGTCCCTTCCGACAGAACCGTCTCGTCCGCGGTGGGGATGTGCGTGTGAGTTCCCAGCACGGCGGTGGCGCGTCCATTCAAGTACCAACCCATGGCCACCTTTTCCGAAGTCGCCTCCGCATGAAAATCGACAATCCTGATTTTGATCTCAGATGGAATTTGATCGAGGAGTTTATCGGCGGCGCGGAACGGACAATCGAGCGTTGGCATGAAGACGCGTCCCTGCAGGTTTAGGACGGCATAGCTCAACTGGGAGGCCGTACGCCCCAGGTAAAGCCCCGTCCCGGGAGCCCCGGGTGGATAGTTCGCCGGCCTTAGCAATCGTCCGTCGGCGTGATCCGACAAATAAGGATGAATCTCCTTTTTATCCCAAATATGATTGCCCGATGTTAGCACGGCGATTCCCAGTTCGAGCAGCTCTTCGACCAGAGGAGGTGTAATGCCAAACCCGGCCGCGGCGTTCTCGCCGTTGGCCAGGACCAAGTCTGGTTCGAATTCCTCGATCAATAGCGGCAACTTTTCCTTTACGATTCTGCGCCCGGGCTGACCAAAAATATCGCCAATAAAGAGTATCTTTAACCGAGAGGTCACTAGAGTCCTTTCAAAACCGCAATACCCTCCGCCCGGAGGCATGAAGGAGATGGGAACTCCATCCGGAATTCAGTGAGGGTTGGAGAGCATTTCACCGGACGCGGGCCGAGGACTCGGTTTCACGGGTCCGGACTGATCCAGAGGCTTCGTAGCTTAGAAGGAAGCCAGGGCCTTAGACTTCCGGATCCAATACTTCATCCAGCATCGATGAATACTTTCCGAATTCGCTATCCATTTGCCGGGTCCCGGTCTCGTAGCGCGCCGCCATCTGATGGTATTCGTCAGCAATGTTCATAGCGGCGAGAATCGCCGTCCGCAGTGAGTCTACCGTCTGAGTTCGCGCCGCCACAGAGCGCATTTTTTCGTCAACGTAGCGCGCCAGCTTGCGAATGTATTCTGGATCAAGCTGACCCCGGAGGTTATACTCCTGGTCGTAGATGACCACCCGGATGATTTCCTGATTGTTGGAAGCCAACTCGCTTTCCCTCGTGAGGCGCAAATTGAATAGACCCTTTGCTTGGCATCTTGAGAGGCTTGATGGGAAGAAGCAATTCGCCAATCTTCCGAATTCCACTGGCGAGAAAACTTCCCACTGCGCTTAGTTAGAATGACAGCGTCTGGCAGCTCTGCAACATGCTTATTGACGCAAGCCGGTGGGCCGGCTTGCGCCGGATCACTCTGGTGTCATTATGCCGTGGAATCGGTCTTTGTCAAGGATTCCATTTGGGAAAGAAGCCTTTCCACACGGCCACGAACGTCTTCGCGCTCGCTCCTCAGAATGGCAACTTCCTTTTCCAGCGACTCAATCTTCTGGCCACTTCCCTTGAACTCGGCTTTTAGGGCCTGCACCTGTTCTTCCAGTGCGCGGTTTTCAGCTTGAGTGCGTTTGAACACTTCGATCAGGCGAACCAGTTTTTCTTCAAGTTTTTGAAATTGATCAGACGGTTCCGTCACGTTCCTCGCTCGTTTCGCCTCGCCCGGCAAGCCTTCATCTCGTTGTTCCGGCCATGCGGGTTGGTCCAGCATCGCCAAATCCATAAGGAGCTGGCCCCCCTTCGGCCAACCTCTGGAGGAACGGCAGCAGCCAAGGCGGGCAGTATTCGCGCAAAAGCTCTGCGCAAGGTTGGTGAAGTTAGCAGTGTAACCCAGTTCGCCGATGATTGCATCATCCTGGCAGAATTCGGCAGTGGCGCGGTTTGCATGCTGTAGCGGCGCTCGGAGCCTGCCCTGGAAGGGAGCGCCGAACCTGGATCCACAACGGCTTTCGGAACTCATAGAGCGCCGTTACAGCAAATTGCGCTACTACCCAGAATTCGGAACTGTAAATTACAGTTCAGCGCGGGAATCGCAATTGAACTCAACCCCGACTATTCACCGAACGGCCGCTCCAATGATTTCTGCATATCTGAAAAATCCCAAAACCAAACGGCAGGGGCTTGCGCATGAACTTCCGATTGCCGGAATTGTGCCGGACGGGTTAAAATCAATCCCACGACTCTTAGGCCCGTAGCTCAGCCCGGTTAGAGCGCTACCTTGACACGGTAGAGGTCAACGGTTCGAGTCCGTTCGGGCCTACCATTTAACCTCTTGAATGCCTTGGCCTTACCCTGGTTCTTGAAGCCGCTTCCCTGATCCGCAGAAACCACTGTGTCAGTAGGTGTGTCACCTCCGGGAACCATCAAAACGCTCGCAATCAAGTTAACGGTCTGTTTTCTGAAGGGTGCGCGACATAAAAGTGACGGTTTGAATGATTTCGTTGACAGGGAACCTTTTCTTAAGGCGCAACGCGAGGTTGACGAGTTCCGGCGGTTCCAGAGACTCAGCGCCGAGCTGATCGCGGTGAACGAAAAGATTTGCCGCCTGCGACCCGTGGAAGAAGAAGCCGGGATGTGGACGGCGGAGGAAAAAAAACGGCTGCTGCGATCCATCAGGAGGAGGTGCGGGAAATAAACCAACTCCTGGGCCGTATCTTTGCGCCGCGCCGCCAGCGCGGCTGGAGCCGTGCGCAAAAGAAAGTCGTGATGGGGGACGGCGCCGAATGGATCTGGAATCTTGCCGAGCTGCACTTCCCGGGTGCGATTCAGGGTGTCGATCTCTATCACGCTCGCCAACACCTGTGGGATCTGGCTTGCCAACTTCACCCCTACGACGAGGCCCCACAGAAACGCTGGATGATGGTCCAGCAACACCGGCTCGACGAGGGGAAGATCAAGAAACTGGTGAGTTCTCTCCCTTAATCCATTCGCCCCACGCCGAACTCGCCGAGGCCATTCGCACCGAGGCCACAAGGGTCTCCGACATTAAAAGCGATGTCGGCGCCACCCGTGATATCCCCTTTCCTTTCGGCCCGCTGGGAGAGCTGCTGTCCTGCCGGCCGTAGGGCTACTTTTGCGGCCCCGCGAGGCCGGGCTTGCCGCTGACGCCGGTCCCGGAGAGGGGCAGGTTCTGCGGGCTGTTGGGAGCATTATCCGTGATGGTCACATCCGCGTTCAAGGTTCCGGCTCCAGTCGGGAAGAAATAAACCGTAATCATGCAGTTGTCGCCCGCCGCCAGAGTGTTTGGGCTGATCGGGCAATTGTTCGCCTGCGCAAAGTCGCCACTATTCTGTCCGGCGATGGCGATGCTGGTGATTGAGAGCGGCGCCTGGCCGGTATTGGTGAGCGTGACGACCTGCGGCACATTCGGGGCCTGAACGCCTTGCGGGCCGAAGTTCAAGCTCGCAGGACTGAGGCTCACAGAAGGGCTACCCCCCGCTTCGAGCTCGAACACCACTCCGTACCCGGAAGCTCCACCGCCTTGTGTGGTGCCGTAGAGGTTGCCCGCCGCGTCCTGGATCAAACTGGCGAGGGAATATGCCCCGTCCGGAGGGCCGGTGAAGGTGTGAAGCACCGTCTCTGTGCCGGTCCCCTCCAGCTTGAAGACCGTTCCGCAGCCAGACCCAGAACAGAGGGTGAGATTGCCCCCGTAGTATGTGGTGCCGTAAAAGTTGCCGGCAGCATCCTGGGCCAAACCCGCGGACGGGCCTGAACCGTCCGTTCCTCCAGTGAAGCTGTACAGCACGGTCTCCATCCCGGTCGGATCCACCTTGAACACCGTTCCGTTGCCGTAAGTGCCGCCGCCGAACGTGGTGCCGTAGAGGTTGCCCGCAGAGTCCATGACCAAACAAGCGGTGGGATTTCCCCCATCCGTTGGATACCCGGCAAAGCTGTGCAGCAGCGTCTCCCTGCCGGTCGTGTCCAGCTTGAACACCGTTCCGTAGCCGGAAGCGCCGTCGTTGCGGGTGGTGCCGTAGAGGTTGCCGGCCGCGTCCTGGACCAAGCCGGCCACGGGATTTGCCC
>CALCEB010000116.1 GCA_937900045.1 uncultured Acidobacteriota bacterium
TTCCACTCCCTCGCTTACTCTTAAATTTCTATGCGCTGGGAAGTTGAATCCGCCTACTCCATTTCGCTTGCCGATTTCGAAAAAGCTTCCGAGTGTGTAGCCGAGGCTCGAAAGCGTCTTCCTAATGACCTTGTATTCGAGGCACTGTTGTTCATGGCGATTATTACATATTGTCGCCCCTTCTCACCAAACGAGAAACCGCCACACAATCCGAAGGCAGAATCGCGTCTGAATCTTGAGGGCCTCATTCTCCCGACTGCCCACGAGAAGGAGATTCACAGCCAGTGTGAGACCCTTCGAAACAAGGCTCTCGCTCACTCTGAGTTTGCCTACTATCCGACAAACCTAAATCGGACTACCGGAGTGATTTCAAGCAAGCCATTTTCCCTGTTGACAGAACAATTCGATTTGGACGGTTTAGCCAAGTTACTTAAAAAACTTGAGGAAGTATGTCATTCGAAGCGAGCTACGTATATTCATCAGTACGGCTGAATCGATGCTGACGAGCAGTCCGAAGTCAGAGACTATGAAACTTGCGCTCAAGGGCATCGCCTGAGAGGATTCCGCAATGCGTCAATTGGCGGTGGCGAAGTGTCGTGATGGGTCAATCGCGTTGCTTTCGGCCGAGGCGGCACCGGCGTGCATTTCCGCAGTTCCCCCGAAAGCCGATCTAGATTAGCAGCCACAGGAAACCCCCTTTGCCGACCCACTGCGCCTTGTCGTCATCCTATACGGCGATGCCAGCGTTCTGGTTTGCAACTGCCGCGCAAGCCATCGAGGCCGAATTTTCCTGAGGACGCCCGAAACTCCATTGAACGTCCTTCATTGCTTCCTAAGTTACAAGCAGTATCAGATAAGCGTGAAAACGAATGCCGAGTAACTCAAAACCGCTGGAAAGATTTTCCTTTTTTCCAAAGGACGTAACGATAGCGGCGTTGGTGGACGTGAAGTCAAGACGCCTGCCCAGAAAAATTCAACAAGAACTGTTAGGGCAAGCAACAAGGCAGGCAGGGGTCGTGCCGTTTGATTGGCAAATGAACGGTGCGGAGTTCGTCATGTATTTTGGTGTAGATACTGTCGAGTCAGCCTTGGCGGCGCAGAAGCGGCTTCAACAGGCCAATTTCACCGTCTTTTTTTGGACTGAGGAGGAGGGGATTTATCTTGCCGCGAAGGTCCTCGAAAGGCTGGAGCGCGAAGGCGTTGAGGTCGGTCCAATGATCCGAGTGATCGAAGGGCTGGACGGCTCTCCAGAGTTAGAAACGATTGAGTGGAGAGATTTCGCCAAAAAGTGCAAATATCGAAATTGAAGACAGGATGAGCGTCCTTACACCGGGCGGCGCTACGGGGAATTTCGGCCCGCGAGGTGGCCTTCTCTGCCCCAAACGGTACGCGCATCCATTAGGCTTCGTAAAGTGATAGGACGTTAGTTCCCGGATTGAGTCGTTAGGCTGCTCACCTGCCACGGCCTAATTTGGGCGTGTGTAATCCCTTGGTGTGCCTTCTTTTAACCAAAGAATGCCGCAACCGTCTTGAGCAGTTGGGGCCTGGCCGATGAGCAGACTCTGTTCGACGAGATTCACGTTCGCGGCTCTAACCTTAGCTGCTGGAATGCACGCCACCAATCCGGCGTTTGCACAAAATATGAATGATCTTCTGACGATATTCGGTAGCGATAGGCGGCGAGCCGCACAAGCTGCCCAGACCGAGTGGCGTCGTCTCCCTCCTGCTGAAATGTCCTGTATTGACCAGGGGCTGCGGCGTAAAGGTTCAAGTGTTGAGGCGTTAGTCCGCAGGGGCGTAAAGCCCTCGGCTGCTCGATTGATTGAACTTCGGTCTAGCTGTCGTCAATCTGCTGAAGGGGTTCAAACGGGTACCGCTCCCGCATTGGCCAGGGACGCCACTGATTCGTCTACGCCCAACGTACCTGCAAGCAACCAGACCGAGCCGAAGGATGCCGGTGTGACGCTTCCACCATCGGGTGCGACGCTTCCTTCCTCGGCCGAGTCAGATGTGCGGGTTGCCGAAGAACATGTGCAGCAAGGCAATGTTGAACCGAAAAATAGTCTCCAAGAAAACCGCACGGGATGGTCATCACAGGCCTTTCTAATTGCCATAATGGCTACGGCTATGCTGCTTGGTATTGTAATTCACTTGTTCATGAGACGGCGTAGTATAGGACAAAGAACGGCTGAAACTAACCTTATCCCCAACAAGAACTCGGAAGGTGGAGAGGGGAAGGCCCCATCAGAGACCACAATCGGGAACCCAAGCGAAGTGGCTATGCCGATAGGTCTCCCTTTAGCTGACGAGTTGATTCAATTAGCTGATGAAGCTGGGCAGCGTGCGGCGATATCCATGAACCAGAACTCCGGTTACAATAGCAAAATTGTGTCCACCAACGAAGAAGTCCTCCCCGATGCCGTTTTGATTGAACCCTCCGAGTTAAGTACCACGAACAGCAGTGCTGTCGAAAACGTGGCCCGACTTGCAAAGCTCTACGCTATGGGCACACCCTCCGAAAAGGAGTTTCAGCGGCTCAGAGGGCTAATCTCTCAGTCGCTGAGGAACTCTCAAGCGCCGATCTAGGATTAGGCTTTTGAACCGTCTCTCCGCCGTGAGCCGCGTGCCCGTCGGCGAGGGGCCGCCCAGGGGCGAGGCTTGAGACTCGCGGATAGCGCAGGTTGCCTTCAGCCTCGTGTATCGAGTGACAACCCCAAACTGAATGCCTTCTGCCGCGTCGCGCCCTCAGTCCGTTTCAAGGTTCGGGCAATGCTTGCCACCCGTGTCTTCTTTTTGGCGAGCGTTTTTAACGTGCGAACATCCTCTGACTTCCATGCGCGTCGCTTGGAGTTCTTGGCCATCTCATTACCTTTCGGTTGGAAAAATACACCATGTTTTTGTAGCCTATCGAACGGAAACATTTGAATATGGCGGGTTCGCGGCTGTGGAAAAGCCGCTTAAGTGGGTCCATCGCCGGATGCAAGCCCTGTTTCCAGAATGCAGCCGCTTCGTCTATTCTCACTCCAGCTTCTGGTGGGGATGGTTGGGACACTCCAAATGCGGCGAGGTGTGGATAACGGGGATTCCTGGTGGCTAGTCAGGCTTGTCTTTTGGGCCACAGTTATCTTCGTGGGCATTAGATTGGCATGGGCACTGGTGCTGATGATGTAAGCGGCACCGCCGTACTTCTTAGACCTGGGGGGCGTGATGGAAATCGTGCGGAAGGATTCAACCACCTCGCTTTCCAATTCGGGAGTGCAGTCAGAGCAACTACTATTTCCGGAGAACTCCTCATCGCGCCGGGTGACGCTCACCAGGGTTACTGTGCTGCCCGGAGCGACCAATCCGCCTCATCGTCATCCCGCCTCCGAGCAGATTTGGGTTGCGCTCGAAGGTAGCGGAATTCTCCTGCTCGATGACGAGCGCCAGGAGCCAATTACCGCCGGGGACGTTGTCCGTTTCGCGGACGGCGACCTGCATGGTTTTCATAATCCCGGCGATGTGCCGTTTGTCTATCTATCAGTCACTGCGCCTCCGGTGAATTTCCGCGAGGCCAACTCCAGGGCCTGGACTAAAACGGAGCCTGCGAGAGTGGCGATGCAAAACAGGCCATAGTTTAGTGAAAGCCCGTTTTCCCGCTGCCTAAACTCGAAGGAAGAGAGACAGGAAGAGGCGAAGGTTCCGCGAGCCGGAAGGCCGCGATGGCTAGTTGCACATGGGTGGCCCCGAGCTACCGGCCTGCTGCGGCAAATCGCTCCCGGAGAATCTTGTAGACCTCACTCTGATACCCCACCCCTTCGG
>CALCEB010000117.1 GCA_937900045.1 uncultured Acidobacteriota bacterium
GCCGACTCAGGCCCCTCGAATCCTAAAGTCAGCGCTTTTCACGCCGGATTCAGGGATCTCAGAGGCGTCGCCTGACCCCTCACCCCGGCCCTCTCCCCGCCAGCGGGGAGAGGGTGACGCGAAGCGGCGGGTGAGGGGCTCTGGTTCAACGGTGTGCATTATTCTCGACCGGACCTTAAGTGAACAGCATTGGGGCTAAACCGTTCGCAAAGTTTGGAGGATAAGTCCGGCCCCTGGTTCTGTCAATGCGAATACGATGTCCCAAAAGCGTCAACCTATTGAACTGTCAGAGTGACGGGACTTGTCACCACCAGTGACCCGGACGTTCCTGTGACGCTAACCGAATAAGTTCCAGCAGGAGTGCCGGGATTACTGTTCGATGAAGAATTGCTGCCGCCACTTCCACAGGCCGGAAGCGCCGCCAGATAAGCCAAAACAAGCGCCAGGATGATGAGGACAGCGAAGCGCCGGGCGGGGATTCGCCGCGCAAAGCTCAAAATGGCAAAAAGCAGCAAGGAATAAAGTCCGAATCCCCGAATCCAGACCGCGCGTCGTGGAAGCGGCAGTCGTGGAAGTGGGTGATGGCCGGGAGTGAGCCGCGAGGCCGCCGCCGTTGAAATCGCAAGCTGAACTGAAGCAGAATGCGAATTTGGTGTGACCGTGTTCGGAGTGAAAGTACAATTGGCCCGTGCCGGAAGGCCGGTGCACGCAAGTGAGATGGCGTTTCCGAACGGCCCGAACTGCGGGCTGACCGTGAGCTGGTAGGCCGCGGCTTGGCCGGCGGTCACGCTGGAGCTTGCTGGCGACACGGTCATGCTGAAATTGGTGACGGTAATCTGGGTTTTGACTGGAGCAGAAAGGGTGACGCCATTCGCCGTAGCCACCAGGGTTACGCTGCTAGTTCCAAACGGGCAGTTTACGGTATTCGATCCCGTAGAGGTTGTGCATCCGCCCGTCGCGGTGACAGAGAGCGGGCACTGCTGTGCGTCCGAGAAGCCCGTGGACGGCAAGCTGCCGCTGAATCCCGTGGGCGCATTGCCACTGACGCTTTCGTTAGCCATGGCCTGGGCGGTGGGCACTGCCAGGTCCGCAGCCGCCAGCGCGTTCAAGCGGCCGTAACCAAAAATGTTGTTGGGAATGGGCGCTCCAAGAGGAACGGAATTGATCAGAACGAGGCTGCGCAGCGTGGCACGGGCATCCGCGCTATCCCGCGCGCCGGTGGAATTGGCCAGCAGGCAGGGCGCGGCCTGGAGCAAGAGCGCCGCAATACCGGCAGCGTGCGGGGTGGCCGCCGAGGTTCCGTAAAACGGATTTTCAAATTTTCCTGCGCCGGTGATGGAAACGCCGTCGATACCGGTGACGTCCGGCTTGACGCGGCCATCAAGGGTCGGGCCGTTGCTGCTGAAGTATTCGATGTCCTGGTTGCCCGGATCGTTGGCGGCAATCGCCCCGACGGAGACCACGCTGACGGGTGATCCGCCCGCGTCCGCTTCAGCAGCGACGCTGCTGGCGACGGTGTTGTAATTGTGAATTTCCGTGTATCCGGGCGCGATGGGCAACGGTCCGGCGAGCGCGCACTCCGGTTGAAACAGAAACAGGCTGAGGTGTTTCGCCTGCGCCTGGTTGTTCACGTTCTGAATCACAATATCAAAGTTGCTCTGAGCGCCTGTTTTATTGGTGTAATCGATGAATTCCACAGGGTCTTGCGTGCCGTTCTGAATATCGGTGCTGGAAGCAGCCACCTTTCCGGTGGTTTCATTGATGAAATACAGATCGTAGTTGTTGCTGGAAGCTCCGAAGGGATCATCCCAGGTGAGGACGACGACCACTTCGCCGTTAATCGGCAGAATCACGCGATCGGTCGGCGTGGGACCGAGATCCAGAATATCCGAGGTCGTGGAATTGAGCTGAAACAAGTGAAGGTCACCGGCGGGCAGTCCAAGGGTTGTTCCATCCACGCCGGAATCCTGGTAGAGACCCAGGTAATGCTGCCGGGCATTGTTGCCCACGGCCGTGTAATAGCCCCGGATGGGGTTCGATGCGTTGTTCAACGCGCTTGCGGTATTCTGGGAAACGATGCTCGTGCCATCGTAGGGCAAACCAAAGAAATTGATGTCGTCCATGACCACGTCGGCTTTTCCGGCAAGGTCATTGACCGCTTGATTGAATTCCATGTCGGTGCTGGAATTGTCGAAGAATAATTTCGCTCCTGGAGCGATGTCATAAACGATTTCCAAAAGCGCCGTGCCTTCGGCTCCCGCTCCGGCGAATCCGCAGGTCCCGCTGGGCAGGCCCTCCAGGTCGCCATTCGACTGGAAGGAGTGGCCGGTGATGCCGCCGCTTGATGAATTGAGGACACCGCTGGAGTTGCGGATCCCGGTAGATTGTGGCAGGTCGCCGGTTGAAATAGGCCCACCCGCCACTCCCTGGCACGTCGTGCAGCCGGTGGCGAAGATGCCTTTAATGCCGTCGGAAATCACCCCCACGCGCACGCCGGTTCCATCAATGTGAAGCTGGGCCCGAGCCTGCTCCGCCTGCAGAATCGTGTCGCCTTGAGTATCGACGGACCCGGTGTTGTGGACAGCATAGTTGGGTAGCCGGATAAAGCGCACGAAGGGGAGCGACTCCACCTGTGCCAGGCTGCTTTGTGGTAGCCGGGCCTGGAACTGATTATGCTTTCGGTCTTCGATTTCGATGGTGACACCCGCAGCCTGTAGTTGCTGTAGATTCTGTGGGTTGGCGCTTGTGAGTTCAAGATAAACTTGAATCGCACCTGTCGAATCCATCCGCATCATGCGAGAGCGCAGAGCGTCCCGCACCGCTTCGGGAAACGAGGCCGGAGTCTGCCCCTGACCAGCGCCCGGAACCTGTGGCGGAAGTAGGCCGGGAACCGTTTTCGGAGGAGCCTGCGGGGTGGACTCGGCAATCTCGGCCAGTAGCGTGGTCAGCTTGGGGTGGCCTGCCGTGGGCGGAACGAACCGGGCGGATAAGGCGTGCTTTGAGATGCGAAGCGCGCCGGGAAGAAAACGGTGATCCGGACCTTGTGGCCCGGGGGTGGCGTGAAATCCCGCGCTCTGACTTGAGATCAGGACGAGAGCTATTCCGAACGCGGTCCACAGTCTTCGCAAAGGTTTGCTCAAGGGTCTCATCTCTCCACCGCGCCATAAGCCTCCGCTAAGTTTCGTCTACCCGCAGTTTGGGCATCCAAAATCCCTGCGAAGGGTCACCGCATTAAGTGACGGTATTGGCTTTTCCACAAGCTCTGCCGGAGGAGTAAGCATAGCAAATTGCGAGCCATTGGATGAGAGGGTGAGTCAGTTTTTTGAAACGAGAAGAGTGAAGAGTAAGGGTGGCTGGCGCAGACCCTGCGGGTCTGCGACCTGGGTCCTTTGCTGCGATTTTCTGCACCATGACCGTAGAAGGTCCGCGCCTGCCCTCAACAGTTATGCCTGACTACGTTCCCTGAATTGAACCGGGCAGATGGAGCGTAGGGCCGTCAAGCTTTCGGTCTTGATCTGGGAGACTCGGCTCTCATTCACGCCCAGGCTGCGGGCCAGGAGATACTGCGGTACTTCTCGCGCGATTCCCCACATCACACCTCGTTGTTTCACAGATAGAGAATTGACGAGCCTTTCGAAATCGATTTGGATTTCCGCCCGTTCCAATTCAATGCAATGCGTGGGCCGAAGATCGAGCTCGGCCTCGCCAACCCTTTCGATCGCCCTGCCGTCTTTGAAATAAGGAAAGGAGCGGAGGAAATCGATCATGGTGCCGCGAATCCGCCTCGTAAAGTAGGTTTTATCCGATGACAACTCCGGATTGAACTGATCGACTGCTAAAATCAAACCTACAACGCCTGTCTGAAATAGGTCGTCGAAATCAATCTGCAGAAGCCTTGTCAGCGATCCCAAGCGCCGGAATTCGCTGGCAGCAATGACCCTCACGAGAGGCAACCAACGGGTGATCCGGGCTTTGCGGGATTCGATGCACAAGTCAGCGTGGACAAGCGGTTGTTTCGAAGATTTTCCTACTCTCGCATACTGCCTTGGAAATTTCATTTGAATGGAGCAGTTCCTTAGGCGACTTCTGGGGAATTACGGACTCTGACTGAAACTTCGCTTCCGGATTAGATCTCACCAGTATTCAAATAGGATATTTCCAACTGGGAAACCATACCTCACCGATGCGGACTCCACCGGCGTCTCCAGAAGCTCCCTCACACAACTCTTTGGAGGCTCGCGGCTTCAAAGCGGATGGAGCCTGTCTTTGAATGTTTGAAAAGTTTAAGCCAATAAGCGAGCAATTCGGGTACCAACGGTGGGGGGAAGGGCATGAGATTGAATGGAAGGGATTTTATTTCAGTAGATATCCTGGCGGCCCTGTAATATTTGCATGGTGATGGAAAAATCTGCTTCATCCTGCATCCCTTCTAAGGACTCGGGATCGTTGCTGCAGCCTGGTTCGAATAGGCGCTCTCCACGTTGCCTGGTCCAACTGCGGTGGCAACGTAATAGTAGGTTTGTCCCGCGACGACGGCTGAATCAACGTAGGTTGTTCCACTGATGAGGGTATTGTTCAACTTCGTATAAGGACCACCGCTGGTGAGAGAGCGGTAGACGTTATATCCAAGGATACCCAGGGAAGAGCTTGCGGTCCAGGAGAGCGATACTGAGTGGGATGGAGGAGCCGTGAGAGATCCTCCACCGGTGACGCTGCCGCCCCCACTCACCGAGTCTTGGGAAAATGCGGCGCCCGACAGAACACCGGCCAGACAAACAAGAAGAATTGCTTTCTTCATCCGACACCTCACGCAACTTGCTTCTTTGCAAAAGAGCGCATGGCAGCCAAGCTCTCGCTCTTAATTTGGGAGACACGGCTTTCGTTCACGCCCAGGTGGTCTGCGACCAGATATTGTGGGATTTCGTTCACAATTCCCCAAACCACGGTTCGCTGCATGGTTGGGAGCAGACTGGCCAACCTTTCAAAGTCGACTCGGGCTTCCGTCCGCTCCAACTCAACACAGCTTGTTGGCCGGAATGCCAGTTCCGCTTCGTCAACCCTCTCCACGGCCTCACCCTTTTTGAAAAACGGGAAAGAACGCTCGAAGTCTAGTAGGGCTCCCCGAATCCGTTTCGAAAAGTAAGTCTTGGGCGCCGACAATTCGGGATCGAAACGGTCAACGGCCATGATTAATCCGACCACCGCAGTCTGAAACAGGTCATCGAAATCAACCTGCAGGAGCCTGGTCAGGGTTCCCAACCGCCTGAACTCGCTTGCGGCGATGACCCGCGCCAGAGGAAGCCATTTCAGGATCGATTCTTCGCGAACAGGGGCAGGGAGGACTGTAGAAATCATTAGGTCGGGTTCCCCACACAGTGATAATTGAACGAGATCGTTGCTGCCGTGCCCACGTTAGCCGTTACGATGGTGGTGGTCGCGGTGACCCACCACAATTGCCCGCTTCCAGGTTTGCTGGTAGGAGTCAGAACGCAAACCGGGGCAGAGTTGAATGCTTTTGAAAACGTGTGGCTGGCCGACGTTGCTGATGACAACGCAATCGTTCCGGCGATATCACCATTGGCGGTGGTCTGAGTCAGGTGGCTTAAGTGCGTCGAAACCACCTGCGGGGAGGCGGCGGCGCCTCCCAAGTCACCAGCAAGCTGCGGAACCGAAACAAACGCCCCGCCATTCAGGGAGAGCAACGCCGAATGAGTGTTGGTGTCGCCGAGACATAACACGTCCTTGCCGGTGGCCGCTCCCGTGCAGGTTCCTTCGGAGCCGCTGAAGATGAAGGGGCCCGAGGCGGTGGAGGTGAAGGAAGTCGCGGTCACATTGCCGGAGGCATCCACTTTGAGAAGGTCCACCGATTTGGCCGCGTTCTGGAAGTGAATCAGATTGCCTGTGGGTGAAGTATCGGTGGTGCGGGCGCCGTAGATGGTTTCGTTGCCGTTGGCGAGCTGATTGAGGGTGACAACTCCAGTGCTCGAAGCGTAGGTGAGATTGGCAGCGCCGCCGAAGGTTCCGTTATTATCGAACTGAAGCTGGGTATTGGAGCCTCCGGGTATCCCGCCCCCGGTCCCACACGTACCCCAGACAGCACTTAGGCCGTTACTGGTCAAACACAGGCCACTTGTCCCAAGAGCCAGACTGCCGTAAGTATTCGTGCCAGTTCCCACGATCAGTCCGCCTGCCGACGTGGCGGGGGCAAGAGCGTTGAACGCTCCGGTCGCAGTCGCTTGGCCGGTTCCGCCTTGGGCAATCGATAAAGGCGAGGATAGATGGGTCGAAACCACCTGCGGGGAGGTGGCGGTGCCTCCCAGGTCACCAGCAAGCTGCGGAACCGAAACAAACGCCCCGCCATTCAGCGAGAGCAGGGCCGAATGAGTGTTGGTGTCGCCGAGACATAACACGTCCTCACCCGCCGTTGCCCCCGTGCACGTTCCTTCCGTGCCACTGAAGATGAAGGGGCCCGAGGCGGTGGAGGTGAAGGAAGTCGCGGTCACATTGCCGGAGGCATCCACTTTGAGAAGGTCCACCGATTTGGCCGCGTTCTGGAAGTGAATCAGATTGCCTGTGGGTGAAGTATCGGTGGTGCGGGCGCCGTAGATGGTTTCGTTGCCGTTGGCGAGCTGATTGAGGGTGACAACTCCGGTGCTCGATGTGTAGGTAAGATTAGCTGCTCCACCGAAAGCCCCGTTGTTATCAAATTGAAGTTGAGTGTTCGATCCGCCAGGCGTCCCGGCGCCTACGGGGCAGTTTGAAAAGGAAGGGTCAGCCGATGTGCCATTCGACAACAGGCATTGGCCCGCTAATCCCGGTTCCGCTATCCCAAAAGCTCCTGAACCTTCGCCGAGTAGGATTCCGTGGGCAGTGAGGCTTCCCGATCCCGAACCCCCCTGGGTTGCAGGCAACGGCACCGCAAGATGAGTCGAGACGACTTCGGGTGATGCGCCAGTTCCAGAAAAGTCTCCTGCAAGCTGAACGGCGCCTTGCGCAGTTGTGCTGGCAGCGGGAAGATCCGAAGCGGCTAGACTGCGAAACGATGGAGCAGCAGAGGAACCACTCATGGGTCCTGCGTATACAAGATTGGCAGCCTGGCTCCCCTTGGTGACAGTCAAGGTCCCGGAGGTCGTAACCGGAGAGCCGGAAACGGTAAATTCTGGAGGAACTGACAATCCCACGCTGGTGACGGTTCCTCCGGATGGGAGAGTGGCCGGGGTCCATTGGCTTGTGGAACCGTTGAACTGAGGCACCTGTCCATTGGACGGAGCGGTCGCTGAGACCGGGACGCCTTGCAGCGCAACAACTTTTGGGACAGCGGCTGTGCCTCCCAGGTCTCCAGCCAGTTGAATGGCTCCTTGCGTACTGCTGGTTGCACCCGGCAATTGAGACGCCGCGGCAGTACCGGAAAGATTTGAGAACGCAGCTTGAACACAAGTAGGAGCCCCCGAGTTGACTGCGGTCACGAACTGGTTCGCCGTGCAGGTTCCAGTTCCCGCTGCCGGTGGCAGACTCGAAGGGGCCCACTGGGAGCCGTTCCACTCGAGCACTTGGTTTGTCGCCGGGACTGTGGTGGAAACGGATTTACCTTGCAGGCCAACCACACTGAGGCTCGTCGCCGTGCCCGCCAAGTCTCCCGAAAGCTGCAAAATCCCCTGTGATGTTGTTGTTGCGACCGGCAATTGAGCTATCGCAGCAGTACCGGAAAGATTTGAAAAAGAAGGTTGCGCGCAGCTTGGGCCCGCCCCGCTGTTGACCGCTGTCACATACTGGTTTGTGGTACACGAACCTGCTCCGGCACCTGAAGAAGCTCCAGCCATAAAAATGGTTCGGGCATCAGCAATGCTGTTGATGGCAGAAGTCCCTGTCATGACGATTGCGATCGGGATCACGCTCGAAGTGAACCCGGTGGTATTTACAGCAGGAGCGCAGTTAGAAGAGGGGTCGAGGTAGACATAGTTGGTGGCACTGGCCGTCATGGTCAAAGTTCCACCTTGATAGTTCTGAATGGAACCTCCACAGAACGACATGCCGGAACTGAGATTGAGTAAAAGACCTGCGCCGGATGCCGCTTTGTAGCCGGGACTCATGCCTTGAGTCGAACTGACGTTCATTCGAACGGTCTGTTGCGGGCTGGCTGCTGCGCTGCATAGAAAGCTGGCTAGAACTATCGGCAGTAAACAATAGACTGTCTTCCTCATACGCTTCCTTCTTACGCCGCGTCACTTGGGCGGATAACGGCACTCTGATGCGGCATTTCAATTCTCGGGGCTGGTATATACCATGGCTTTCAACAATCCCGGCCTAAGAATTCCGACTTGCCGAGGTCTGTTGTTTCAATGACTTTCCTGGACTCTGAATGCCCAGTTGCCTGGCGTCGTGTCTCAGGTTCTTGAACACGTTTGAGGTGAGCATGACAGGCCTTGCGTCAAGCCGCTGCTGTGTCGCGGCCGACGGTGGAATCGTGCGAAGTTTCGCCCCTACCACTCGAAGGTCTCTCGACGAAATGTGTTCAAGCCGTTGAGCGCTGTTAAGCCAGCGATCGAAGCGAATACCCAGCCGACCGGCTGCGGCTTTCAGTTCGCGCCACCTCTTCAGCGGGGTCAGTAATAGCCGGTCGAGGCTGGAGACTAGAGTCTTCATCGCTATGTCCCGGGCGTCACGTCGCTATCGCCATCCTGGGGGGTTGCCAGCGTCGCTGAACCACAGTTCGGGCAAGGTCCGTTGAGCGTACCTAAGCCGTAAAAGCCGCAGGTACACCTCACATAAACCACAATGCGCTTTGAGGTAATTTGACCAGGATAGGGATCGCTCATAATGTCCTGTCTTTACATGTCCGAATGGGCTGGTTTTCCGGAATCTCATCATCCGGGACCGGCCCTTCATGCAAGTTGTTGGTTCAATGCTTACAAAACAAGCTTAATGACTAGGGTTGAGACGGTGGGTACGAGTGAGACAGATGAGACTAATTTTATGAGGGCTTTGGAATCAATTTTCTAGGCCGCGTTGTATCCCTTTCATACGGTGTATACAAGGAAAGTGTGGCGTTTTGCCACACATCAAGAGTGGCGCGCCAGAAGCCTCGAAGAACCTCGAGAGCGTACAGGCTGAGTCACGGAACATCAAAGGAATCAAAGGAATAGGATCCTGGAAACTCGGTCCCGGGGTCCGTCTTCTAGCAATTGACGGCGGGCCATGTACACACTACAAAGGGCACCGTTACCACTTAGAGTATACCCACTCAGATTACTCCATTCGTCTCTAGCGCGATGAGAAATGGTGTTCCAGGTTTCCGCAGAAGAGAGTCCATACCCAAAGGCGTGCGACGACCTTCAGCGGCCCGGAGTCTACCGCCCTCTGGCGGCGAGTGACCTTTGGCC
>CALCEB010000118.1 GCA_937900045.1 uncultured Acidobacteriota bacterium
AAGACCGTCAGGGCACGGTTTTAACCGTGCCCTGGAGTTTCTACATTTTGTCGGCAGCTTGCTGTTCTGAGCCCTTCGCCTGTCATTCTGAGCCCTTCGCAGTCATTCTGAGCGAAGCGAAGAATCCCGGTATTTCCGCTCAGGGTAAACTCCGCGAAGAATCCCGGCATTTGGCTCAGGGTAAACTCCACGAAGATTGTCCAGTTCGCTGCCGGGCAAAAGATCAAATACAGTGATCCTTCGCTCCGCTCAGGATGACAGCACTGGAGGCTTGGCTGACACTCACAGATTCCGGAAATGTAGAAACTCCAGGGCACGGTTAAAACCGTGCCCTGACGGCCCCCTATCGGAAGTGCGTGCATAATCCGGGTTAACCTGATTGGCGGCGGTTGAATGGAACGTGCAAATCCTTTTTGAATTTCCCAAGACGATGGGCCGGCTTCGAGCGGCAACGAAAAAGGCGTGGAGCAGGCTGGAGCGGCCGGGCCGCCTGCTTCTGTATTCGGTTGCTTTATTGGTTCCGCTCACAAGCACGTGGCTCAGCGCGCAGACCGTCACGGATACTCAGGCCCAAACGGAAGCGGCCACCATGCATCCCAAAGGTTGGTGGCCGCACGAGGGCTCAGCGCCTCGCAGCGCCTATGTGGGACCTCAGGTTTGCGCCACCTGTCATCCTTCGCAAGCGGCGGGATGGAAGGATTCCCAGATGGCTCGCGCCATGATCCCCGCCGCCCAGAGTCCACTTCTTCAATCTCATCCCCATCTGAGTTATCAGCATGGGCCGTACACCTACCGGGTTGATTGGGAAGGAGACCGCGCGGTTTACTCGATGACCGATGGGAAGCGGACATTTTCAACACCGCTCCTTTGGGTGTATGGCGTTGGGGTGGTGGGCCAAACATTTATCTTCCGGTTGAACGGCGTTTATTACGAGACCGAAATCGCCTATTATCCCACGCTTCAACGATTGGACATTGTGGCCGGCTTGCCGCGCACCCTGCCCGGCACGATGCAACAAGCTTTCGCTGTGCCGCTCGAACCTCTCGCCGCGCGTCAGTGCATCTTGTGCCATACCACCGCCGCTGTCACGAATCATCAATTGCATGTTGAGTCGCTCATCCCTGGCGTCACCTGCGAGGATTGCCACGGGCCCGGAGCGAGGCACGTGGCGGCGATGCAGGGTCTTCAAAAAAACCAGAGGCCAGCGCAAACATTTATTTTCAATCCGTCCAAGCTAAGTCCTGAAAATTTGGAGAATTTCTGCGGAGCGTGCCATCGCACGTCCTTGCTTGTTGTGGAGGAGGGCCTGCACGGGTTGGATACTGTCCATTACGAGCCTTACCGATTGGAGATGAGCCAGTGCTGGATCATCTCACAACGAATCACCTGCTCCACCTGCCACAATTCTCACCAGCCGTTGGAGCGGAATGCCAAGGCTTACGATTCGGCCTGCGTTTCGTGCCATGCGGTGAAGTTCGTAGCATCCGCCGCAACATTTCGCGGCAAGACTTGCCCTGTCGCTTCCCGCAACTGTGTGACCTGCCATATGCCCAAGTGTAACCTTCCCCAAGCTCCCTTTAGCATGTCGGATCACTTCATTCGTATCGTGGGCGCGGGCGACGCCTGCGCTAAATCATAATTAATTGGACTTTACAAACCACCCCCCAATGGCCGGTAATGACGCAGTTTGCTGTAGCGGCGCTCTATGAGCGCCGGAAACCGTTGAGGATACAAGTTCGGCGCTCATAGAGCGCCGCTACAGCAAAGAAACTAAGACACTACCAAATGGCCAAGGCAGCGAGGCAATGCGGGGCGTTTGCCATCCAAAAGACTGAATGCCAAGTCCAAGGTTGACCCTCGCGCCCTCAAGAATTGATGTGAAACTTTTTTCCCTAGAATGCTATCATTTTTCCCTTTTGATTTACCGCATGAGTAGTTACCTACAAAGTATAACTCGTTCCTAACTATGCAACTTACGGCCAAAGGACAGAATTGGAAGCCCACGTGCATAGCAACTATGGGGGCCCGGTGTTTGCACGGAATGAGCGTGCAATCCGGCCTGAACTCTGGACGAGTTAGCTCGGCAACGGGGAATGCGTGCAAACGCATAACAATAAAGGAGATATGATATGCGCCTCAAATTGACAACTGCCGCAATCGTGGGCGCGGCAATGCTGCTTGCCGCGACCGCATGGGCCAATACCGATCCTATTACCTTTAACTTTGACTCTCCCACTGGCGTCTTGGGGACGTCACAAACCTACACAGCCGGCGGGTTCACGCTGACGGCTTACGGCTTTTCTTCCGCGAATACTCCTACAGATCTCTACGGTAAGAACGCTGGGGGCGATCAGATGGGTCTGGGAATTGCTGATCTGCCTCAGCACGAGATCGGCGGTTCGGCGTTCGTCCAGGTTAACCTGACCCCGCTCCTCGCACAATTCACGTCGGGAATGCTGAGTATCAGCAGCGTTCAGCCCGGCGAGAATTATGACATCTGGCTTTCCAGCAGCTTGGGTGTGCTTGGAACGGAGATTATTACCAACGGAACCCTAGACAACACTCCGTTTCCTATAAATTTTTCCACGGGTATGCCGTACCTGGGCGTCAGCGCCGGCACTTCAGGGAATGTCCTGTTGAGCACGCTGAGCGTAACAGCGACTACCCCCGAGCCCGCAACCCTGTCCCTGTTTGGAATAGGCCTTTTCCTTGCGGCGTTTCTGATCCGCCGGAGCAACCTTTCACTCAACCGGTTGGAATCCTAATCTTATTATTATCCAGTGGCCACTCACTCCATGAGAGTGGCCACTGCCCTCTTTTTTCTATTCCATCCTTCATCGTGCTCATTTCTCTAGCCTAATCACTGTGGTTCCAGGCGTTTGCGGGGGTCAGCTTACAGGCCCTGGCGACACCCATCCTAAATCGCCCAGGAGCACGTCAGGCTCTAACATTAGCCACGCCCTGAGGGAATCCGGTCGAACTTAACGCCGAAATATTAAAGATCCCGGCGCACCCTTCTTTCGCGTCCGAAAAGGACTCGCCCCGGTTTGTTTCCCATGTGGTTGCCGTGGTCAATGACGACCGTGCCGTTGACAATGACATACGGAATTCCCTCGGGATATTCAAGCGGATTTGCGAATGTGGCGCGGTCGGAAACCGTCCTGGGATTGAAGATGGTAATGTCCGCGGCCATGCCCGGCCGCAGCAGGCCTCGATCAGTGAGTCCGGTGATCTGTGCTGGAAAAGAAGTCATTTTGCGGATCGCGTCCGGCAGGGTCAGGACATGCTTTTCCCGGACGTAAACCCCCAACACGCGCGGAAAAGTTCCGTAAAATCGGGGATGGGGCTTACCAACGAATTTCATGCCGGGATTGACAGCGGCGCCATCCGACCCGATCCCAACCCAAGGCTGCCGCATCGCCAATTCCATATCGGCTTCACTGATACTGAAGTAAATGGCATAGGCCGAGCCACCTTCGGCAATCAAGAGATTGCACAGCGCATCGACCGGGTCGGTGTGCATCATTTGCGCCACTTCATCCATGCGTTTGCCTTCATATTGCTTATCCTTTGGATTTTGAACGGCGGACACCATCACGCCGTGCCATCCACCCACGCTCTTGACCTCATTGTTGGTCCAGCCCGGGACTCCCTGAGCGATGTCGCGGCGAATCTCCTCACGCGATTTGGGATCTTTCAGCAACTCGACGCGATGCGCCAGACTGCCCTCCAGAAATTTTGGCGGAAGGCATTGCTCGAGCTTGGTCCAACCGGCAATGTAGGGATACTGGTCGGCGGTGACGTCCACGCCGCATTGGCGGGCCTGATCGATGATGTGGATCAGATCCGCCATGTGGTCCCAGTTTTCCTTGCCGTCCATCTTGAAGTGGAAGATATGAACCGGCAGTCCAGCTTCCTCGCCAATTTGAATAGCCTCGCGGAGCGCCTGCGTGGCGTTATCGCCTTCACCCCGGATGTGGGAAGCATAGATTCCACCGTAACTCGCCGCCACTTTTGCCAACTGGATCAAATCCTGCGTCGTTTCAAACATGTTCGGAGCGTAAATCAGGCCGGAAGCAAGCCCGATGGCGCCGTCCTGCATACCCTGGGCGACCAGCGCCTCCATGCGTTGCATTTCTTGCGGAGTGGGCCGGCGATTGACGTTGCCCATCACGTCCATCCACACCTGGCCGCTACCCACGTAGGAGGCGATGTTCACTGCCATACCATGTCTTTGAAGCACATCGAAATATTGGCCCAGTGTTTTCCAGTTCCTTTCGAACCCGGGCGGACGCGGGCTCTTACTGATGTCCGGCTGATCTGTTCCTGTGAAAGGTCCCGCGGAGGCATCTTCCCCGATGATCTCCGTCGTGACACCCTGCCGGATTTTGCTCTGAGCATTGCCATCCACCAGCAGGGTGTAGTCGCTGTGACTGTGAAGATCAATAAACCCCGGCGCCACCACAAGCCCGGCGGCGTCAATCACCCGGCGCGCAGTGGGATGAATCAAACGGCCCACAGCCGCAATTTTTCCATCCCGGACAGCCACCGAGCCCTCAAACCAGGGACTTCCGCTGCCATCGATGATGTGCCCGTGAATGATTAAGAGATCGTATTGCGGTTTGCCGGCAGGCCGGCAGAAGGCGGCGCTCCAAAGCGTGACCAGCACCAGGGACCATATTGAATGCCGGGCTCGGAGATGAAATGGGTCAGTCAAGGGGTGCTCAATACCTGGGGAATCTATGCTCGATGGCATCATTTGCCGCCGGAATCCGGATTATTCACGAAAGTCTTATGCGAAGACCGGAAGGGCACGGCTTTAGCCGTGCCGTTTGTGCGCGAGCGCTCATTTACTTTTGTTTCGCATCCCGGACAGTTTGTTTCAACAAACTGTCCGGGATGCGAAACAAAAGGCGACCGGAATGCCGTTCTCCGGCACGGTTAAAACCGTGCCCTCCCGGTCCAACAAGGGAGCCTCGCGATTCTTGCCGCGTACTGGGTATAATGAATCAAGCCGAACTAAAAGAGTTCCATCCGGAGGCGCAATATGAACCCGTTCACCCTCTTGGGCTGTAAGTTCCTCCTGGCCTTTGTTCTGCTGGGCGCGCAACACGCTGGTTCGAACCTGCCCATTCCAACACCATTCCCGCCGCCCGGGCGATCTCTGCCAGGCCTTCCGATCGATCAACCTCCGGTCGTGGTTCATGGCGACCGGCGGCAGTCCTCCAATCCACGCTTGATGAAGAAGCAAGCTGATAAGCTTGCCAAACTGGCCCAGTCAATTTCTCCGGACATTGACAAAGTGGGGAAGGGCGAAATGCCCAAGGAGCTGATCGCCAACCTGAAGCAAATTGAAAAACTCTCCAAGCAATTGCGCCGTGAACTCAAACGCTAGCGGAGCGTAAAATGACGCAGAGGTTGAACCACGATCGAAGCATTAGCTTGGCCTGAATTTCTCACCAAGTGGAAGGAAGGGCGGGGTTTCAACCCCGCCCTTCCAGTCCAATGGGCTCGCCCGTAGCGGCCGGCATTCCTTCGCTCCGCTCAGGACAGGCTGTGCCGACTCGTGCCGCCGGCCCGGCGGCGCGCTACGCTGTCCACCCAATTACCCAACACTACGCTAAAACATGAGCTTCAAAGCGAATTGAATCTCACGATTCTGGTTGCTGATTTGGGTGAGCTGGCCCGCGGTGCTGGTGCCAAACGGGCTGAACGGAGGTTCGAAACTCGCTGTGTTCAAAGCGTTGTAACTCTCAGCGCGGAATTCCAGCTTGTATCTCTCCGAGAGCTGGAAGTCCTTGAGCAAGGCAAAGTCCAGGTCATTGAGCGGAGGCCCGACCAGGGCATTGCGCTGCTCATTGCCAAAGATGGGCGTACCCGCAGCAAGCGCAGCCTGTAGAGGTGCGGTTGTGAAGCAACTGAGGTTGTACCAATCCGCGACCGTCTGCGGGCCATTATTCCCATTGCAAATCCGGTTCGGTGTGGGGGAATTGGACAAGGAGTTCGACCAATCCCTTGAGGAAAGCACCGTAAACGGGAATCCGGTCTGGTAACTGTAAATCCCGGAAAAACTCCATCCGCCCAGGATGGCGTTGCTCACCCCGCCCTGGTTCAGGAATCGCTGGCCTTGGCCGACCGGCAATTGCCAAATGCCACTGAAGACAATCCGCTGGTGGGCGTCGATGTAAGATGGTCCCCAATTGCACATCAAGCAATTATCGTTTTGGGCGTTAACATTGCCCACCCCGCCGCCAAAGCCTTCGTCGCCTTCGTTATCGTCAAATCCATTCTGCCAGGTGTAACTGGTGAGGAAGGTGAGACCTTTCGAAAAGCGCTTAGTGAGTTTGACCTGTAATGAGTTGTAAATGGACTGGGCATTGGGACTGGTGTAAAGGAATGTGCCGAAATCCGGGAAAGGCCGGTAGGGAGCATAGGACGGGGCGCTTGACGGCGTGGGCAGGGGCTGGTTTCCGGGCAAATTCAAAGCGCCCAGGAAGTATCCGCGGTTGCCGACGTAGTCGGTTTCCAGAGCCCAATTCAAGCCAAGCTGGGATTGAAGGCCGAAGCTCCATTCCAGGATGGTGGGGTCCTTATAGTTTGGAGAAACGTACAGAGAAATGAATTGGTTGGGGAGCGAGGGTACGCCGTTTCCTGCCAGGATGTTCTCAGAAGAGGTGAGCTGGCCGTTGGTGAGAGGCAAGGGAGCGCCGGCAACGGTATTAATAAGTTGCGAGGTCCCATTGATGGGGTTGTTGTTCACAAAATGTTGGTTGTTGAAGTTGGGCAGATCCGTGAAGATGCCAAATCCGCCGCGAAAGACGAGCTTATCCGAGGTCGGCAACGGCTTCCAGGCAAAGCCGAAGCGCGGGTCCCAGTCTCCATAATAGGGAAAGACCAACGTCTGCTGGGCTCCTCCTGTGAATCCGAGTTTCGCACGCTCGGCCGAGCTGGCCACCAGGCATTGTCCGGACGCGGAAATGAGGAACGCGTACTGGGGCTGGCTGCAATAAGAATTGTTGAGGGCGTTGGGTTCGGCGGTGACCAGCAGCGCATCACCCGGCCCGGAAAAGACCGGCGCGGTAGGGACGAAGGTCACGAAGTTGCCGCGTTTGTCGGTCGGAAACCCACGGTATTCCCACCTCAACCCGAGGTTCAGGGTGAGGTTTTGAGTGACCCTCCAATCGTCCTGAAAGTAATAGGACCAGAACTTGCCGCCCACTTGATTGGTGTCCTGGTAGCGAAGTTGATTGTTGGCGCTGTTGGGGGCGCCGAGGAGGAAGTCTGCTAAGTCCGATCCGAATGCCGCGCCGGGCAGCTCTCCATTCAGCCCCGAAAACTGGCCGTTAAAGGTGAGCTGGCCGTGAGGGGAGAAGGCTGCTTGCTCACCCAAGACTTGCCAGAACTGCATGTCAGCCCCGAAGGCGATGGTGTGGGGTCCATGCGTCCAAGTCATATTTTCATGATAGGTCTCCACCATATCCGGGCTGATCACGGGACGGTATTCGGAGTCGCCGATGGTGGCAAAATTGACAAAGCTGAAGATGGGGAAACCGACGGTAGCGGAGGAAAGGGCGGTGAGGCCCTGAATGCCGAAAGAAGACATAAAGTTCGGCGACCGAGGACAGGAAGCGCAATTCTCAATGTCGTAATTGCGCTGAAAACCGATGCGGGCTTCGCTGAGCAGGGTGGGGCTGACCGTATGGGTCCATCCTACGGCCATGTTCTGGCCGCGGTAATAGAGGGTATCACCGAAGGTGGGCAGCGAAGTGTAGCCGGAGTAAGGATCGTTCCAGCTCGATTGTCCGAACATGTAACGGCCAAAAACCTGGTCCTTGTCACTGAAGTTCTGGTCAATGCGCGCGATGAACGAATTGTCGCCCTCGGTGATGGGCGAGGTCTGCGCGAAATTGTTGCCATCCACGGTGGTGGTCGGATAATTGGGAGCCGGGAATGGATTCAATGACAGCGCGTGCTTGGCGACCGGGTCAATACTGTTTATCAGATTGCCGGCGATCGGCGTACCAGTCAGGATGGAGGTGCCAGCCTTGGCGCTGCCCGAAGGGCAGGTCATGGTGCTGAGGGTGGCAGGATAGAAAAGCTGTCCGGAGTCAAAATTCAGATTGCTGGGGCCGCCGGCGCCGCAAAGGTTCATCGTTTTCCCGGTAAGGAACTGGCTTAAGTTGCCGGATAGCTCCGTGGGCGTTGGAACCACGTTTAATGCCTCGCCGCCTTCAATACGGCGCAGGCCTTCGTAATTGACAAACCAGAACGTCTTGTCCTTTTTGATCGGACCTCCCAAAACGAATCCGAACTGATTGCGCCGGAATTCCGGACGGGCCGTGCCGGGAATTTGCGCCCCGGTCAGCGGATTGGTCTGGTTCAAGGCAAAAAAGTTCCGGGCGTCCAGGCCGCTATTGCGAAAGAACTCGTAGGCGGCGCCATGGATTTGATTGGTACCGGACTTGGTGGTGAGATTGATCGTCGATCCCGCAGCAAGGCCGAACGTGGCGTTGTAAATATTGGTCTCAAGGTTGAATTCCTGGACGGCGTCGGGAGGAGGTTCCAACGCAAAACCGCCAAAGGATAAGTTCCTCGATTCAATCCCATCAATCAGGTAGCTGTTGCTGGAGGAACGATTGCCGTTGGCATTGTAGCTGGTCAGAGCAAAGGGTGAGCCAATGTTGCTGCTCGCAAAACCCCCATTATCGGTTACCGCGCCGGGCACGAGCGTGGCAAGCGACCCATACTCGCGGAGGTTGAGCGGCAAATCCACCACTTGCTGCGTGTCGATTACAGTACCGACACTGGCGCTTTGCGTGTTGACAATCGGTACCTGAGTCCTGACCTCAACCTGCTGTGCGACGCTGCCAACTTGCAACTGGGCGTTCAGGCTGGCCTTTTCGTCCACCTGGAGCACGATTCCGTTCATCACCGTAGACTTAAAACCGGACTGCTCAAATGTCACGGTATAGGTGGCCGGAGCCAGCGACACGAATATGTAGCTTCCCCGTTCGTCCGTTTTTGTCTTTGCGGCCACGTCCGTCGCGACGTTGGTCGCCGTCACAGAGGCTCCGGGGATGACAGCACCGGAGGGGTCCGTTACCGATCCAGTCAGGGTGGCGTTGACCGTTTGGGCCCAACCGCTGGCCGCGAGAGCCAGGCACAGCGCCATGCTCAGCAGAACTTTTCCGAAGATGCTGTCGTGCCAATTCCTTGAGTTTTCTGACTTCATGACACACCTCCTGAATATCCGTGGCGCCAAGGCCGCGTCACAGGTTTTGCGCTTCGTAAACCCCCAACCCGTTGCCAATTAATACAGAGCAGTCGAACAGGAAGAATTGCACAATCAACTGGTATGATCGTGTAATTAATAAATCGTCACGAAGACTTTGTCAAGGACAATAAATCGATGCCCGGCAAGAAATCATCGAAAGGATTCGGCTTCCGCACGCTTTTGAGCTTTGCTGTGTCCTGCCCAGGTTCGCAGATTTCTTTGCTCCTGGCTCTACTCTGCATTTCTGCATGGGCTTTGCCTTTTGCAAAAGCCGGACAATCGAGCGAACCGGTGGAAGTTTTAGCCCAACGCGCTGAAGAAGCAGAAATTCAAGGCAAATGGGAAGAGGCTGCCAAGGACTATCGCCACATCTTGCAGATTGATCCCCGATCTATTGCGGCCCTGAACCGCCTGGGCGCGCTCTACGTGAATCAAGGGAAATTTCCCCAAGGTATTAAATACTACCAGCGAGCGCTGCGCCTGAATCCGGCGGAGTTTGTAACCAATCTGAACTTGGGAATTGCCTATATTAAAAAGCAGGATTACAAGGCAGCGGCCATTCCACTGCAACGAGCGGCGGCGGAAGACTCCCGTAACTTTCAAGCCGAAGATCTGCTTTCTGTGGCGCTGATCGGCCAGGATGACTATCCGCAGGCTATTCCTCATTTGAAACGGGCCGAGTTGTTACAACCCCGGGACGTTGGGACCGGCTACCTGCTGGTTCGCTGTTATCTGGAAGTCAAAGACTTCCAGGACGCTCTTCAATCCTTCAACCGGATCGAGGCTCTCGATCCGGCCTCGCCTTGGGTTCATATTCTAAAGGGCCAAGCTTATGACGGGCTGGGCGCATATGACAAAGCCATCCAGGAGTTTGAGGCTGCCCGGCAACAAGCGGCGGATGATCCCATTGTTCATTTTTCGTTGGGATTCATGTACTGGAAGACGCGCCATTTTCACCGCGCCATCCCTGAGCTCGAAACCACGCTGAAGCTCGATCCTGATTTTGACAGGGCCAGGCTCTATCTCGCCGAAAGCTATCTGGGGCTGCACCAAAGCAGCGAAGCCCTGCCGCTGCTTCTTGCTCTCGCCAAAAAGCACCCGCGTGACTACCGGATTCACCTGGACATTGGAAAGGGCTATCAGGAAACCGGCCGGTACGGGGAGGAAATTCAGGAGCTGCTGGCGGCGATTGCCATCGCTCCAAATCGTCCCGGCGCCCACTATTTATTGGGCCGCGCTTATCAACAGCAAGGGCGGGTTGCCGACGCCCAACGGCAATTTGCGCTGACTCAGAAACTGCAAGCCCAAAAGCGGTCATCCATTGAAACCGTCATGGAAGCCGGAGGCTCGCGTGGCAACCCCGGTCAGCAGATGGGATTGATCCCCAAGCCCGCAAAGAAAGCCATCTCGGTGCCGTGATTGGGATTTTGCGGCGCGACTTGGAAGGCATTTTGGGGACATGCATTCCAATTCGATACGATCCAACCTGTTATCCTGCGCCATCGCTTGTCATCCTGAGCCCTTCGCAGTCATTCTGAGCGAAGCGAAGAATCCCGGTATTTCCGCTCAGGGTAAACTCCGCGAAGGATCCCGGTATTTCGTTCAGGGTAAACTCCACGAAACACCTCCAGTTCGTTCGCTATCAGGGAAGAAATCAAATACGGTGATTCTTCGCTCCGCTCAGAATGACGGTGCTGGAGGTTTGGCGGAAAATTCAAGACTCCAGAAATGTAGAAACTCCGCGGCACGGTTAAAACCGTGCCCTTCCGGTTCCCTGAGGAGTTCAGGGTTGTGTTGCTTGGCTGGCCTTGAGCTGAGCGAGCGCCGTGGCCGCTGGGGTGAACGTGGGGTCGCAGCGGAGCGCCTGGCGGAATTCACGGGCCGCTTGATGGAGGTGTTTCTCTTGCTGAAGAGCAAGGCCGAGGTTGAAGTGCGCCCAGGTAAAGCGCGGATTTAAACGAGTCGCTCGGGCAAATTCCATCTCCGCGCCTTTCAAGTTGCCTTGCCTCAAATAGGCGCTGCCCAGGGCGTTGTGCGCGTCCGCAGAGTCGGGATCGGACTGGAGGGCCGCCCGCAACCGCACCACGGCTTGGCTCCAATGCCCTTCCATGCCGTCGAGTACGCCGAGATCATAAAGGGCGGTGTAATCGGCAGGATCGGTCTTGAGCACGTTTTGGAATTGGGAGCGGGCGCGCGCAGCATCATTTTGCTGGAGGCGGATGGTCCCCAGCAGCTCTCCCGCCCGCGTGTAATAAGGCTCAATGGCGAGAGCCGCCTTGAGTTCCCGCGCCGCCTCATCCAGCTTATGGAGTCCGAAGTCGCAGACCGCCAGGTTGAAGTAAGCGAGAGCGTTGAGCGCATCCACCTTCAGAATTTCCTGGAACTGTACAGCCGCTTCAGCGTATTGCTTCTGCTCTTGCAAATTTAGTCCCAAGCGATTGCGCGCGTCGAGCAAATCCGGGTCAGCGGCAAGCAGGTGTTCCAACAACTGATTCGATTCCGCCAGACGGCCCGAATTGGCCAGCTCGATGGCTCTCCCATATTGTTTGTACTCTGCCAGGCCATCCTTTGGATCTCTGCCGCCCCGGTGAGCTTCATCGACTGGCTGGGCCAGCGCCATATAACCCAGAGAGCTGAGGCGGGCGAGAACGTCCGGCGAGACTTTCCCAGCTCCGGCCGGCTTCACGGGCCGGTATTGCGTCTCGAGCGTAAGCAGCCGCTCCCGCAAGGCCAGCGCCAGCGACCGGTGACCGGAATACAGGTTATGAAGCTCATTCGGGTCCAGGCGGAGGTTATAGAGCTCCGGCTTTGGGGCATCAATGTATTTGTACGGGCCGGCGCGGACGCTGCGCAAAACCGCGAATCCCAAATGGTCATGGGCATACCGGCTTTCACTGTGCACCGGCTTTTCCGCGCCCGATGGTTTGCCTTGCGCCCAACGCAGGAGGCTTCTGCCCTCAAACTGGTCTGGAATGGCGATGCCAAGAAATTGCAAGATGGTGGGCGCGACGTCCAGCAATGCCCCAGGCGTTCCGGCTTGAGCCCGGTGTCCGCTGGCGCTGGCTGGCCAGTGGAAAATGAGAGGGACGCGTAGCGTGCTTTGATAGATGAAGTACCCGTGGGTCATCTCGCCGTGATCGCCCAGCCCTTCTCCGTGATCGGCCGTGAAAATGATGAGGGACTTTTGGTAGAGGCCCTCGCGCTTCAGGACCTGCCAGAAATCGCCAAGAATCCCGTCCACATACTGGAGTTCGGCATCATACCCGCTGCCGGGATATCGCGGACGGAATGACGGCGGCAACGAATAGGGGGTGTGCAGATCGTAGAGGTGGAGAAAAAGGAAGAAAGGCTTGTTTGCATGGGCCGCCAGCCAATGCGTGGCCGACTCAATGACTTCTGCACCTGAACGTTTGATGTCACCCGTGTCCTGGCCGGCATGTCCGTGAAGGCTAAACGGGCTATCATAGAAAGTAAAACCCTGGTCAAGGCCAAAGCGCCGGTCAAGCACAAAGCCACCCACAAATGCCGATGTCAAGTACCCATGAGACTTCAGTACCGCAGCCAGAGTTACGGCGCCCGGGGCCAGCCGCTCACCGTTTTCCTCGACTCCGTTGGTGAAAGGATAAGTGGAAGTGAACAGCGAAGTGTGCGAAGGGAGCGTCAATGGGACCTGGGAGCTAATTTGGGTATACAATGTCCCGCCTTGGCTGAGGGCATCAATTGAGGCCGTGCGGATGCGGCGATACCCATAGCAACTTAAATGATCGGCTCGAAGCGTGTCGACCGATATTAAAATCACCGGTGTCAGAGGCGGGTTTGGGGTCTGGGCGGCAGTGGACCGCGCAAGGAGAAGCAACCCGGCGAGGGCGGGGAAAAAGACGCTTTGCCAGATCAATTGCAAGAGCCGGCACGGCAGCCTGCAGTAGCCATCCATGGTCTTCATTTGCAATTCGAAGTTTACCATGCGGGTCGTCAGGGGAGTCCGTGAAGAGTCAAGCCCCGCAAGGCAGTAACAAATCGCACTGTACTGAATGCCGTTCATGAGCACGGCGTGGATGGGCGGTGGAAGTGCGAATCCGTTCCAGCCGGATTCGTTTGAAGAGCCCGATATCATAATGATGTGATTCCAAACCCGAGGTGCCCGATGAGCCTTCCCATGTCGCGCCGGCAATTTGCCATGAATAGTGCTGCGATGTCTTTGTCGGCGATGGTTCCCAAAGGTCTCTTCGGCGAAGCCCACTCTGTTCAAAGAGTTGCCGTCCGTGGTGACGTCGAGATTGGACAGGTGCGGCCGGAGTTTCATGGCCAGTTTGCGGAACATCTTGGGTCATGCGTTTACGGCGGGTTGTGGGTCGGCAAGAATTCGCCAATTCCCAATATCAACGGATATCGGAAGCAGGCCGTGGAGTATCTCCGCGAGCTGGGGATTCCAGTGCTGCGATGGCCGGGCGGGTGCTTTGCGGACGATTACCACTGGCGGGATGGCATTGGACCGGCGGCGAGACGGCCCCGGCGCGTGAACATCCACTGGGGAGGCTATGTTGAGGACAACAGTTTTGGAACTCATGAATTCATCGGACTTTGCAAGCTGATTGGCGCAGAACCCTATTTGGCCGGGAACGTCGGAAGCGGCTCTCCACACGAATTGGGGGATTGGATTGAATATTGCAACTACCCCTCCGGTAGCACGCTTTCCGATGAGCGGGCAGCCAACGGATCGGCAGAGCCCTTTGGCGTTCGCTACTGGGGAGTGGGAAACGAAAGCTGGGGATGCGGCGGGGCGATGAAACCCGAAGAGTATGCTGACCTCTTCCGAAGATTCTCTGTCTACATCCGGGAGTTTGGAGGCGTCAAACCTTTCAAAGTGGCCTGCGGTCCGGGAGGTGACGACGCGCGATGGTCGCGCGGAGTCTTGGACGGGCTACAGAGGAACATGCCCGAGGGTTTTTCCATGCACTACTATGAAAACGGCAAGGACCGGTCCACAAGCTTTACCGTGGAACATATGGACGAGCAGCTTGCGGAATTCGCCAAGCTCGAGCAGGCCATCATCCAACAAAGGGCGCTGCTCGATGGATACAAGGGAGGGAGCAAAGTCGGCCTGATCCTGGATGAATGGGGCGTGTGGGATCAGATTCCAAGCGAGGATGAGAAGAAATATGGCAGGCTCTGGCAGCAGAGCACCATGCGCAGCGCGGTGGCCGCCGGATTGGGGCTCAACATCTTCAACCGGCAGGCGGAAAAACTCACCATGTGCAACATCGCTCAAATTGTCAACGTGCTGCAATCTTTGCTGCTCACCGATGGTCCGGAAGGGAAGGATTGTATCCGCACGACGACATATTACGCCTTCGGACTTTTCAAACCCCATCGTTCAAAGACAGCAGTCCTTGTAGAACCGGGTAACACTTCGCCGCTTGGCCTTTCGGCTTCGGCATCCAAGAACGAACGGGAATTGGTGGTCAGCTTAGTGAATCCACACCACGACATTGACATGCAAGTTGACTGCGCGCTGCGTGGGATCAGGGCCCGGGGAGCCGCCGCGCAGATTCTCCACGATCCCGATTGGAATGCCTGTAACAGCTTTGATAACCCCAACCGTCTCGTTCCGAAACCTCATCCAGTGACGCTGGAAGGATCTAATATCAAGATGGATCTGCCACGGCTGTCCGTAGCAAGCGTGACGGTTCAGACCGGCTGAACAGATTAAACCTCTTCTTCTACCCTGGATTGTTCAGTGCGTCCCAACGGCGCAGAACACCCGCGCGTGGACGCGGTGGGGCCTCACGGATGATCCAGCTTCCACTCCACCTGCGCCAGAATCCCTCCCAGGACCTTGGCCTCATAGTTCGTTAACTTCATGCGCAGGAGCAGCCTCCGCAGCTTCAGCATCGCCGCATTGCGCGTGGCGGGTTGCAGGTAACCCACGCGGCCGAGGACAGACGCAGCGCGGATAAGGATGTGATCAAGAGACTGGACGCTGGCGATGTCGGAGTGATGAACCCGCGCCTCGGGTCGTCTCCCGAACTCAACCTTGGCTCGTGTGCTCCGGACAGCCCTCACAGGTCCAGGGGCCACCAACCCTGCTCGGGTCAACTCATAGCCGCAAACCGCCACCGATTGGCCGAGGTTCATCGAGGGACAATCCGGTGTGGTGGGAATTCTCACCAGCGCGTGGCAATAGCTGAGGTGCTCATTCGACAGGCCGGTCTTTTCTGATCCGAAGAGCATCGCAGCCCGATGACGGCGCCGCTTATTACGCAGCCAGGCAGAAAGTTCGGTCAAGCTCATCAGGTCTTGCGGCAGGGTTCGCCGCGCGCCCGCAGTGGTACCGACTACCAGCGTCACATTCTCCAGGGCCTCGGGAAGGGTTTCAACACTGCGAGCGGACCGGATCAGATCCCCGGCGCCCACAGCAGAGCGTGTTTCCTGCCAAACCGGCTCATATGGATCGACGACCACCAGATCAGAAAGGCCGAAGTTGGCCATGGCCCGGGCCGCGGCCCCGATGTTGAGCGGGTTGCGCGGGCGGACCAGGACAATCCGCCACTCGAAGCAATGGGTGGATGGCATTAGACCCGATTTTAGCAGGAGGTTGGTTGGGACCAAGGGAAAAGCGCAAGTAGCGGTGCCTATAGCGGCGACCGCTACAGATACTTCCCTTTAGTGCTTAGGGGGAGTCGAAGGAGCGGGTGGATCGCTGATTGGCGTCGCCGGGGAGATCTTCACCTTCGACTTGAATTGCTTGTAGTTCGTGTACTTGATGATTTCCTTGATGCGGATTGGACCCTGATTAAAATAGAGTGTGTCATTGGCCATGGTGAAGGTCGGAAACCAGTACTTGCCGTCAATCTGTTGGCGCCAGGTGGTGAAACGTGGGAAGAGGTTCTGACCGTGCTTGCCGGTGAGCTCGGGTACTGGCTTGCCCTCGGCCTTCACAATCTGCAGGTCCCGGTCGTCTACCCAGATGACGCCTTTGAAATACTGCTTCCCCTTTTTGATTTCCTTGGGGCGGACGGAGAACACGTAGGCCGTGATGTAATCCACGTGGACGTGTCCAAGATACTTTACCTCGTATTCCGGCAAATCGTCCGTTGTCATCACAAAAGGCTGGACGTTGCGGAAGGAATCGATGTCCTGTTCCGTGACGATGAGGCCCTTCAGGGTGTCCTCCGGCGCATAGGTAACGCGCTCGATGCGCTGGCCATTCCCATCGAAAAGAATGTCCCAATCCTGCTCGTAACTGCCGGTGACATTGCCATCTGCATCCAGTGTTTGGACTTTGTTGACTTGGTGCCATGTGTAATTTTCACGAGCTTGTTTGAAGAGCTTCTCCTTGGCCGCGAAGGCTTGGATGATCTGCTGAATCCGCGCCGGACTCGGATCCGGCAGGGCGACATTGGAGCTGGGCGGAGAAGAGCTGCGCGCTGGAGTGCCGGAAACCACACTTGCCGTTTTGACGGGGACGGCAGATTTCAAGGCTGGGGCGTTCGTATTGTTTGCTGCCGCTGTGGGAGCCGTCGATGCCATCATGGGGCGCGCGGGAGCGGAACCGGCGGCGAGCAAAGCTTGGATTCGCTCTTCCATAGCTGACTCAATCACACTGCCTTCAGCCTTGTAGTAAATCATGCCGTCGGGGCCAATCAAGAGAGCGGTGGGGATGCTGACGATGCCGCCGAACAACGCCTTCAGCCGGGCATCGCCCATGCCAACGGGATAGTTCATGTCATAACGATCGTAAAAATCCTGTACATTCTGCAGCTTATCGCTAACGGCAATGCCAACGATCCTCAATCCCTGGCTCTTATAACGCTTCTCGAGATCCATGAACTGAGGGATTTCCTGGCGGCAGGGTTTGCACCACGTAGCCCAGAAGTCCACCAGCACCACTTTCCCTTTTTCATTGGCCAGATCAAAGGTTTTTCCGGTGAAAGTACGCACCGAAAACTCCGGAGCGGGCCCGAGAGGTTTCCCTAACTCCTGCGTATTAAGGTGTTGGACAGCTTGCTGGACCTTTGCCTGAGCGTTGTTATCCAAAGCACGTCCGTTACTGGATGGGGCGGTGGAACCCGGCTCGGGTGGAGCTTGCGGCGTGGAAGGACTTGGCGGCGAAGCTGGAACCGGAGCGGTGGGAGTTGCGGAAGCAGCCGGCGCCGCCTGGCCTCCAGATCCACCGGAGCGGGGAGCCGGAGCGTTCGGCTGGACTTTATCCCCTGCCCGCGACAGCGCATCAATTAAATGATCCGTGGCTCCCAAATCATGAAACTTCTTAGCCAGTTCAGGCGTCATGCGAAAGTCCACGCCTCGCTGCTGAATCAACGGGATGAGCTTGGTCTCCGTGGCGCCGCCAATGAGGAGAAGCGTGATGTCATCCGGACTTAAAGCCGGGCCGGAGGCTTGGTTTGAACCCTGCCCGGCCGCCCTCAGCACCCGAGGCCCCATGGCAAGGAACGCGGCCAGGAAAAACCCGGCCGCCAGAATCCAGCCGAGCCGGTTCGCCCCCGGTTTGGGACAAGCATCAGGCATTTCAACTACTCCGTGGGTAAGTTCCTTCACACTTGAATAGAAGGAAATATAGCCCGGCGGGTTGCATGAGGGGAAATTCGGACGTGGGGGAATACAGACCTTCCGCATCCAGGTACCCCTTCCCATACCCGGGAAAGCTGAGCCGGGCCGGGCTGCGGCAGTCACGCGCTTTCTATCTAGCCCTTCGGCGGTTCTTCAGCCGGGACTGACGCAACTTCTTGGGATTCCTCTTCGGTTTGTGAATGGCGAAGGTGACCGCCCCCACCCGCTGGGCTTCCCACAACTTTTTCTGATCCGTTTTCGTTTCCATGTTTAGTTTCCTATACCCTTAACTATACCAGATAGCCGGGACGGCTGACCGGTAGTGATGCAGTTTGCTGTAGCGCCGGTCGGAGCTTGCCCTGACAGGGACCGGCGCCCTTAGAAAGCTTCGCCGCTCAGAGAGCGACGCTACGAACCAGCGCTACAAGCCTGCGGCGCAACCTCAATTCACCCACCGTCCGGCGTCGTCCCGCTTTTCGTGCTTGCGCATATAGGATTCAAACTTCTTGCGCAGGCGTGCGCGCCGCCAGTCGTCATAGCGGCCCTGGATTCTGAAAGGCATCCGCACCCCGCGCAGGTAAAAATAGGCAAAAAGCATTCCGCCGAGGTGCGCCACGTGGGCGACACCGGATCCCGGCGTGCCGAAAGAACTCACGAATTCGATCACACCCATGAGCAGTGCGAACCACTTGGCACGGATGGGGATCAAGAAGTAAAGGTAAATCAACCTATCCGGGAAGGTCAGTCCATAGGCCAGTAGCAATCCATAAATTGCCCCCGAGCAGCCAATCGTCATCGACGTACTGGATGGCATCAGAAGAACATTGACAATGCCGGCTCCAATCCCGGTGAGGAAGTAGAAAAAGAGGAACTGGCTGCCGCCCCATTCTTTTTCCAGATCCGGCCCGAACATCCACAGCGCAAAAAGGTTGAAGATAATATGAAAAAATCCGGCGTGCAGGAACAGGTAGGTCGCCAGTTGCCAAATGGCCAGATGGTGGATAACGGCGTATGGTTCAAGCCCGAACAGAAAGTAGGGGTAAGCCCATCCGAAAATCTGAGCCGGAAGATAGGTCAGCACAAACGCTGCGCCGGTGACGATGATCAGCTTCTTCACCATGGGCGTCAGCGGCGGACCCAAGGAAAATGACATGTCGCGATAACGAGGCATTTGAACTAGCGTACCACATTAACCGGGAAGAATGCAGAGCGGTGGCAAAAGTGGGTTTGATCCTGAGGATAATGTATTATCACCCCGTCGGGGCAAGGAAAAGGGGGCCTTTCGGTAGTGGCGCAGTTTGCTGTAGCGGCGCTCTATGAGCGCCGGGAACCGTTGAGGATCCAAGTTCGGCGCTCATAGAGCGCCGCTACAGCAAACAAAATGAGACACAACCGGCCTTTCGGAAAATCGGTATCGGATCCGCCAACCCGGGTCTGACGACCTGGGCTACGCTCCATTTCCCCTCCGGCCCGAGGACAAAGTCAGGCACACAAAAAGCGTGCAATGACCACCCGTTAGGTTCCCTCGGTTTTTTCGCGAGCCATAAAGTAAAGGAGCGCCGAAAGGGCGGCAAAAATAACGAGCGCCACCAGGTCGTTTTGCGAGAAGTGCGGGAGCCAGCGCGCGCCGACAGCGACCACATCTTCCTTATGGAATCCCACAACGATGGCCAACGCCAGGCCGCCGAGCGATCCACCCGCGATGAGTCCGGAGCTGAACAGCGCACCGCTGCCCGTTTCGGATTCTTCGGGATTAGCAGAGGCCCGCTGTGCCAGCCATTTCACCACGCCACCGGTGAAGATGGGCGCAGTAGTTGAAATCGGCAGGTACGAACCCACGGCAAAGGCGAGGGAACGCACACCGCATAGCTCCAGCGTGACGACTATGAAGGCGCCAAAAAGGACCAGCGACCAGGGCAGTCGCTGGTTCAGGATGCCGTTGATGACCACGCTCATCAGCGTGGCTTGCGGGGCGGGATAGTTGAGCGAGCCGATGCCTTGGACCTCCTGAAAATCGATCGCGTGGGACGAAGGGTCGTAATAGTAGCGGCCGTCAGGAATGGTGTGCGAGCCGAGCACGGAAACGACTTCATAGGAATGACCGCTGTATTCGACGGTTCCCGAAGGCTTCATATCCGCCGTCAGCGTGACATTCGCCATGTGCACTGTGTTTACCCGCGTGGCGCTCTTGTTGAGCAGCTTCAGCGTAAGGCCCACCACCAAGACGGACGTGAGCACGCCGATGACAAAACCGATTTCCTGGCGGCGCGGCGTGCCTCCCACGATGTAACCGGTCTTAAGGGACTGCACGGTGGCGCCCGCGCAGGCCGCGGCAATGGCGATGACCGCGCCCACGCTGAGGGCGATGGAGGAATAGACGTTGCCGGTCCAGCCCACCGCCACAAAAATCAGGCAGGTGCCCATCAGCGTGGCAATGGTCATGCCCGATACAGGATTCGAGGATGTGCCGATGAGGCCGACGATCCGCGCCGAGACCGTGGAAAAGAAGAATCCGAAAATCACGATGAGCAGGGCGGAGACCAGGTTGCCGTGCGCGCCGGGGTTAATGTGAAAGGAAAGCAGCGCCCAGATGGCAATCGTCATCACAGCCGTGCCAATCAGAACTACGCTGAGCGGCAGGTCACGGGAGGTGCGGTTCACTTTCAGGGCCGCGCCGGATTTCGATTGCGTCAGCTCCTTGAAGGCGGCGCGGAAAGAAGTGACAATGGTGGGCAGCGTCCGGGCCAGTGTGATCAAACCCGCCATGGTCACGGCACCCGCGCCAATATAACGGATGTAAGCCTTCCAGATGTCAAACGGCGACATCTGAGCAATGGGAACGGTACCGGGATAAACCGCCCCCGGAATGTGCGAGCCGAAGAACTTGATGACCGGAATCAGCACCAACCAGGAGATGACGCCTCCGGCAAACATCGTGCCCGCCACCTTTGGCCCGATGATGTAACCCACGCCCAGGTATTCCGGGGTGATTTCGCCCGCCAGCGTCGCCCCCGGATACCAGTTTGGATGCCATTCGGGCGTTGCCTTCCAGAAGCTCAGGCCCCCGGTTTCACCCATGAAGAATTTATAAACCAAGCCGAGACCGGCGCCCGCAAATACCTTGCCTGCCTGGATGCCACGCTTTTCGCCGCTGATGAGGACGTCGGCGCAAGCCTTCCCCTCCGGAAACAACAGATTACCGTGCTCCTTCACCACCAGCGGAACGCGCAGAGGCACCACAAAAAGGACCCCCAGCAATCCGCCGGCAATGGCCAGCAGAAAGATGTTCCAATAATCCAGGCTGAAACCCAGAAAGATGAGAGCTGGCAGGGTAAAAGCTACGCCCGCGGCGATCGATTCGCCGGCCGAACCGACCGTCTGCACCATGTTATTTTCGAGGATCGTAGACTTGCCGAGCCACTTGAAGATGCTGACGGAAAGCACCGCCACGGGGATGGAGGCGCTGACCGTGAGGCCCGCCTTCAATGCGAGATAGACGGAAACGGCTCCGAAGATCACGCCCAGCACCGCCCCTAGAACGATGGCGCGCGGCGTTGACTCCGGCATTTGAGTCTCAGAAGAAACGAAAGGCCTAAAGCCTTTAAGTTGTTCAGTTTCAGTAATTTTTTTAGCCATGGGGCTGTGGGCTCCTAGCCTTGCCTAAATGAGGATGAATCCCGCGCCGCATCGTCCGTTCGACGGAATATATTTGAAAATACAAGTACTTATTAGATTTTTGGGGCGCTTGTTTGCGCTGCGAATTTTACTTTTGTTGATAACAAAGGACATTCAAGCTTCGTTCCCTCTGCTTTGTTTATTCACTATCCGAACGTCCCTTTTGGAGACCCTTCGTAGCCAAATCCGAGTCTCGGTTAAGGTTCGGGTGAAGTCATGCCCTGACCATTGATCTAACCTCTTTGGCATTTGGCATTGCATGACGTGCGCCTAACTTGGTCACGAACTTGAGGCTAGCACAAGCGAATGAGAGGAGGTAGACAAGCGAGACGAATGAGACAAAATATTTTTGGCTTGCGGAAAACGGGTTCAAAGCAATTCTCATTCACCCCAGAGCCTGGCGCCGGTATTGTCGCACAGAGCTGTGACCGGTGATGACGCACCTAACAGAGCGGAGCCACGGCATTCAATGCTGGCGATCACAGACCGCCGTTGCAAGCGCCCAGCCTTACGCGCCCAACCGGGCTCGCACCAGCTCATTCACTCGCTTGCCGTCCACACTCTTTCCGGCGAGCTTGGCCATTGCCGCCTTCATCACTTTACCGGTCTCCTTAGCGCTGGCGGCTCCAGTTTCCGCCAAGGCTTCGGTCACTGCGGCCTCCAGTTCCGCATCGCTCGCCGCCGCTGGAAGATACACTTCCACAATCTTAACCTCGGCTTCTTCCTTGTCAGCCAACTCCGGGCGTCCTGCACCCCGGAATAGGGCGGCGGCCTCGCGGCGCTGTTTCACCAGGGTACGGAATACCGCGAGGGCTTCAGCATCCTCCAGCGGCTTACCCGACTCCACTTGTTTCAGCTTCAAGGCTGACTTCATCATGCGCAGGACACTGAGCTTGAGGTTGTCTTGGCTCTTCATGGCAGTCATCAGGTCGCCGTCGATCTGTTTTACAAGGGACATGGCAATGGGTCCTCGTTGGAATCTTGGGGAATATACCACAAAGAGGCAAGCGAGGAGAGAAAAGGGTAGTGTCTCAATTTCTTTGCGGTAGCGGCGCTCTATGAGCGCCGCTACCGCAAACTGCGTCACTACCGAGAAAAGAGGCAGGAGAGAAGTTAATAGTGACAGGGTGCGAACTGCAAGAGCGGCAAGCTGGCGGTCTGCCATTGGCAGTTTCCCACTCAAGCTTCTCGCTGCTTGTTGCATTTCTCCCGAATTGACTCTTCCCACAAAGGTTTGGGCGCGCCCTTCGGAAAAAACTACATGGGGCCAGTCAAAACTTCGCAGGCCAGGTTGGGCTGTCGCTATAAAAATACAAAATTCTCAGTTAGTTAGAGACTCCTCGTTTTGGCCACTCTCGTGCTGAGGGACAGGCGTAGCTTCTTATGTGATTGAATCAAGGGCAACCAAGATTCATCCCGAAGAGGTTACTTCCGCGGACACCCCCCTCCCCGCGGAAAAATAAGTACGGGGTTTTGGGCCTCCGCCCAAAGATGGTCCACCGCCAGGATGCATCGGGCGGGGCCCAAAACCCTGGAAGAAAGTAAACCGCAGCCCCATCCATTGCCTACAAGCCAGATCCAAACGGAGGGTGAGGGGACCGGAGCAGTCGCTCACAATGGCAAGCCAACCGTTGAAAAAATCTAATAATAACCCCGCAACAAAAAGCGGGTGGCAGGGTTCATGCCTTGCGGGGATTTGTGACTCATTGGGAATTGATGGCCTTCGGGCTTGCCAGTGTAAGGGAAACCAAGGGAATCGGCTTCCGGATCGACTTGAACCCGAACTGGCCGGAAATGATTTAACGGGGTTCTGAGAAATCCCAGTTTGTTGTGCTGATTCGTGCGTGAGCTTTTTTCAGAATCCAACTCAGTAAAACCCGGAGTTTTCCGGCCACGGCCGGACGGCAACCCCGGGTCCTCCTCACGGGAGAGGACGGGAAGACTTGACGAGCCGTTCAGCAACGCAGAACAGGTGCAATGTTTCGGAATTGGGTGAACCTTGGTGCGCCGCTGTCCTGGCGGCATGGGCCGGAAAGATGCCGCGGGACGGGCGTGCGCACGGTCCAGTTATTTTGTGATCGCTACACTAGATCGGAATGAGAGGGTTCATTCCCACGGATGAATCGCTTTTAACTTTTCGGGAAGGAGATTGAAAATGCGCAAGCTTCATATTTGGTTTGCCCTCTTCGCGGTGGTCGGCATCACCGCCTTCATGCAGGTGAGTTGCGGTAGCAGTACCATGACAAGCTCGAAAGGCGGCGGTCCCGTCGGCCCCCCCACCAACAGCGGTTCGGTGTTGCTGATGGGTGGTGACGCGCCGGTGTGCGACGTCATATCCTTCAAGGTCACGATCACAGGGGCAATTTTGAATTCGAGCATGGGCGGAGCGTCGCCCTCGATCATTGCGTCGGCCAGTCCGGTCACCGTGGACTTCGCCCGGTTAATGGACTTCTCAACGTTTCTGAACCTCGGAAGCGCTCCCGCCGGCACATACGAATCCCTCAGCCTGACGCTGGCGAATCCGGAGATGACAGTTCTCGATATGACCAAGAACCCGCCAGCGCCGGAGCAGATTCCGGTGACGCTCACCAGTTCCAGCGTTAACATCACCTTGACCGCGCCGATTGTGATCACGAATGGAGCGACCAGCGGGCTGCAGCTCGACTTCAATCTGCTTAAGTCCGTTCAGGTGGACGGGAGCGGCCAAGTCACGGGGACGGTGAATCCTGTCATTACCGGCGCCCCTTCCGCTTCGGATACGCCGCCGGAGATGGACGACGTGGCGGGAATCGTTCAGAGCGTTTCCACGCAAAGCGCCTCGGCTTCCATTGGCAGTATTACGATCAACAACGATGACGGAAAAACCCTGACAGTCTACGTGCCTAGCAATGCCGTCATTAAGGGCGCCTCCGGCCTGAGCTCGATCCAGGCCGGCACTTTTGTGGAGATGACGGTCGAGTTGAGCGTTTCGGGCTCGATGGCCGCCACCGAAATCGATGTTGAAACCGCGGACAACGGCCAAATTCGGGCCTATGCCGGCTTCATCACTTCCGTAACGCGAGATACAAGCGGCAACGCTCAGCAGTTCACGATGATCATCCGCGCCGAGATGCCTTCCCCGGTTGCGAGCCTTGCCCTGCTCTCTTCGGCGAATGTCACCATCTCCAGCTCAACCCAGTTCGGCATCGCTTCGCAGAGCACCAACGTCGGAGGGCTGAATTATTCACCAGCCGGGGTTGGGGTGGGCCAGGAGGTGGTGGTGCACGGTCCGCTCCCACAGGCCACGTCCGGGAGTAGTAGCGCAGGATCGGCTGCGACGATTATGGCTTCGGCCATCTTCCTGCGCCCACAGGCGCTGCTTGGGAACTTTGTAAAGCTCCTTGGCGGATCATCATCTGCGGACAACCGTCAGGGTGGGTTCACCTTCAACCCCTGCGAGCCGCTGCTGCAAGGGCAGACGATGCCGGTGTTCACGTTTGAACAGACGCAGTTCACGGGGGTCTCCGGGTTGAACCAATTGACGCCCTCTGCCCAGATCGTCGTCAAAGGCCTGCTGTTCTATATGCCACAGTCAGTGACGATTAACGGCATCGCCGTTCAACCACCCACCATGCTATTTGAAGCCCGGGGGGTTGAACAGCTTCCATAGCCGGACTTGCAGCACTTAAGCAGGCAGCTTACCTGCCTTAGAAAGGCCTGCCGGATGACTCCGGCAGGCCTAATTTTTGGTGTTCGCGCTTTAATCCTGCTCCTTCGATACCGGCTTCGACTCATTCCAACTGTGCCTCCCC
>CALCEB010000119.1 GCA_937900045.1 uncultured Acidobacteriota bacterium
GTAAGATGAGCAACTTCCCGCTGCGCCCGCGCGGGGCTTGCCCGAAGGTTCGAATCAAAATCGCAGAATGCATCAGAATCGTTAAGTGAACAGTATTGAGGCTAGGGATGGTAACCGTAGCATGACATTCGAAGAGATGGAACAATCAGTCAGGGAACTGCGGGACAATCAGATAGTTCAAGGGCGGCTTCTCGATCGCGTCGAGACGAGCCTTGACCGGCTCGCAGGGGTGGTTGAACAGAATACTCATGCGATTGGCAAGCTCGCGGACGGAATGACACTGCTCCAATCGGCGATGAAGGGTTTAGTAGAAGCGGTCGAAGGATTAAGCATAACGGTAGATCGATTTATTCGTGGGATGGAACAAGACGGACACGATAGGTAGATGCCATGCAACCATTCATCAAACATAACGGACTCGTTATCCCCATTGGTCGCGTCAACGTGGACACGGATCAAATGGTGCCCAAACAATTTCTGAAAGCTCTCACCCGTGAGGGATTCGGCCGCGTTCTCTTTTATGATTGGCGTTATGTGGAGGGCGAAAAGCCCAATCCGGATTTCGTACTGAACTTCCCGCGTTATCAGGGAGCGTCGGTGATGCTGGCCCGCGCCAATTTTGGCTGTGGTTCAAGCCGCGAGCACGCGCCCTGGGCCATTCTGGATTACGGGGTTCGAGCCATCGTCGCTCCAAGCTACGCCGACATTTTCTACAACAACTGCTTCAAGAACGGCATCCTGCCGGTCACGCTCCCGGACGAGCAGGTAGACGAACTATTCCGGCGGACCGAAAAGAATCCCGGCTATCAGTTGACCGTGGATTTGGAGCGGCAGGTGGTTTCGGATGGGGACGGCCTTGAGTATTCCTTCACGGTGGACCCGTTCCGGCGGGAATGCCTGCTGAAGGGCCTTGACGACATCGGGCTCTCACTCCGCTTTGAGGACCAGATTTCCGCCTACGAGCGCCAGCGCCATCCTTCGGCCACCATGGTGGTACCGGTAGAGACTACGCATTGAGTCGGCACTGATCCCCGGTCCTTCCTAGCCGGACAGATTCACACGTTGGCACAAAGTTAAAACATCACGACTTGGCCCGCCCATGTTCAAACCATCGCTCTCGATGAAATTGAGGAGGCATTTCCGTGCAACTTGAGGAACACGAGGCATCATCGCTCATCGCCCAGCGGCAGAAGAAGCTCGGTGCTATCGTTGAATTAGGTTTTGAACCCTACCCGCGAAAGTTTGATGTCACCCATACGCTTCCGGAAATTCTGGCGTCTTATTCCGGAAAGACGGCGGAGGAACTGGAGAAGGAAAAGCCGGTGGTCCGTGCGGCGGGCCGGATGATGACGATTCGGCCTCATGGCAAAGCGGGATTCGCGCATCTCGCGGGCGGTGGGGTGCGCTTGCAGGTTTACGTGCGGCTGGATGCGGTGGGCGAGCGGGATTTTGAGCTCTATAAACTGCTTGATTTAGGCGATCTGATCGGCGTCGAAGGTTATCTTTTTCGCACCAGAACCGGCGAACTGACCATTCATGCGGGGCGCTTGCAGTTCCTGGCCAAGGCTCTTCTGCCCATGCCGGAAAAGTGGCACGGCCTTGCCGATGTGGAGATTCGTTATCGTCAGCGGTATTTGGACCTGCTGGCGAACGAAGAAGTCCGCAAGACTTTCGAGCGGCGCAGCCGGATTGTGCGGGCGCTGCGCGATTTTCTGGATGGCGAAGGCTTCATGGAAGTGGAAACCCCCATGATGCAGCCTTTGCCCGGAGGGGCGCTGGCGCGGCCTTTCAAGACTCATCACAACGCGCTGGATATAGATCTTTACCTTCGCGTGGCGCCGGAGTTGTATCTCAAACGTCTGGTTGTCGGCGGGCTGGATCGTGTTTATGAGATCAATCGCAACTTCCGCAACGAAGGCATCTCCACCCAGCACAATCCCGAATTCACCATGCTGGAGTTCTACCAAGCTTATGCGGACTATCGTGACATGATGGACTTGACGGAACGCCTGCTCCGCCATGTTACGAAGACCGTGCTGGGATCAACCACTTTCGAATATGCGGAACAGGAAATCTCTCTTGATCGCTTTCACCGTCTCACCATGAAGGAGGCGATCGTGGAATACTGGCCGAAGGAAGCAGGGACGGCTCCAACGATGGAGGGGGTGGTGGAGACCAGGGGCGTATTCAAATGGATCGAGGCGTTTGACCGATGGGCCGCGCAACAAAGCGGCGAGTCCATTCATCCATTGGCGCTGCCTCAAGGTACGGCGCCCGGCATGGCGCTGCAGGCGCTGTTCGAGGCGGTTGCGGAACGTTATTTGATTCAACCGACCTTCATTACCGAGTTTCCCCTCGAGGTCTCACCGCTCTCCAAGCAAAAGCCTGACGATCCGAATTTCGTTGAGCGATTCGAGCTTTTCATTGGCGGTATGGAACTTGCAAACGCTTTCAGCGAATTGAACGATCCGCGCGAACAGCGCGACCGCTTCGAGTATCAGCAATTGCTGCGGGAGAAAGGCGACTTGAGCGCGCACACGGTTGACGAGGATTACGTTCGGGCGCTGAGTTACGGCATGCCGCCCACCGGAGGCGAAGGCATCGGCATTGACCGCTTGACGATGCTGCTGACTGGTTCGAAATCCATTCGGGACGTCATCCTGTTCCCGTTGCTGCGGCCGGAAAAGAAAAGCGGTGAATAACTCAATAGTAGGGGCGACCCGGGTGGGCGCGCGCCAAGCACGGCCACTCCCACGCCGCGTCGTGCTTTTTAGGGTCCGGCAGGCAGGGTTGGCGCAACCGCCGGCGGCATCAAGAGGGTCAGAGCGTCCGGTACAAATTCAAACCTTGCTGGCAACTTGCCAACCAATTCACCGTCCAGTTCGTAGTAGACGCCTTCGCTTGGCTCGCGGAGTTCGCAGAGGGCCAACGTCGAAGCGATCTGTTCAACCTCACCGGGAAGCATATGCGCCAGCACCGCAGCGGCATAGAGGAAGTATCGCCAACGATTGGGGCTTGGAAACAGGCTGAGGCTCAGATCCGGCTGGAAGATTCCGCCACGGCGGGCAAGCTGCAACCAGCCCGCGTACTTTTTCGACCTCTGCATCACCACGAACGACGCAGGGTGTTCCCGCTTCCCGTTCACAACCCGGAAGACCGGGAAAGGATATTGGAAGACTTGCCGCACGGCTTCAATGATGTAGGCCACAACGCCCAGCGAGAACTTCCTTTGGGTAGGTAACATGCGGATGATGTGCGCGTCAAAGCCAATGCCCGCAACACAGACGAAGAACCGGCCGCCAGTTCCGGGGCCGGTTTCTGCCACCCGGCCGGAGTATTCTGTGGCCAGTCCCAACCCGACCCGCTGCGGCTTCCATAACGCGAGTTGCCGCGCAGCCCGGACAAGTTGGTGCGGAAGACAAAGTTCTTTGGCAAGAATATTGGCGGTTCCACCGGGTAAGACAGCAAGCGGGGTCTTACCCGGCGCCAGGCCGTTCAGCGCCTCGTTGATGGTGCCGTCGCCACCGCAGACGATCACCAGATCGTCTGCATTTGCCGCCGCCTGGCGTGCCAGATGAGTGGCAGAACCAAGGCCGGTGGTTTCAACCAGGCGAATCGCAAGGCCCGCGTCACGCAGAATGGTGGCTGCCTGTTGAATGTGCCGCTGGCGGCGCGCGGGCCAGCCCCCGGCAAATGGATTGGAGATGAGGGTGGCAGTTTTCAAAGGAGGGAGGCGGCGGTGTGAGTCACCGTGACCGCTCTCGCGCCGGGTTCTGAAATCTGTCGCAAGTTGCCCCTCGCCGGCTCAGTCCCCGCACAGCCCCGGACGCTGCGGAGAAGAGATCTGATTTGCAAACGGCTCGAGCTGCGCATTGCCTCTTCGGTTGAAGTCAAGAAAACAACCAAGGCATGACTCAGTGCAGGCTTACTCCGTTTACTTAATTGGTGACGCCAACACCCGTTACCACTTTCTTGGCTAGCATTTCGCCGGTCTTCTTATTTTTCTTCACGTCCACATAAACGTCCTCGCCCAATTTCAACTGCGCCAGCGTCCCGGTCTTGCCGTTGTGGATGAATTTAGTATTTTTGTTGATGGTGATGGTCTTCGGCACCCCGAAATAGGTCTTGTCCAGCACCAGGTCCTGCTTATCAATCTTTTTGATGACTCCGTAAAGATAGCCCTGGTAAATTCGAGCCGTAGCGGTTGGATTCCCAAACCGGCCCAATTCCGGCGGCTGCGGTTGGTTTGTCTGCTGAGCCGCGAGCGGTGGCGACCCAGCCAAAAAGAAAAGAAGGGCAGAGAAAAGAGCGATGGTCGTTTTCATATCTTGCTTCCCTCGTTGTCATACTCCAAACCGGCCTCAGGCTTGACTTTCTATTTCCCCAATGCCGGCGGGCCATCACGAAACATCCATCAAGCGTCCAATAACGAAACTAGAACCGAACTTCTCCAATGTCAAGACGCACAGCGAGGCGGCAGGATCGCAAGAGACTTTCGAAGCTTTTCCGCAATCATCTTCCCGAAGGTTATAATTTCAATCTGACGTTGTAAATCTGGTGGTCAGGAGCGCCGGTTCCGGCTTCATACAAAATCAGGGTCTGCCTCACGTGCCGGCAGGCGAAACTCTACGCTTCGCGCTCAATCCGGGCGAAAGGGTAAAAAGTGGCAAAGTCCATTCAGAGTGAGATTGAAAAACTACGGGAAGAGATTCGTGACCACGAACACCGCTACTATGCCCTGAATGACCCGCAAATTTCGGACTCCGAGTTTGACAAACTCATGGCCCGGCTCAAGGAGTTGGAAAGCCTGCATCCGGAGCTGATTACGCCGGATTCACCCACGCAGCGCGTGGGCGGCGTGCCCGCACAGGAATTTCCCAAGGTCCGGCATACCACACCGATGATGAGCCTGGATAATACCTACTCGATTGAAGAATTGAGGGATTTTGACCGCCGGGTCCGGGAGCTTTCCGGCCGCTCTCAAGTCGAATACGTTGGTGAGTTGAAGCTGGATGGTCTGTCTATGTCCTTGACTTACGAGGACGGGGTTCTGACACGCGGGGTTACACGCGGTGACGGGGCTCAAGGCGAAGATGTGACATTCAACGTCAAGACGATCCGCTCCGTTCCGTTGCGAATCCCTCATGCCAAGCTCGCGCGGACCGGCAATCCCGCCCGCTTCGAAGTTCGCGGCGAAGTCATCATGCCTCGCCCGGCGTTTGAGAAACTCAACGCGCAGCGTGAAGCTGCGGGCGAGCCCAAGTTTGCAAATCCCCGCAACTCCGCGGCGGGCACCATTCGTCTCCTGGATTCGAAGCTCGTCGCTCAGCGGAACCTGGACATGTTCCTCTATTACTTCCTGGCGGCGGGCAGCGAAGCCACATTTCGCGAGCATTGGAAAGTCCTCGACATGCTCGCCGAATTGGGATTTAAGGTGAACCCGCACCGGCGCCTCTGCGCTTCTTTTGATGAGGTACTCGAATACATCCAGCAGTGGGAATCGAAGCGTGACAAGCTGGATTATGAAATCGACGGGATCGTGATCAAAGTGAATAACATCCGTTTGTGGGCTGAGCTTGGAACCACGGCCAAATCCCCGCGTTGGGCGATCGCCTATAAGTACCCGGCGCGCCAAGCCACGACCAAGGTCCTGGACATTAAGGTCCAAGTGGGCCGCACCGGAATCCTCACGCCTGTGGCCTTGCTTGAACCGGTTTTACTCTCCGGTTCCACCATCAGCCGTTCCACCCTTCACAACGAAGATGAGATTCGCCGACTGGGTCTGAAAATTGGTGACACCGTTTTCATCGAAAAGGGCGGTGAAGTAATACCGAAGGTGGTGAAAGTCGTCCTGCCGCATCCCAAGGATGCGCGCGAGTTTCGCATGCCGGATCATTGCCCGGTTTGCGGCAGCAAAGTTTTTCGCGCTGAAGGCGAAGTGGCCTGGCGCTGCCTGAATCCTAATTGTCCAGCCCAATTGAAAGAGTCGCTGCTGCACTTTGCAGGGCGCCGTGCCATGAATATTGACGGGCTTGGAGAAGCCTTGGTGGAACAATTGGTGGATAAGAAAATGGTGCAGGGAGTGTCGGACCTTTACTCGCTCACAAAAGTGCAGCTTGCCTCTCTCGACCGCATGGGCGAAAAATCCGCCGCCAACCTTGCGCAGGAGATCGAGAACAGCCGTCAGGCGAAGCTGGGCCGCATTATTTTTGCGATTGGGATTCCGTTTGTGGGGGAACGAACAGCGCAGTTGCTGGCGGATCATTTCGGTTCGTTTGACAAGCTGACGCGAGCAAGCGAGGTCGAGCTGATCGAAGTTCCTGAAATCGGCCCGAAAACCGCGGCGGGCATCGTGCAATTCTTCCACGAGGAGCGGAACCTGAAGCTCCTGGAAAAACTCCGGCATGCTGGTTTGCGCCTCGAAAAGGCGGTCGCCAAGCATCATCGCGCGCAAACTCTTGCCGGAAAACAATTCGTTCTGACGGGTACGCTTCCGCACTATTCCCGTGATGACGCCAAGAAATTGATTGAGGAAACAGGTGGCCGTGTCACCGGCTCCGTCAGCAAGAAGACGGACTACGTGGTAGCTGGCGAGGAGCCAGGCTCAAAACTCGATAAGGCGAAAGATCTGGGCATCGCGGTGTTGGATGAGGGGGAGTTGATCAGACTGCTTAGCCAGCCCGCCGAACACAGATCTTGATGACTTTGCTGGACAGAAGCGTACCGCTACCAGGACATCGTAGCGGGCTGGATCGCTTCGCAGGTGCTTTGCGAAATGCCCGGAAAGTTTCTGGGCCAAGAAGGGCCGCCTGTGGATACAATAAGAACGTTCAAAAGGAGAATCCAACTTCTCCAGAGCCAAGAAAGAGGTTTCTGATGCCTGCGCAAGGTCCAATCCAACATATTGTCCTGATCATTAAAGAGAATCACACGTTCGACAATTACTTCGGGACCTTCCCCGGAGCCAATGGTGCAACGTTGCCCCATTCGCCAAATCCGCCCACGCGGTTCCCAAGTAACCGGCACCAGGCGTGGCTGAACCGGGCAGCCGATGCAGTGCGCGAACAATACCTTGAATCAGACATTCCCATGTACTTCACTTACGCACACCAGTTCACGCTGTGCGACAATTATTTTACGGACGTTGCCAGCCAATCGACGCCGAACCATTTGATGTTGATCGCGGCGGACTCGCCGGTGATTGATAATATTCCCTCTGGAAGCTCGCAAACCTTCAATATCCCATCGCTGCCGGCGAACTTGGACCAAGCCGGTATCACCTGGGGCAATTACGGGGGCTACGCCTTTAGCTATATCCAGAGCTTGGCGGGTAAGCCGGAGTTACCCTCGGCGCAGTTCGTTCAGGACGCTTCAGCAGGAAAGCTACCCGCCGTATCGTGGGTATATGCGCCCAGTGGGCTCAGTGAGCATCCCAAGGACAATGTGACCCAGGGGATGCAGTGGACCGTCGATCAGGTGAATGCCATCGTTCAGGGCGGATTGTGGGCGCAGACCGCTGTATTCATCACTTGGGACGACTGGGGTGGTTATTACGACCATGTGGACCCGCCAGAAGTTGAGACCTGGACTGACGGCACTCAGTTTCGCTATGGCTCGCGAGTCGGCTGCCTGGTGTTGAGTCCCTATGCGAAGAGCGGGTATATCTCAACGACGCAGCACTCCCATGTCAGCCTCGTCAAATTCTGCGAGACCACGCTTGGATTGCCAAGCCTCAATGCCCGCGACGCCGCGGCCGATGGAATGACGGGCTGCTTCGATTTTTCGCAGAAGCCTGCGCCACCGCCGCCAGCCGCTTGACACGGTTCCGGGTTTTGAAAGGAGCGGCGGACCAACACGGGCGGAGACCAAACCGAGCGCGAGGCAGCGCGGTTTTGCGACGTTATTTATGCGGCTTGGGTGGCGGGGGCAAACTCATCAGGTGGTGTTTAACAGCTTCAAATTGCGGCGTGTCGGTGATCCAGTTTTGGCGCGGCGGTCCAAACTTGCGGATTTCGGCGTCCACATTCTGAATGCGGTTGCCTGGGTTCGGATGATCGGAGAAAAACTGAAGGGTCCGTTGTGGGTATTTCTTCTGCAGGATCTGAAAAAATTGAGCCATGGCATAGGGATCATACCCAGCGCGATACAGAGTGTACGTCCCGACGGCGTCGGCTTGGGCCTCAATATCCCGGGAGTTGTGAAGGAAAATCGAATTAACCCCGAAGCCGAGACCTGCTTGGACTATGGAAGCGGCGGAGCTCGAACTCATGCCGAGAATGCCGCCCAAGATAGAAAGCGGTGTTTTGACCAGGGCCATTTCCGAAGCCTGATGGGTTCCATGCCGCATCACCACGTGGCCCTCTTCATGAGCGATGACGCCTGCAAGCTGAGCTTCGTTTTGTGCGACCTCGATGGTGCCGCGATTCACAAAAATATATCCTCCCGGAAGCGCAAAAGCGTTGATGTCCTCGGTATTCACCACATGAAAGTCCCAAACATAAATGCTCAACGAGTTCGGCTCGTAACGCGCCAGCTTGCGCCCAAGCTGGGTGATGTAATTCACAGTCATCGGATCATTGAGCATCGGCAACTGTTTTTCGACCTGTAAAGCGTTTTGCTTCCCCAATTGCACGTCCTGCTCTGGCTTGTAGAAGTTGAAGCCGGGCTTGAAATTGAGTTGCTCTACAGCATAAGCCAGCGCGGGAAGCAAAAGTATAACTAGGATCACGAGATCCCGGACCTTTCCAATTTTGTCGTGAATCGTCTTACTGATTGCCATTTCAAGTTACCCCTTAGAGCGCGTGAGAGGAAATCGCGTCAATTGCCACAACTCTACCTATTAGATAATCTATACCAATTTCATGCCGCAAATCCCATTTTGAGGGCGTCGTCAGCCGAATAGAATATCTCACGGATGAAGGGCCGTCGAGCGGCCCGCCGTGACAGGATCGGCGGTTACGAGCCGCCCTCGGCGCGACCAAAACCAACCCGCAAGCGATCACCTTGCTGGATGCGCTTCGGACAGCCTCTATGGGAGCAACCATTTTCTGCAGACCGCAGAATGCCAAGGGCGGTGATCCTGATTGCAATCCCTTAGAGCCCCTTGCCAGATGAAACGCTGTAATTCTGGGTACCACACGGCACGACGAGCACGCTGAGCTTTCGGGATAAGGTCAAAAAGATTTGTGTTGACATGGGGATGGAAGTGTTTACAATATTCAATTGAATGCTTTACTATATGTGAGTTTCATGACCAAGCGTACTTTTAAGGATGCTGTTTATCGCCAACTCGCGCTGGCAGGAAAGGCTTTGTCCAGCCCCAAGCGGCTGGAGCTCTTGGAGCTTCTCTCTCAGGCCCCTCGCACCGTGGAAGTTCTGGCTGCGGAAACTGACACAACTGTGGCCAATGCCTCGCAGCACCTTCAGATACTCTTTGCAGCGGGCCTGGTTGAGGCGCAAAAGGACGGGCGCTTCGTGACTTACCGGCTGGCCGATGACTCGGTGGGCGGCTTCTTACGGGACTTTCGTATCCTTGCTGAGAACCGGCGGGCAGAAATTGATCGAATCAAACAACGATTTTTCGGCGAGATGGGTGATGCCGAGCCCGTCGATCAGGAAACCCTTATTGAGCGCGTTCGGGGGGGGGAGGCCATTGTATTGGACGTCCGCCCGCCAGAGGAATTTCAGCACGCGCACTTGTTTGGAGCCATTTCTGTTCCACTCCAAGAGCTGGACGGCCGGCTTTCGGAACTTCCTCGGAACAAGGAGGTTGTGGCTTATTGTCGGGGTCCGTTTTGCGTGCTGGCCGTCGAAGCGGTCGGTCGGCTTCGCGCAAAGGGGATATCCGCCTACCGGCTGGAGGGAAGCGTTTACGATTTGCGAGCGCAAGGGCTTCCCATCACCCCAACCGCCTCTGGCAACCCCCCGGCCGCTCATCGTTGACCTTCACAACAGAGGTCTGATTATGATCCTGCGTCAGTTCTTGCACACAGAGCCTATCATCGCTGCTTCCTACCTATTCGGTTGAGGGGGCAAAGGGTTGGGCGCCGTGTGCGACCCCATCGACAACCCCGAAATCTACCTGCGGGCCGCCGAAGAAAGCGGTCTGCGCCTCGTGTATGTGATTGACACTCACGTGCATGCGGACCACATTTCTGGAGCGCGCAAGCTGGCCGAACTGGCCGGCGCACAATACGTGCTTCACGCGAGTGCCCATGCCGAGTTTCCGTTTCTCGCCGCCCGCGAAGGGGATGTGCTCAGCTTGGGTAATGTGGAAATTCGCATCCTTCATACGCCGGGTCATACACCCGAACACATCCTTCTGCTGGTCACCGATAAGACGCGGGGAAACGAACCCTGGTTCGCCCTCACGGGACACACCCTGATGGTGGGTGACATGGGGAGGACCGAATTAGCCACCAGCCCCGAGGAGGGCGCCCGGGCTCTTTTTGAAAGCGCCCAGAAGATCATGGCGCTTCCTGACTACTTGGAGGTGCTGCCCGGGGCCTTCGCGGGTTCGGTTTGCGGCCGGTCTTTGAGCGGCAAACCGGCGTCGACCATCGGATTTGAGCGGCGGCACAACCGCGCCTTGCAGATACATGATCGGGACGAGTTCATCCACTTTATGATTCAGGACATCCCACCCCGGCCTCCGCTAGCGGAATACATCCGAAGGGTGAATACGGGTGAACGCCACACCCTCAGCGGGTTGAGTTAAAAGTGCGAAGGGCTGGAAAAATGCATTTTTTTCGCGCCAGCAAAATGACAATTTGCTTGTTGGTCGTTCTGGAACTCCGACCGGCTCTTGTCGCACACGCCTCACAGAAGGATCGCGCCCACAGCATAAATAACGATCAAGTCCGCATCCTGGCTCACATGCCTGGCGTCCGAGTGCTAGGGTATCGCATGTTTCTCGCCGCCTCGAAGTCTGGCAGGGAATATTTGTATATGCAAAGTGGTCCTGGTGACATCCTAATGATTGTGGATGTCACGAACGCCAAGAAGCCCCTTGTGGTGAAGAGATATCCAATAGGTCCTGGCAGTGTTGCCTCTAGCATCCGGCTTGTTACTCCAAACCTCGGCATTGTTCTACCCGGTCGACCGCAGTCGAACCTGGCGAGGGCGGACAAAGTAGTGCAAGTACTCGATCTTTCAGATCCCTTAAGGCCGCGGGTCTTATTGCAGCTCAGAGGAGTCAGCAGCATGCTTACCGACAATACGAGGGGGCTTCTGTTCGTGGCCAGCGAACAAGGACTTTGGATTATCCAAGACCGCAGCTTGCTCACTCCAGGGCTCAAAGCTTGGCGTGGGTTTGAGAAGGAGAATTAGCCATGTGAGCTACCGAGGGTGCTATTGGGGATCCCAAAATATTGTGGCAGCCGTTGGTGTGGCGGTGGTCTGCGACCGCTGGATTCACCGCGACCATAGCCTGCGGTTTCACGGTTCGTTGTTACTACACTACTGGGAGGTATTGCCACATATGACCTGCCTTAAAGCCGCCAGAAAGCACGGGCAATTGTTGGTTCACATATCGGTCCTGATTTTTGGGCTTCAAGTCGGGACGTTACAGCTCGGCGGATCACCGGCCACCTTTATTACCGCTTTGCCTGTTGCCCAGGATCAGCTCCTGGTCCGATTTAGTTCCGATGGAACCCTAAGCAGTTGCGCAGCACCCTTGGATTGTCAGCTTCTTGACATGCAGTTTCCGGTGACACTTTTTTATGGTGTGACCAGCAAGCTCGCGTTATCCCTCACTGCGGGTGAGACAGCAGGCTTTTTCGAGCAGACCCCGGCGCAGAGCGGGCAGCCGCTCAATTCAAGCGGTCTGGGTGATTCCCAGGTGTTCGCGCGGTACACACTGCTGGGAATTGACCGCCCCGGAAGCACTTTCCGCATCGCTTCGTTCGCCGGGCTTTACCTGCCCACGGGCAGCTACGATGAGTTCGGGTTGCTCCGGGCGGTGCGCGCGGGCTCCGGGTCGGTCGACCCCTATTTCGGAGTCACGGGAGGCTGGAACACTGCAAGCTACGGGCTCGCATGGGACGGAACCTACCGGCATGACCCCGCGGCTTCCCGAGGTTTCACACTGGGCGACGAGGCTGAGGTGGATGGAGAGTTCGAATATCGCCTCACGCCTCGCAAGCTGCCGGCGGGCCTGCCCGGGGAACTCTGGGCCGTGGCCGAAGATAATCTGATCTGGGATGCAACGAACCGGATCGGCGGCGAGACAGCAAATTCTACCGGCGGATCGCTCGGGATCGCGGACGCTGGGCTCGAATATGCTACGTTGCGCTGGGAGATTGGCGCGGAAGTGCGTGCCCCGGAATTTCAACATCTGAATGGAGTGCAGCCGCTCACCGAAAAGCTGGGGTTCGTCGCCTTCTTTGAATACTACTTAGCGATGCCTTCATGGCGCAAATGAAAAAACCAGAGAAAAAGAGAGGAATCATGAGGCGTCATGGCTGGCGATATCGGGAGAGGCTGCTGGCCGTTTGGCCAGTGCTCTTGCTGTGGGGATGCTCCCTTGTCAGCTTGGATGCTGCGTCCTGCCCCAGACTCCAAAAGGTAGCAGTGCCTGATAGACCTGCCGCTGATAATCCTGTCTCAGCCAGTGCCCGGAAGGCACCTTACCCGAAGACTTTCACACGTGTAACGGTGCAGGTTCATGGCGTCTTTTCACCAAGGGGATTCTTCAATATTCTGGTCCGCCTCTACAAGCTGAACGGTCTTGACCGGTACAAGTTCGATCTTCGAGACTCTGAGATGATTTTGGATTTTTTCCCGGGTGCAAGAGTGGATCCCGCCGAAATCAAGAACCTGATGATCAAGGCTGGCTACCGGCCCGGCCCTTTCAAAATTGAGCATCTGCCCGGCGGGGCAGCAAGCCGGGACGCGGCTGGTTGGCACTCACCGCCAGGCGCCGAATCCAAGTCAGCGATTGTCCGTTGGCTTAAGACCAACTTCTGACGAAGCGAATTGGTCACTTCAGCCTCGATCTGGCGTTTTCCTATCACACTTACCGATGGTTGAAGTGAATCGCATTGCAAAGAGCCCCCCAGCGGTGAGACCGGTCGAACGCAGTTTGGGTCTTCGCGCGAACCTGGCCCAGTTCTCGCTGCTGATTCTGATCAACGCCTTCGTGGGGATGATGGTGGGTCTCGAAAGAACCGTCGTGCCCTTGATTGGGGAAAGGGACTTTGGCCTTCATTCGAAAACCGCCATTGTTTCCTTTATCGTTGCTTTTGGAATTACCAAAGCGCTGTGCAACTTATTCGCAGGCCGTTTCTCGGAACGCTGGGGGCGCAAGCGTGTCCTCGTCCTCGGCTGGGTGGCCGGCTTGCCTGTACCGTTTATCATCATTCTGGCAAACCGCTGGGCATGGTTCGATTTCGCCAACGTGCTTCTCGGCGTCAACCAGGCCCTTTGCTGGTCGATGACGGTGAACATGAAAATCGATCTGGCGGGTCCAAAGAGTCGCGGACTAGCACTGGGGCTGAACGAATTTTCCGGATATCTTGCCGTCGGTTTGATGGCGTGGGTGAGCGGTTACATTGCCTCGGTCACGGCGTTGCGGCCTCAGCCTTTCTATCTGGGGATCGTTGTGGCGTGCGCGGGATTGATCTGTTCCGTGTTCCTCACTCGCGATACGCTGGAGTATGCCCGGCTGGAGTCCCGGCTCCGGGCGCCCGAATGTGTAAATTTAGCAACGGCCGCGACCGGCTCCTTTGCCGGCAATACCAAAGTTTCGTTCGGCCGTCTCTTTGCCCTGACTTCCTGGAAGGTTCCAGCATTATTCCTGTGCTGCCAAGCGGGACTGGTCAACAACCTGAATGACGGAATGTCTTGGGGGCTGTATCCCCTGTTCTTTGCGGGTCTTGGCCTGGGTGTGGAGGCCATTGGTACCATCAAGGCGATTTATCCGGCCACCTGGGGCGTCTTGCAACTGCTTACCGGCCCTGCCAGCGACCGCTGGGGAAGAAAGCGATTGATAGGGGGCGGCATGCTGGTGCAGGCGGGAGGGATTTGGCTCACGGTGCTGGTTCGCACCTACCCTGCCTGGGTCTGCGGAGCGCTGCTGCAAGGTCTCGGTACGGCGATGGTCTACCCCACACTGCTTGCAGCCGTGGGGGATCTCGCCCATCCGGAGTGGCGCGCCACGAGCTTAGGCGTCTATCGCTTTTGGCGTGATCTCGGGTACGCGGTGGGGGCTTTTCTTTCTGGAATGATCGCCGACCATCTCGGCATCCCCGTCGCCATCCATGTGGTCGCGAGTTTGACCTTGCTTTCGGGCCTGCTGGTGCTTGCCAGAATGCCTGAAACGCTTCCCCAGAAGCGAGCACTTCCTTGAAGTACTTAAAACCGGCCCCCACTGGTGGGGGCGATGAGGTCAAGAAATGGAGGATTCAATGGCGGACAAAAACAAGTCCTTAGTGGCTAGCGTGATTGCGGCGGCAGCAGCGCTCCTGCCTAACCTCTGATGAGTGCTGGTATTGCTCTCCGCCGGAGCAAGCCTGACCGGCGGAGGCATGGCTGTCAGGTTGACAGCCTATCGAGAATACCTTTTTCCAGTTTCGGTGCTGGCGCTGGGAGCAGGATTCTACTTGAGTTACGGGCGGAAGATCGGGCCACGGTGGCAGCGTGTCGTGCTCTGGATCGCCACGGCACTCTCTGCTGTACTATGGTCGTTGCCCTACCTGCTCAGATTGCACCGGATGTGAATGGCCGATTTATCTCGTGACCGTAAGGTTGCGCGCTGATATTCTTATTTCGCAACTCGGCTTACGGGGGTGCGACCTTGCCTCAGCCATTGTGGGCAATTACGGTGTATTCTTCCGGCCCCAGAGGATTTCCGCAAGCGCCGTCAGTGGGCCGGTTCCGGCATGTAACGACGGGCATCCGACCTTCACTAACGGTTTGAGAGGGCTTCTTGGGTGAACTGGCCGGAAACCCTCGGCGTGCTGAGACCATGAAAGCAGTTGTATGCCTCTTCACATTATTCGCGGTTGTTCCGCTGGCGCATTCCCGCCAGCTTCTTCCCAAAGTTGACCCAGTCTCGTGGGATGCACTGCTCAAAGAATTTGTTACTCAGCAGCACTTAGTGGCTTATGCCCGTTTGAAACAAGAGGGTTCCGCGGAACTCATGGCTGGCTCGATCCTCTCCATGTCCCGTGTCCTATTTTCCAGGTCAAGCGCAGTTTCAGGCATTGGCATCCTTCCTGCTCATTCAGACTGCGGATAGTTCAATTGTTCAAGCCGGACCACGGAAGAAACCATCATGCCAGCCAAGACCGGTGCCAGCGGCCGTACCCTGATGGATTGGCGATGACTCCTCCGGCAAGCCGCATGTGAAGCCCTTCAGGAATGGAGTTGGTTGACCAACCATTCCAAATCGACCGGGCTGTCGGATTCAGTATGCCGGGGCAGCACCGGTGAGATGGCCAGCGCTTCATGGTGATCTTCGAACCAGGCCAGGAAGGATGCCTGCTCCGCTCCGGGCAACCGCTGTTGGTTCAGCCACGTATAAAAAGCTCCCATGTCAGCGTCAATGAGCGAGCCTTCCGGGTCAAGAGCGGGCTTCTCCTCCGGGTTCGCAATCATTTCATTCATCGGCCGCTGGCGCTGGCGGGGCGCAAAACGCGCCAGCAGTGTCAAGGGCTGGGCGCGCGCCCACGCTTCCCTCGCCGCCCACTGCACAAAGGTCGTGCTGAATATCTGCGTCCCGGAACCCTCCGTCAGCAGGCTGGTCTCGAAACGGCTCAGCACCGCCTGGTCTGTCTTGCCACTCAGTCCGATTTCCTCCGGACGCATTTCGTGGAGCATGGTACGCAGCGCCTCCGGACCTCCGATTCCCGATTGAATAGCCTCCTCCATCTTAAACAGCAGAGCGACGCGGGCGGACGCCAGCGAATCGTAAGCGACAGAGGTAACTCCCGGGCCGGAAATTGTTTCTGCCGCTCCACCATCGACGTACCAATGGCCGTATGCAACCGGGTGGGCGGCAGCCCTTTTTGTAACTGCGCCCAGAAGCGTCCTCACTCCATTTGCAGGTTTCACCCGGTTGAAGTAAACGCCGTGGGGCCGAAGCTTACGGAACAGAGGATAGCGGGTCTCGGTGACGCCCTGCCCTACCACCACAATTCCCAGTCGCGGCATCGGAAGTGGTTCTTTGGGTGTGGCAGCATCCACTCTGCGGATATAGTCTTCCGCAGCCGTGCGAAAGGAGTCAATCTGGTGGCTAGCCCAGAAATAAGCGGCAAGCTTTTCGGAGAACAGGGTGGGCGCCTTCACCCAGTTGAAATGGTCCAGTTCGGGAGAAAAGCGCAGTTGCTCAAACCCCGCCATCATTTGTTGGCGTTGGCTCGCGGAGAGTGATCCCAGATAGGCAAGTTGCCGGTCAATCTGCTTCCGTTCCGCCGGAAATTTCCAGTCATATTCGATCAGCTCTCGCAACAGCAACGGCACAAAGCTCGCCGGAAGCTCCCGCAGCAAATCCAAGTGGCTGATGGCCAATTGGCGCGCTTCCGCAGGATACCCTTTGAACTCTCTGGCTTTGAGCTGGCTGGGAAGCATGGCAGCTACAAAACCTCCGTCAGCGGTTTCCCCTCCGCCCGTTGTGGCGAAAACCCGAGCAGCGAACCCAAGGTCGGCACCAGGTCCAGCGATTGAACCCGCCGCCCCACCACTGCATTTTCCCGGATGCCCGGCCCCATCACCATCATCCAGGTCGTGCGCGACAGCGGATCGCCCGTGCGGTGATGTTGGAATCCATTTCCGCCCGAATCGTTATCCGAGTCGCGGCCAAAATCCGGCAGGACGAACATCGTGGTCTTTCCGGCGTATTCCGGTTCGCTTTGGAGGGTCTTCCAAATTTCAGCGCACAGCCGGTCCGTGCGCTGGATGGCTTCAATGTAAAGCGAGTAGGCTCCGGCGTGCGCCACATCCATATCGTGGAGCGTGATCCAAAGCAGGCTGGGCGCAAGCTGCCTCATGAGCTGGCGCGCCACATAGACGGAGAGTTCGTCAGGACTCGATAGAGTGCGGGCATGAGCCGTGAAGTCATCGACCGACATCTTCAGAATCCCTGACAATTGGCGCAGATCGATTTCGCTGCCCTTGACCTCGGGCGTATAGAGGGGCGTTTCGTAATTATCGCGCAGAAGATGGGCGTATTGCACTCTGCCGCCCGATGACAAAGCCGCCGAAAGTAGACGCTTGGGCAGAATGACACCCGCCCCCAATCCATTCCCATAGGAACGGGCATCGCTTTCACCGATGCGGTTGAAGCCGTTGCTGGGCGCCACCACCCACGCATCCGTCGCCGGGCGGTTCAAATCCTTGCGGTAATATTCAAAGACCGTGGGATGATCCGGGGGCACTTCGGCAAAGTTATTAAAGGTCTCATACACCCCGGTGGCAAGGCTCGCCGTGGCAACGTAATGTCCCAGGATGCCCCGGTTGACAACCTGGGTGAAGAAGGTCGATTGAGGAATGAGTTCGGTGAGCAGGTGGGGAATGTTTTCCTGCCCGTCCGGCATAAAGGTTTCTTCGTCTCTCGCGCCCCCGCCGAAAGTGACCACCACCACCTTGCGGCTGCGCGGCAAAGCCAGAGCCTTGAGCGGCGCAAAGCTCAGCAGCGCGCTGCCCACACTCGCGCCCGTGGCAAGGCGTAGGAAGTCGCGGCGGCTCCAGGAGATGGCCTCAGCAATCTCTCGCGGGGTCTGCGGGTTTCCGGTCAATAGAACGCGGCGGCGAATTGCCATTGCCTTATCAGCCGGGCGGCTGGGACTTATCCCAGTGGTCCGGGTCCTTCTCCGTGTGCACAACCTCTTGCCCCTCCGGCCTACCTCTACCATTCTACGCCCAAGAACCGCAACTCGGTGGCTGGGGAGTTCCGCGCCTGCGATTTCCCGTAAAGTTACCACAGGCGGCCCAGGGGTTCAAGGAGGCCGTCAAACGGGCAGTGTACAGTTCTGCTGTAGCGCCGCTCTATGAGCGGCGAAATACGCCGGTCGCAGACGCCGCTACGGCAAATGACCGTCGCCGACTTATTGCGTCATGTATAGGAAAGGTGCAGTTTGTTACAGGGGTGAGTCGCCGCGGCGACTGGTCACCCGAGGGCGGGTGCAAAAACTACTCCCAAAACAAACTGTGCCACTCCTACCCAGCGGTGAAGCAAGTGACAAGCCCTCTCGAACTCGAGTAGAATGGCGATGGGTTAAGGGATTTTGCAGTATACACACGTTTGTAAGTCGGCGACGCCCGGTTCTGTAGCGCCGGTCTGCGACCGGCGGATTTCACTCCCTGTCAGGGCAAGCTCCGAGCGGCGCTACAGCAAATGTCCGTCGCCGACTTTTGTCCTCATGTATAGAAGCCGGAGACTTCAAAAAAGGTCTGTTGGCTTAAGGCAAGCGATTGGAGGTTGCGATGGCAGAACCACTTTCTTCGACCGCAGGACGCCGGATTGACCGGAGAGTTTTCTTCTCGGCGGCGGCTGCGGCCTTGGGGGGCGTTGTAATCTGGCACTACCGGCGACCGGACCTGGTGGAAGCCCGGGCGACCGCTCCCGGCCCGCCAAAAGTGGTAAAGATTGTGGAGTTTTCGGACGCCGGAGTGCGGCAGGGTGTGGTGCGGGTCCCGAAGGTTGTAAAGACTGATGCGGAATGGCGAAAGCAACTGGGTGACGGCGCCTTTGACATTACCCGCAAGGGCGACACGGAGATTGCCTTTACTGGCAAATATTGGAATCTGCATGACAATGGGATCTACCGGTGCATTTGTTGTGACACCGCTCTTTATAGCTCCAAGACAAAGTTTAATTCGGGAACCGGCTGGCCCAGCTTCTGGGCGCCCATCGCTAAGGAAAATATTGAGCAGCTTGCGGACAGCAGTTTTGGTATGGACCGGACGGCCATTTCCTGCCGCTGGTGTGACGCCCATTTGGGACACGTCTTCAACGACGGGCCACGGCCCACGGGGCTCCGTTATTGTATGAATTCTGCGGCGTTGCGTTTCATCAAGATTGCTTAAAATCAAAAACTTAGAGACAGGAGAAGAATTATTAGGGAAGCAAGCCGTAAGGCTCATGGGACGGTGCTTGGTGGCTGGTCGAGGCTGGCACCCCTTCAGGAGGAGGTTCAGGGGAAACGTTGTAACTGCGGTCGGAATGGAGAATGTCAACTCCCTGGAAAGCAGGAGTGCAGTGGAAGCGTCGTAGTTACCATATGACCATTTTATTATGATGAAGTTACATCGGTTCGAAGGAAAAAATCAAAGGGATTGGCTTATAGTCACTCATTACGAGCTGTAAAGGCCGGAGATGGAAATGGTCGCACGAAAAAGAATTCTGATGATTATCAAGTTAGCTCACGCAAACCCTAACCACCTCTGTTCTTTGAGGGAAACGGGTGGCTTTCCGCAGTTTAGTCGTGTTAGAGAGGGCTTTCATGCACCTCTTCGTGGCGAACTCTCCCAGCCCAAGCGACTTTAGGGTGCGAAGCAGACTGCTCAGACGTGTCAGAAGGCCAGTGCGTGAGCTAACTTGATAATCATCAGAATTATTTTTGGAGCAAACCCAAACTCGATTGAAAACAAAGGACGACTCGAGGACCCAACCCATCCAAAGCCACTAGCAAGCCATTGAGAATCGACTAACAGTTTTATTATGTTGAAGTTGCATCGATTTTTGGAGAAATCCAACTTAATTTTTTTAGAATCAATAAGTTAAAAACACCATGAAGATCTTCAAGCTTCGTGAAATCAATTCTGGTTGGGAAATTCTAGCTGTTTTTGGCCATGTCCTTGGCCGGAACTAGGGTGACAAGTCCGGAAGATTTAGGGCCCGATCCCTTGCCCCGGAAAGGTAATTTCTACACACATTCAACCCGATGAAATTGACGTCAAACGTTTCCGGTTACAGCCACCCTGCCCCGGGTACGCAACCGGATTATCTCTATCCTGCTTATGCCGCTACCCGGAAGCGCGCGCCTCGGCATCCGCTCACGCTTGTCCCGCAGACGCTCTCAGAGATCGCAGGCCCGGTTTTCGGCCATAGTGACATCGGGGAAAATGACAATGATTTGACCTGCCAACATGAGTGTGAGCCGCTGGGCCAGCGGATCATTGTGACCGGACAGGTTTTGGATGAGAATGCTCGCCCTGTTCCCAACGCGCTCGTGGAAATCTGGCAGGCGAATGCGGCCGGGCGTTACCGTCACAACATGGACGATCACCCTGCCCCTTTGGACCCGAATTTTACCGGATGCGGCCGGCTGCTGACCAGTGCGGAGGGCCGTTACCGGCTGATTACCGTGAAGCCGGGCGCTTATCCGTGGAAGAATCATCACAACGCCTGGCGGCCCGCGCATATCCACTTTTCGATTTTTGGAGCGGGATTGCTCACTCGTTTGGTCACCCAAATGTATTTTCCGGGAGATCCGTTGCTGACTTTTGATCCCATTTTCAACAGCGTCCCTGATGCAAGTGCGCGTCTGAGGCTCGTTTCGAGCCTCGATTGGGATGCGGCAGTTCCTGGAGAAGCATTGGGCTATCGTTTTGACATTGTTCTGCGGGGCCGCGAGTCCACCCCCTGGAGAAATGAATGAGTCTGCCAACCACGCCTTCGCAAACGGTGGGGCCCTTTTTTCATTTGGGCCTTGACCCGCTCAACCAGGGCAACTTGGCAGGACTCCGTGGAACTGGCGATGTGATGACCATCCAAGGCCGCATTCTGGACGGCGACGGCGAGGGAGTGAGCGATGGCCTGATCGAAATCTGGCTGGCGGATTCTCAAGGCCACTATTCTCATCCCGAAGATCGAGGCGGCACGACCGGCGGGGAAGTATTCCGCGGTTTCGGCCGCATTTCGACCGGTTCTTCAGGATTCTTCCGGGTGGCGGTTCCGAAGCCAGGTCCTGTTGCTGGATCCGAAGGGGCGCTTCAGGCGCCTCACGTTGTCGTCACGGTATTCGCGCGGGGTCTGCTGAAGCAGCTCATCACCCGCATCTATTTTCCGGATGAGGCCGCGAATGCAACGGATGCGATACTGAGCCGGGTCCCGGCGGAGCGGCGTTCGACCCTGATTGCGCGGCGGGTTGCGGGAGCTGAGAATCTTCTGGAATGGAACATTATCCTGCAGGGTGACGGGGAGACGGTCTTCTTTGATTTTTGAATAGGACGCTTCGTGCGCCGCTGCCGGGGTTATCTACTTAGTAAGTAGATGTCATTATTTATGGCTACAAGAGAACCCGTCCGCCTGCTTGACCGCCTCTTCACCACTGGGCCGATGCGGGAGATTTTCTCGGGCCGCTGCCGGCTGCAACGGATGTTGGATTTTGAAGCGGCGCTGGCGAGAGCTTTGGTGCGGGCAGGAATAGCTCCCGCCTCGATTTTGCCCGCCATCGAGCCCCAGTGTGACGCAAATTTGCTGGACCTGGATGAATTGTCAGATGGGGCGGCACTGGCTGGAAACCTGGCGATTCCGCTGGTGAAGGCGCTCACCGGTTTGGTGGCCAAGACCGATCCCGTGGCGGCGGGATTCGTTCATTGCGGAGCAACCAGCCAGGACGTGATCGACACGGGGCTGATCTTGCAGTTGCGCGACGCGCTTTGCCAGATCGATCAAGGGCTGGTGGAAATGTCGGGAGAGCTTCGACGGCTGGCTGAGAAACACAAGTCAACGCTGCAGGTGGGCCGCACGTGGCTGCAGCAAGCGCCGCCCGTGACTTTTGGCTTATTGGTGGCAGGATGGCTCAGCGCTGTGGAACGCCACCGCGCGCGGCTTGTGGAAACGCGCCAAAGGGCGTTGGTATTGCAGTTCGGCGGGGCAGTGGGCACGCTGGCCGCTTTGGGTGATCGGGGGCTGATTGTGGCCGCAGCGTTGGCGGATGAACTGCAACTGACTTTGCCGGATTTACCGTGGCATGCGCAGCGCGACCGGATTGCCGAGGTAGCCACCACACTCGGCTTGCTAACGGGCTCGCTCGGAAAGATGGCGCGGGATATTTCCCTGATGGCGCAAACGGAAGTTGGAGAAGTGTCCGAGCCGGGGCCGCCGGGCCGGGGCGGATCTTCAACCATGCCCCACAAGCGCAACCCCGTGGGGTCGGCGGTGGTCCTGGCCGCGGCGCTTCGCGTGCCGGCGCTGGTTTCTGTCATGCTCGCGGCGATGGTCCAGGAACACGAGCGGGGATTGGGAGGATGGCACGCCGAGTGGGAGACGCTGCCGGAGATTTGCATGTTGTCGGTTGGCGCCCTGTCGCAGCTCACGAATGTTCTGAGCGGGATCGAAATTCACGAAGAGAGAATGGCCGCGAATCTGGATGCAACACGAGGCTTGATTCTCTCGGAAGCCGTCGCGGTGGCTCTGGGAAAGCAGATCGGGCGGTCCAAAGCACACACTGTTTTGGAGCAGGCGTGCCGCCGGGCGGTGGAGAGTGGGCGGCATTTGCGCGAGGTGTTAATGGAAGACGCAGAAGTCCGGGCACATCTTTCCCCGGAAGAAATTGAGAGCTTGCTCGATCCCAAGAATTACACGGGTTCGGCGGAAGCTCTGGTGGAGCGCGTCTTGCGAGGCCGTAGTGTGAAAATTTGAGTTGCAGGACAAGTGAGCGATCGCGATGCCTTTTGCCGAACTAAACGGAGGCCGGATTCACTATCAAATCGACGGCCCGGGCGGAGATGCTTCCGGCGCGCCGGTCGTGGTGCTGTCGCACTCTCTTGGAACCAGCCTTTCCATGTGGGATCGCCAGGCGCCGTCGCTTGCCCTGCACTTCAGGGTGTTGCGTTACGATACGCGGGGGCATGGCGCTTCGTCAGTCACTCCGGGCCCTTACGCCATTGAACAGCTTGCGCGTGATGTCCTCGGCCTGTTGGACGGGCTGGGAATCGGCCGGGCACACTTTTGTGGTTTGTCCCTAGGTGGGATGATCGGGATGTGGCTGGGAGTGTACGCGCCCGGCCGGCTGAACAAGCTGGTGCTTGCGAATACCGCGACTCGCATTGGTTCGGCGGACAGTTGGAACGCTCGCATTGCCAAAGTCATGCAAAGCGGTCTGGAGCCGGTTGCCGCGGGTGTGATCGAGCGGTGGTTTTCGCGCGCATTCGTCGCGAGGGATCCCAGGACCGTCGAGTCTATGCGCCAAACGTTGCTCCAGTCAGCGCCCGAGGGTTACGCGGCCTGTTGCGCAGCCATCCGGGACGCTGATGAAAGCAGTATGATCCGGAAGGTGGGCGCGAAGACACTGGTCATCGCCGGGACCCTTGACCCGGTTACCACTCCTGCGGATGGCCAATTTATGGTGAAGCAGATTGAAGGGGCGCGCTATGTGGAATTGGAAGCGGCTCACCTTTCCAACATCGAAGCGGCCCAGGAATTCACGGAAACAGTGATGACATTTCTGGCGGAGCCGGAGGCAAACTGATGGACGAAGGTGAGCGTTATTCGGCGGGGATCGAAGTTCGCCGGGCGGTTTTGGGCGATGCTCATGTGGACAAAGCCCTGGCGAATCAAAGTTCATTCAACCGGGAATTTCAGGACTTGATTACACGGTACGCCTGGGGAGAAATCTGGTCGCGGCCGGGATTGACACGGCGCGAACGCAGCCTGGTGACACTCGCCATGATGATTGCGCTCAACCACCCGGATGAATTTCGCATGCACGTGCGCGCGGCGCTTCGTAACCGGGTGACTCGCGAAGAGATCAAGGAAGTCCTGCTGCAGAGCGCAATTTATTGCGGCGTGCCCGCGGCAAACCAAGCATTCCATCTTGCCGAGCAGGTGTTTGCGGAGATGGACCGAGGTTAATGACGCAAGCTGGATTATTCAGGAAGTCTTACCCGGTCCTGGCTCTCGACTGGCGCGGCGATGAAAGCCGTTTGATGACTTCCAGCGGAAGCGGGCGCGACTTTAGCCGCTCCGGATCATCGGAGTCTTTTCCCGTCCAGACCCGAGTCTCAAAGCCTTCGACGGCCAGGGTTCGAGATTTGAAGAATCGATGATGGATCACAAAGCTGCTCCTGCGAAACTCAGAGATGGAGGTTTTGGCGAGTAGTTGTTCACCAAAAGTGGAGGGCACGAGGAAGCGCGTTTTCACATCGACCAACGGAATACCCACGATGCCGGAAGTTCTGAAAAGTTGGTGAATGGGCATTCCGGCTTTTGCGAACAACGCCGAGGTGCATTCATCGAACCATGCCAGGTACTGGGGATAAAATACAATGCCGGCGGGATCGCAATGTCCCCATTCCACCAGGAACCGTTTTTGATTGACTAGCACTTTTGGGCGAATCCCTTGTTCGAAGTATCCAACATGAAGATCAGAATTTTCGGGCTCCTGAGCAGCGGCTTCAAATTTTCAGTATGCACTATTGGCGGCTGCTTCGTCACTCATGATCCCGGCCGGGTAGTGGCTCAGTTTCTTTGCTGTAGCGGCGCTTGAACTGGCGCAGGCCACGGCTCACAGGCAAGGGGAATGGAAGATGAGGCTGGAGGGAGATGCGAACCCAGGTTGGAATTGTAGGAGCAGGACCGGCGGGGCTAGTGCTCTCGCACCTGCTTCATCTCCAAGGCGTCGAGTCCGTTGTCATCGAAACTCGTAGCCGGCAGTATGTTGAAGAGCGAGTCCGGGCGGGAGTGCTCGAACAAGGAACGGTGGACTTGCTCACCCAGACTGGCCTTGGGGAACGGTTGAAGCGCGAGGGATTGGTCCATCATGGAATCGAGTTGCGCTTTGGCGGGCGTGGACATCGCATTGACATGTTTGAGCTCACGGGTGGGCGCTCAATCACCATCTATCCTCAGCACAAGGTGATTGAGGATCTCAACAAGGCGAGGCTGGCGGCCGGGGGGCAAATATTCTTTGAGGCGGAAGAGGTCAGCGTGCATGACTTCGGTCCGTCGAACTCCTCCAAGCCGAGAATCAAGTTCTGCAAAGACGATAAGACGCAAGAGTTGACCTGCGATTTTATTGCCGGATGTGACGGATCGCACGGAGTGTGCCGTTCATCCATTCCACCGGACGCGCTGGCTCTTTATGAGAGAAATTACCCGTTCGGTTGGCTTGGGATTCTTGCCGAAGCGCCGCCGTCGTCGGACGAACTGATCTATTGTTATCACGACCGTGGTTTTGCGCTGCACAGTATGCGCTCTCCCAGCATCACCCGCCTGTACCTGCAGTGCGCACCCGATGAGGACCTCACGCCGTGGACCGATGAGAGAATTTGGCAGGAGCTTCACGCCCGCTTTGCAACTCTCGAAGGTTGGCGGCTGAACGAAGGAACGATTGTGCAGATCGGTGTTACCGGAATGCACAGCTACGTCGTCGAGCCGATGCAGTTTGGCAGACTTTTTCTTGCCGGTGACGCGGCTCACATCGTTCCGCCCACCGGCGCCAAGGGACTTAATCTTGCGATAGCGGATGTTCGCGTCCTGGCGCGGGCGCTCGCCGATTTTTATGCCTCAGGACGGCGCGATCTTCTCGACCAATATTCGCAGACTTGCTTGCGGCGCGTCTGGCGGGTGCAGCGCTTCTCCTGGTGGATGACCTCCATGCTGCACCGCTTTGGAAGTGACAACGCATTCGACCGGCGCCGCCAGCTCGCCGAACTGGACTACGTGACGAGCTCGCGGGCCGCAGCGCAGAGCTTGGCTGAGAATTATACGGGCCTGCCTTTGGACTGAATCCCGGCGCGACTCCGCGAGCTTTGCGCCGCGCCCCCCCGCAGGATGCGAAAGATTGGCTACCACGCGCCTTGTTCAGCAATCCGGGCCGCTTCCCGGTAGGCTTCTTGTTCTCTGCGGATGAGGTCCGGATTCGATCCGCGCTCGTGGGCCAGGGCCAGCGCCAATTGTTGCAGAGCGATTGCGCTTCCGGTGAGAGCGAAAACGAGAGCCGCGACCCCTTTGCGGTTCATGTCATCCGGCGGCAGGACAATCCGGCCGCCGTTGCTGAGCGAAGCGGGAAAATCACTTTGCGGTGCCAAGATTGCAGCGCAACTCATGCCAATCCTTCTCGCCGCACGGGCGGCCAGGCTGGCCCGCGCGTCGCGCCGATTTGCGCCGAATCCGGCGCACAACAGGAATACGATTCCGGTGCGGCCGTCTGTGGCCGCCAGATGCCCATGCAGAAGGGTTTCAAGTTGAATGGCGACCGCCGGAAGCCTTGCGCCTTCTTCGATCTTCAGCGCCAACTCGCGCGCGGAAATCAGGTCTGCCCCCTGCCCCGTAATGATGAGTCGCGAGCAACCGGCAAGGAAATGCGCAACATTCGCAGCTTGATCCCTCAGAGTCTCGACCCGGCGCAGGAAATCGCGCAGCTCTTCGGGGTTGAGCATTTCGCCGCAGATTGCGCCTGCCACCGCCGCTCCCGCCAGGATGGAAGACACGTAAGCAACCGTGTGGCACCAGGAACGGTCGATCACCGGAGTTACGAAGAAGAGATGATCCGCAACGCGGCTTGCAGTCCGGTCCGGTCTTGCCGTGATGAGGACGGTCTTTGCTCCTGCTTGGCGCGCGGCCTTCATCGCTTCGGCCGTGGCCGCGGTGACGCCATCATGTGACACTGCCAACAGAACTCCGCCCGGGCGCGGATCGAGCAACGCATCGAGGGCCTGCCGGCATTCGACCCAGCCTCCGCGCGCTCCCAAAGGTAAAAGTCCGGCTTCGACCAATGCCGCAACGGCCAGCGCCCCGTGTTCGGAGGTGCCACATCCCGTGGTCACGACCGGTTGCCCCCTTTGGTGCGCGGAGAGGATTAGTTGAGCAACACTTGCAGCGGCGGAGTTGGACAAAATCGGTCCCACCAGGTCTGGTTCGGACGCAATCATTTCCTCCATCACCCAGGGCGGTCCGGGGCGGAGTTCAGGATAAGCATCGGTATGCCAAGGCGGACGGGCAGATTTGACTTCTTTTCTTGAATCCTGCGCCTGGGAATTTGCAGGGTCGCGCATTTCTGATCTCTGAAGCAGAGTGTCCGCTCACCGTTTCTAGCCTGGTACGATGCCCGGTCGATCCCGGCCGGAACAAATACAAGGCAGAAGGCGAGACGGAGCAATCACACACAGTATCATATCCTCAAACTTGCCTGCCTCTTTGCAGAAGCCGGGGTAGTGTCTCAGTTTGTTTGCTGTAGCGGCGCTCTATGAGCGCCGAACTTGGATCCTCAACGGTTCCCGGCGCTCATAGAGCGCCGCTACAGCAAACTGCGTCACTACCGAAGCCGGCGATATGATACATTGAGGCGCGCGAGTGGATTCTGCGGCTCATAGCCACATGAAAGTTCCAATGACCGTGACTTGGATTGCAAATTAAATGTCGCAAGTCATTGTCCCATCGAATTCCGCCACCGCTGATCTCTCCGGGCTGGATCATCGGACGTTGCTGCCGGGCATTGGGCTCGTGAGCTTCGGCGCGCTGCTGCTGGAGCTTTCGCTCACTCGTTTGTTTTCGGTCATCCTCTTCTATCATTTCGCTTTCCTGGCCATCTCCATCGCCTTGCTCGGGCTTGGAGCGGGTGGCGTCACAGCCTACGTGAGCCGCGATCGTCTTTCCCGGTACTCCACGCGCGATCTGGGTGCGGTCGTGCCGGCGGCGAACGCGGTGGTCATCCCCGCAGCGTTGGTCATTGTGCTTCACATCCCGGTTGCGCTCGACCTGAGCTGGGGAAATCTCCTGCGTTTAACCGCTATCTATCTGGTGTCCGCCGTTCCTTTCTTCCTCACTGGGCTGTTGTGTTCCGCGGTTTTTGCGCGGGAGAGCCGCAGTATTCCCTTGCTTTATTCAGCGGACCTTGCCGGGGGCGCACTGGCCTGCCTGTTGATTGTCCCACTGCTCGATGGGCTGGGCGCGCCCAACACGGTCTTGGTTGCCGGCGCCGCCATGGCGGGCGCTTCCGCCGTCTGGTCAGCAGGGCGGGAAATGCGAAAGCGGGCGCTCCTGATTGTTGCGGGTCTGGTTGTGGTCATCGGCGCCAATATGATCTGGGGATTTGTGGACGTGATTTACGCCAAGGGCGTGCGCTTATCACACCTGGCGAAAATTGAATTTGTCCGCTGGAACGCCATCTCCCGCGTTGAAGTCGATCTGAAGAAGGATCAATCGCGATGGATCGTGATCGATGCCGACGCCAACAGTGCCCTGATGAACGTTGATCCTCATGCCTGGCAAGGCGTGAGGCAGAAGAACCTGATGGCGGCGGCGCCGGCCATCGCCAACGTCATCCGGCCTCGCGGCAGCTATGCCATCATCGGGCCCGGCGGCGGGGTCGACGTTCTGCGGGCGGTGGCGAACGGCAGTCCTCGCGTTGTGGGTATTGAGATTAATCCCATCATTGCCAACACCATCATGCGCCGCGATTACGCCAATTACAGTTACCACCTTTATCAGTTGCCCAACGTTCAAATCGCCGTGAGTGACGGCCGGTCATTCATTTGCGGGACAAACCAGCAATTTGATGTGATCCAGATGACCCTGGTAGATACCTGGGCATCGACTGCGGCCGGCGCTTTTGCTTTGAGTGAGAATTACCTCTATACGGTTGAGGCGTTTGAGCAGTACTTCGAGCATTTACATGCTAACGGCTTCGTCGCAGTCACCCGCTGGGAGTTCAAGCAGCCCCGTGAGGCGTTGCGTGTGGTGGCCGTTGCCGTAGAATCGCTGCACCGGTTGGGAGTGGCCGATCCCGCCGGAAATTTTATGGTGATCTCCGACGGGCCGCTCGATGAGGATGGCCGGCCCGTCACCGTGCTTGCCAAAAAAACTCCATTCACTTTGGATGAGCAGCAAGCCGTCCTTCGAGATCTGCAAACGCATCCCAACCTCGTGCCGATCTATCTTCCTTCGCTGCGCTCGGATAATCCGTTCTCACAATTACTGGCGGGGAACGATCCCTACGCGTTTGCAAAAAGCTACGCCTACAACGTAGCTCCGGTCACGGACGATGATCCATTTCTGTTTTTCACTCTGAAGACCCGCCAGGTGCTGCACGATGCAGCGGGGCTCCGCCAGGGAATCGATTGGAAGGTGAACCTTGGAGTGGTTATTCTGGGCGCAGTGCTGCTGATTTCGATTGCTGCGATTCTGGCCTTTCTCGTCCTGCCGCTTTTTCTTGCCGATTCTTCCCAGAGCAGACCCCCTCTGGCTTTGGCTTTCTTTGTCGCCATCGGCCTGGGGTACATGCTGGTGGAGATCACCTTCGTCCAGCGCTTCGTGCTTTTCCTTGGCAACCCGGTGTATGCCATCACGGTGGTCATCTTTCTATTGCTGCTTTCGAGCAGCGCGGGCAGTTGGGCCTCACGCTGGTGGCTGGTCCGCTTTGGGCGCTTGCGCCCGGCGCTCGCTGCCCTGGTCGTTGTGCTCCTGGTGGATGCGGCGGCGCTGCCGCGCCTGCTCGCGTCGCTGGTGGGCATTCCCTTCTATTTGAAACTCGCTGTAAGCGGGCTCACTCTGGCGCCTTTGGGATTCGTCATGGGCATGCCTTTTCCGGCGGGCCTGCGGGCGATGGCGCAAGGCGGATACAAACGGGAAGGGACGATGATTGGGGATGCCTACCAAGAAGCACAAGGAGGAAGAGACGCCGTCGAGTGGGCTTGGGCAATGAACGCGGCGTCGAGCGTCATGGGCTCCGTGCTGGCAATGGTGATCGCTGTTCATGTTGGCCTTGGCGTTACTCTGGCGTGTGGCTCGGCTGCTTATTTCGTGGCATTAGCGTTCACCGCAGCGTTTGCTTAGATCCCTTTCGCTAAGCCGCAATTATACTTGAAGGCATAAGCTGGCGCCGGGCATTTGCTGTAGCGCCGTTCGGAGCTTGCCCTGACAGGGACTGGCGAAATCCGCCGCGCACAGACCGGCGCTCCAGAACTGAGCGTCGCCGACTTATGACCTTGTTTATAGCATAGGGCTGAAGTGCGATTGCAAGCTGGCTTCGCTTCAAGCACGAAGGCGGCTAGAGGCCAGAACTTTGCGTCTTCCTTTCGATTGTTTCAGGATGGTGATCTTCACCGGGACTACGCCCCGCCGTACAAAGCCGATGCGTTTTGCCGCCGCCTTGGAAAGATCAATAATGCGGCCCCGCACCCGCGGGCCACGGTCATTAATCTTGACCACGACGGAGCGCCCGTTCCTGAGATTGGTGACTTTCACTTTAGTTCCCAGCGGGAGCGTCCTGTGCGCTGCTGTGAGTTTGTGCCGGTCGAATGGAGCGCCGCTCGCCGTTCGTTGGTGCTGAAAGTCCCGTCCGTACCAACTCGCCATCCCATATTGGACATGGTGATGACTGCCGGGGCGCCTGAACCTTGGTAAGTGTATGGCAAAGACGCAGGGAATGGGAATGAAGATGGCCCAAATGACGATCAGCAGCCGCCTCATGGTTTCTCCTGTTTGATTTCTCCTCGCGCCGAAGATCGCGCTTGCCATTGCGAAAGGCTTGCCGGAATTTCCTCCTGATCCTGAATTTTTTCCATCGCGTCAAAACTTCCCGGGCAGTATCACGGCGCGTCGAAAATAAAAAGTAGAAATTCCTCAAAGCAAGGGCCACAGCTCGTTTCCCCTGCTCAATTATTCTAAGCACGAAGAGTTCCACCCAAGGCTTCTACTCCGGACACAAGACCCATATTGGACTGATATCGCTTGAGATGCCTCGATCCGGGTACAAAGGCCGATGAAAATTGAAGGTCGGTAAGAATTTCCCGGCCGGGTCAAAATTACCGGCCACCGAGGCGGCACAACATGGCGCACCTCTTCCCAAAATCCCAGGTTGGCGCCGCTTATTGATGTTGTTGCATCTCTTGCTGACCGCCTTCTGGAGCTGGCGCCGCAGAGCGTACCACCGTCGCCGGAAGCAAGGCTGACTGATCCCGCCGTCGCAGAAGCCGCCTCTCGCCTTCGGCTCGGACGAGTTGCCATCTACCGTTTGGTTCGGCGCTACAGGCAACGGCCCCAAACTTCGTCGCTGCTGCCCTGGAAGCGAGGACGCGCTCGAAGTGCGCGATTCCTTGACAAGGCGCGAGAAGACCTGATCGCGACCTGCATCAAGGAATTCTACATGGTGCGAGAGCGGCCTCCGCTGGCCGCACTGTTCCAGGAGATGAGGCGGCGCTGCAGGCGGGCGAAGACCCCGACCGGCTCTCGTTCGTCCACGCCGTCCGGGTCGTTCGCCGCAAGCTGCCCCTCTACGGCGCTATTTCCCCCTGGGGGGAAAACGGCGTTCCATGAAGCGGTGCTGAGCGAAATCTTGCAGGAGCGGGTGGTCTCGAGCCGGTGGCGTCGCAATCCGCGCGGCGCGAAGCGCAAGATGAGTAACCTCCCGTTGCGCCCGCGAAGGGCTTGCCCGAAGGTTCGAATTAAAGTCGCAAAGTGCATAAGAATTGTTAAGTGAACAGTATTGCCTTTAGCCCGGAGCGCCCTAGTTGCAGCGCCTTCTCCGCTACCCACAGCCGTGCCTGATACTCATTCAACGCCCCCCACACCTTCAGCAGGGCTTCTCTCCAGGACTGCACGAGGCCTGTGTCGTCCGTAACTCCTCATCCTGCTTCAACCATACACTCTCCTCGACATATTCTACAGATTATTATTTAGCAGTCCGTTAACTCCTTATAACACTTTTACCGACAAGGTGTTCTGCTATTCTCCATTCCTTCAATCGCGGTTGTTGGGATAGCGGTCTGTAGCGCAGGTGTCCCCACCTGCGTTTGATCTCCTGCGTTTTTCCGGTGTCTCTACCTGCGATTGTTTTAATCCGAGCGTTGTCCTCAGAACCCGATGCGCGGGTGAGGACACCCGCGCTACAGCAAATTGCGCCGCTACCGAAAATTGACTACCCTGCGGGTATGTGGCGTAAAATGGCTAGCTGGCCCAGCTTAACCAATTCAATTTGACCGGGAAGGGAATGGAAAGGATGGCAACCCGTGAGCAGATGATGGCACGGATCAGAGCGGCCTTGGGCCGATCTTCAAGCGATCTGCAATGCGGCCCTACGCTGGACCCCTCCGGTCTGCCGGAACTGGGTCAAGTCATGCCTTCCATCGAGCCCGAGGACATCATCCCTAAATTTGTCAGCGAGTTTGAGAAAGTTTCCACCAATGCCTGGCGAGCCAAGAGCTTATCGGATTTTGAGGCGATTCTATCCGAATTGATTAAGGGCCGGATGGCCGGCTCTGCCGTGGTGTCCCGAAATCCATTGCTTCAAAGGTTGAGCTTGAGGGACCGGTTGAAGAATCTGGGGGTGGACGCGCTAGTGTGGCCGGATGCGGAAGTAAGCCCGGAGGCGGAGAAGCTTTTTCGCGAGCGTTGTTTTGCCGCTCCCATCGGGTTCACGGGAGTAGACTATGCCCTCGCGGAAACGGGCAGCCTGGTGGCGACGAGTTTGATGGAGGGCGCGCAGTTGACATCCCTTGCTCCTCCCGTTCATGTTGCGATTGTCCGGGAAAGCCAGATTGTGGCCACCCTGGAAGAGGTGTTGGCTGGTGTCGCCGTCACGCAGCCACGCTCACAGGGGCGATCTGTGGTATTCATCACCGGGACCAGCCGGACGGCTGACATCGAACAGATTGTGGTTCGGGGCGTGCACGGCCCGCAGGAGGTCCATGCGATTTTGATTGAGGATGCCTGTTTTGGTTAAGGGCCAGACGCCTGGTCGATGCCGGTTTTGATTCAATGGTCTATTGACTCATAAAACTCAGGCGGCGCAAGTTCCAGCATCGCCGTTATACGTGAGGACATAAGCCGGCGACGGGCATTTGCTGTAGCTCCGATCGGCGCTTGCCCTGGCAGAGCGAAATCCGCCGGTCACAGACCGGCGCTACAGAGCCGTGTGTACATCACTGATCTTTTGAAAGGGGAGACATTATGCATAAGCTTCATTCCGGTTGGCTTTCTGTCCGGTTTTTCTTCATATTTCTATTGTTTGGTCTTCCGGCTGCCATCCCTGCCTCGGCTCAGGACAATTTCTTTCTAAAACCTGGCGACCGGGTGGTCTTTTACGGTGACAGCATCACGGACCAGCGTCTCTATACCAACTTTGTTGAAGCCTACACTATCACACGTTTTCCGCAATTGAACGTGACCTTCATCCACTCCGGATGGGGAGGCGATCGTGTAACCGGCGGGGGTGGCGGCCCCATCGATACGCGCCTCGAACGCGATGTGATTGCCTACAAGCCCACCGTGGTGACGATCATGCTCGGCATGAATGATGGTGAGTACCGCGCATTTGACCAAGGTATTTTCGAGGTCTACGCGAATGGCTACCGGCACATCGTGGAAACCCTGAAGAAGGACCTTCCTCAGGTCCGCATCACCTTGATCGAGCCTTCTCCCTTTGACGATGTGACAAGGCCGCCCACTTTCGATGGTGGCTACAACGCCGTCCTCCGGCGCTATGGCCAGTTCGTCAAACAACTCGCAGAGGAACAACATTTCACGGTGACGGATGCGAATGCCCCGATCGTTGAGGCCCTGGTGCAGGCGATGCGCATTGACCCGCAGCTTGCTCAAAGGATTATTCCAGACCGGGTTCATCCCGCGCCCGGCGGGCACTTGATTCTTGCAGAAGCTATTCTGAAATCGTGGCACGCGTCTTCCACCGTGACGGCCGTGGAGATTAATGCGGCGGCAAAAAAAGTGAATGCCGTGCGCAAGACTACAATCAAAAACTTAAAATTCGGTTCCGGCATTTCATGGACCGAAACCGACAAAAGTCTGCCCATGCCGCTGCATTTGAAGGACCCGGTTGAAGCTCTGGCGCTTCGCGTTTCGGATTTCGTCCAGACGCTCGATGAGGAGCCGCTGAAGGTGACGGGCCTCGACCAGCAGCAATACGATCTGAAGATCGACGGTAAAGATGTTGGGAAGTTCACGAAAGAGGAACTCGCAGAGGGCGTCAACTTGGCCCTGCTGCCCACGCCCATGCTGGATCAAGCGAATGAAGTCTATGACCTGACGGTGATGCACAACAGCATCCACTACTCGCGCTGGCGGGATATTCAGGTGCCGCTTCACGATAAGCAACTGAAAGAGGTAAGCGACGCCGAACAATCGCTCGACAAATTGGAACGGAAGGTGGTCCAACTGCAGCGGGATGCCGCTTTGCCCAAGAGTCATCACTTCGAGCTGGCGCCATTTTAATCCGGATTTCGCCTTATGATCGCCGGAGATTGGGGAATGACGTTAGCGCGAATTTCTAGCCACGGATAACGGAGGAGCCTCGCGGGTGGCGCAGCCATTGCCGTCCATGTCGGCGCCCAGGTTACGGGCTTCGCCTTTCTCCCAGAACACAGATGTTGGCGGTAAGGAAGAGTCCGGCTTGCCCAGGCGCACCGGCATGAAAATCGATGTCGGCGCCACACACGTCAATCTTCCGTAGCCGGCAGACCCTCGGTTCTCGGGAATTCTGTAACCTCTTGACGGCACTGAAGAAAAGCCGCAGACTTCGAGAAGCGTGAAGTCTGCGCTACCCGCTCTGCAAAAGTATTTCTCGTATAGCTTGAGTGCGTAATCGTCCAGTTCGGCCAGCGGTCCGTTGTTGCAGTCAACGCAGACATCCTTGAGGTTTGCTGGCCGGTTATCGCGATCTCTCCTTCAGTCGTGCGGACATTAGATAATAGTGGTTCCAATGACCGTTCAGAAAGCCAAGCAGGGACAACATGCTCACGAGTCAGGGTTCCCTGATGTCCGCAAAAGGCGCACCTGCGACCGTGATTCTCCGAGGTTTCTCTCATACTGGCAAACGGCGCAGACGTCGATCTTCTTGCATATCTGAAGTCCGCAACACCCCGGGGATACGATAATATCGTATCCGCGTGGTCTTCCGCGGGCAGAACCAACGGGAGTCTTGAGGCGGGATCGGCCTGAGCCGCTGGTTACCCCAGTTGCTGCTTTGACTCCGGCATGGCAGCGATTACGGAACGCAGGAGGGCGTTGACAGCTTCCGACGATCTGAATATCGCTGCAACGTCCGGTTCAAGGATAACGGCCACGACGCCTTCCGTCATCTTTTCTGCAAACCGATTTGGCTTGGCACGCCGGTAATCGAACCGGTACTCTTTTCGCATTGCGTCACGCACCGTGTGAGGTTTCTTACGGCCGGACATTTTCTTCATAGTCTTTACGCTCAAGGCGTGTGGCCTTTCGGGCGCTGATGATTCGAATTCTTGATCCGCGAACTGTGAAACAGACCAGGATCAGACGCCGTTTCGCGGATTGCCCAATGATGATCTCGCGCGGCTCTTCTTCAGAGTGTTCCTCATCATCGAAAATACGCGCGGGTGGATCGGCAAAGATCGTCAGCGCTTCCTCAAAATCCATCCCATGATTGTCTTGATTGGCCTTCGCCTTCTTCGAATCCCACTCAAACTCCAGAATCATTCTTCGTCAATGATATCATGCCGGTTGCGCTGCTCGTGCGATTCCCCGGCTAGCGGCTCCCGGCTCAGCCGCCCGCACGTTGCGCGGTAGTCGGCTGGACGCACGGCAGAAGCAACTGTTTCATCCTCCCGCCGATAGCTTCTGACTTGGCGAAACGATCCGGGAATTGGCGGCAGGGAGTTAGCGGAGGATTGGTAAACGCTACGGCATTTTTCGCGGATGATCGTCCCGTTGAAATTCCAGGCGCCGTGGCGCTGACGGCCAGGTCTTCAGTAGTGGTAACGCGCCTGGAGGAAATCGATTCGATTCTCGCTGACCCGGTACACCAGCCGGTGCTCCTGCGTGATCCGTCTCGACCAGCAGCCTGATAGCACAAACTTCAACGCTTCCGGCTTGCCAATGCCAGTGAACGGATCTCTCATCGCCGCTTCAACAAGTTCCAGAACCCGAAGCGCCACCTTCCGGTCATTTTTCACCCAATCTCTCAGATCGTCCCGAAACTCCGGATGGAACACCGCCTCGCGCTCAGTGGGACGTGCCAAGACCCATCTCCTGCCGCAGCTTGTCGACCGATTCTAGCTTGCCTTTGCGCTGAGTGGCCCGTTGGAGCGCTGCCAGCAGCCGTTCAGCATTTTTGGGGGATCGCAACAAATGTGCTGTCTCCATCAGGCTTGTCAGCTCCTCCGCTGGAACCAGGGCAACGTCTTTGGAGCCACGGCGCCGCACAATCACAACTTCCTGATCATTGGCGACCTGGTCCAGGACCGAAGCCAACCGTTCCCGTAATCTCGTGTATGTAGTCTCTACAGGCATCGCATTCGCCTCCCATACTGAACGTACAGCATTCCCGTACATCCTGTCAAGCTGGTCGATCCTGGGTACACACCGATGCGGCCGGTCGTATCCTGTTAGCGATTCTGCCTCGATCACGGCCTATTCGGACTGAACATGATGTTGATTGAGGCCGACCGGGCGGCGATCCGGGAATTGGCGGCAGGGAGTTAGCGGAGGATTGGTACACGCTACGCATTTTTCGCGGGTGAGCGTCTGAGCGGGTCGCATTGCGCAAACTGCTCCAGCTTCACGCCGCCACAGAATTAAAAGTTTTGGCTTCACCGCCTGGTAATCATCCACTCACAACTCCTTCGACTCCTCCAGGAACGCCCTCACGCCCAAGAAGGGCTCCGCTTCCAGGCTCAGGCGGGCCAGTTTTGCGAGGAGCAGGTCGCGGAGGTCTGCTTCAAGTGCCAGCACACAGCGGATGTCATAGCCATCCGTCAAAAAGATGCACTTATCGGGATTCTGCTTCAGGAGCCCCGGCACGTGATCTGACCACCCGTTAATCGATAGGAACAGCCCCATCGTCTGCTTGCCGGATCGATTGACTTGCCCAAGAAGACCGTCGAGCTGCCTTATGTCAGCTAGCCTCTCGCGCCAACGGCACTCAACGATGTAGTGCCAGCCTTCGAGCTTGAAAGCTCCGTCGATCTGTTCGGCCCCCTCGTTGCGCGTAAAAGCGCGCACAACGGGGACTTCGTGGATGTCGAAGAGGCGATTCAACAGGTCTTGAAGCAGGTAGCCGCGGCGCTGCGCGTCGTCGCACCGTGCCATGTCGTCGAACATCATGAGGAGAAGCTCCGACTGCCGCCTGAGCATGTCATCCCTCTCACGAGAGAGTCGGGCGAGTTCTTCCTGCCTGGCGATCTCACGGGCGCGTTCCTCACGGGCCTCCATCGTCTCAATGATGCCGAACAGCTCCCGGGCCTTCTGGACGGTTGCTCTGGCAACGTACTCGTTATCGGCGAGGTGGAAGCTACTCCACGTCGCGGCGATCTCGACAATGCGCCGGATCGCATGTTGTGCTGCCGGCTGTCTTTCACAGCCGTCGACAATCAGTGGAGCAATCTGCCGCTTCGAAAGCAGGCGCCCTGCTTCATCGCGCCGATACAACAGCGCCCGATACACGTCCTCCGGTACACCGGCCGGCTTAAGCAGGAGGTCAACCATCACACGCTTGATGTGGCAGAGAGTGGCGATTGCCTCCATCGCGACCTTACGCTCATCTGTACCGAGATCAGTCATTGTTCACCCGGCGTGTGACGTCCAACTCTTGTTTGGGCTGACCCGCCTAAACCACCACGGCAGGCGGCCTCTGGCCGGACAGCACCCACGATTGCGGCGTGGGCAAGGTCTCATTCTAAGCCCGTTTATTATGCATGCGGGCTCTCTATTCTTGGGCAGGCTGGCGCAGACCCTTGGGTCTGCGATCGGTCCCCGTTTGACGATGGCGTGATTCTGCCCCCCATTATTGCGCGCGTGACCTGGGGCGGCCGCGCCAGCCTGCCATACGCCCGGATCACCTGAATCCGGCGCATTCTCAGAGGCGGGACGGCGTCTCGGTCGCGGATTG
>CALCEB010000120.1 GCA_937900045.1 uncultured Acidobacteriota bacterium
AGGCTGCGGCCTTTGACCCGGAAACCGGCGAAAAGCCGCAGACTTCCTGGAAAACAGAAGTCTGCGCTACCTGCTGAGGGGCAAGGAGCGAAATTTCACGGGCGAACATTTCTGGGCCCGTGGCTACGCGGTGTCCACCGTCGGATTCGAATTGGAGCAAGTCCGCCAGTACATCCGCGAACAGGAAGAAGCGGATGGAACCAGCGGAAAGTTCTGATGCCGTGAAGCAAGGCGCGCTTGGCGCGACGCCTTAACCAACAACCCGACCCCGTTTGACGGGGCCCTACTCATCAAGCCACCCGCACTGCGGGTGGTGTCTGACTCTGTTAATTCTTCGGGAGGTAGGGCGGTTGAACAACCCGCCCCACCCCAGGATGGCAAGAAAAGTGTCTGTTTAATTTTGAGGTTGAGTATGCTTGTTAAAATTAAACATGTCCATCAGGTCGCTGATGGCAGGGCTGTTGGCCGGGACGTAAGGGTTGGCCTTGCTCGGAACCGGATTGGGCAGGTTGTCGATGCTCCGGCCGGTCAATGGCGATAATCCCCAGTTCTTCTCGATGAACTTCAGGATGGAAACGTGATCCGCATAACTGTGGTTAACGTGTCCACCCGCAGCGTAGCGAGATACCACGATTAAGGGAATGCGCGGTCCGTCGCCAAAGAAATCGACGGGTTGGACGTAACCGGAATCGTAGGCCCCGCCGGACTCATCCACGGTGATGAAGATGGTGGTGTGTTGCCAGAGCTGCGGATTCGCCTGCACCTCGGTCACGATTTTCCTGACGAATGCCTCGAACAGCTCCGGTTTGGATGAGGCGGGATGCCCATCCAGATAGCCATCCGGCTTCACGATTGCCACCGCCGGGAGGGTGCTGTTCTGAATGTCGGAGTAGAGGGGTTCAATGTCCACCAGGTTATCAATCAATGAGGTGGTCATGATGGAGGTGGCGTACTGGAACGGATTGCAAATGTTGCAATAGACGTTGGAGAGCGGCGTGCCGGGATTGAATCCTTCTCCGTAGTACTTCCAGGAGATTTTCCGGGCGGCCAGCTCGTCGCCAATGGTCCGCACGGAAGATGGCGGGACGGTAAACGGCGCCGTATCGATCGTGCCATTGTTATTGTAACCGGGGTTGTAATTGTTGAGCAGGTAGTAGGTGGAGGGGGCGCAGTTGCCCTGGTTCCACGGTTTGTAAGGCAGCGCGTTTTCGTAGTCGAGGATTTGCCCCACGCCCGGTTGGGTAAGGTCCGAACAATTGCTGTAAGTCCCGCCGGAATAGCCGTCCTGTGTGTACCAGTTGTTGGTGCCCGGGGCGGGATTAGGATCTTCGATTTCGTTCGAGGGCGGCGTGAGAGGGTGGCCGATGCCGTCGCTGTACCACACGGCGTCGCCGGTGCCGATGGCCACATGATTGGGTCCCGTACCGCCTTCAATCGCCTGGTGATAATTATCACTGACCGTATACTGGTCGGCGAGCGACTTGAAATACGGAACGTCGCCCTGGCTCATGTTGTAAAAGCCCAGGGAGTTGCCGCCATTGTGAGTAGTCTCGATGTTGAACGGATTCGGTTGTGGATCGCCGTTGCTTCCCGTTCCAATGGTGGTGGCCACGTAGGGATAAAGGTCCATCTGGCAACCGGTGGGATTCTGCGGTGTTCCATTGGCCGCATTGCAATTGGCCTGTTGCCACATCTGGTAGAAGCGGTGAACCATATCCCCAATGTAATCGTGATAAGAAATGTACTTGGTGATCTGGAAAGGCCCGTTTGGCAGGTAATGCGGGAAACGGGTGTCCACGACGTCATTGGGCAGCTTGGTGCCGCCGATGGTGAGCAGATAGGCGTCCTGGGGTAGAAGACCGGGTTCCGTTTCTTCTACCTGGGCTACGGTCTGGAAAAAGGGTTTGGTGGGGGCCGAACCAGTGTTGGGCCACGGTAGATTCGGGTATGGCCCTGTGACGGAGGGGTCCAGCTCATAGCTTGATGTGTCCGTGGCGTGCTGCTGAACTGCCAAGACATAGTTAGGGCCCGGCGTTCCGTCAGCGTTGACGATTCCTTTCGAAAGCAGATTGGAAACCGTCTGGCCTTTGGGCGGCTGATAAACACCGAACAGATTGTCAAAGCTGTGATTTTCGCCAATGATCACGATCACGTGCTGAATCGGAGTTGCGGGATTGCCCAAGCCTGGTTTTTGCTGTGAGGTCTTGGCGCCCTGACCCAGCATGACCGAGGCAAGCAACAGGCTCCCCGCACCCATGGCGGCAAGGAACTTTACTTTCCTCATGCTTACTTCCTCCTTGATTATTGAGTTGGGATGGCTGCCGCGCCTACTCCCAACGGGCGGCTGCTCCCTTTCTGCCTAAGATTGACAGGAGACTTTTACAGGGATATTAATGCTTGATGAAGAAACCTTACATGGCATAGGACAGTGTTAAGTTTTCCGGCTTTTCGCGGCAGGTCTTCTGAAAAACGTTGATATGATGCTCACCCCGTGAAACGGCACGCCGGCCATGATGGAATGGGGCTCGGGCAAACAGTACGATAACCCTGAGCCGGTGGGCGCGAGTCCTTGCCTGGAAATGTTGGTATTGGCGCAGTTTGTTTACTGTAGCGGGGCTCTATGAGCACCGAGCTTGGATCCCATGCGGTTTCCGGCACTCCCTGTCAGGGCAAGCTCCGGGCGCCGCTACAACAAACTGCGCCACCATCTTTCATTGAAGCTACTTGACAAATATGTACAGATGCTGTAATATTTGTTAAGTAATTATACCCCGTGGAAGGCTGTTCATGGGAGCTTCAAGTCCAATCCGGCCAATTTCGGACGAATGCCAACCTCTCGGCCAGCCAAGTGCGTTGGGAGTGGCTGTGGACCGGCATAAAGTCCAAAAATCAACCGGACCAAGGTCAGCCGCATCCAGGCGCCTTGAACAGTTGAACGCTTGCCCTGTAGCTTCATTTCTTGGAGCCAAGCCCAGCAGCCCGAAACATCCCCGAACCCCCTCCAAGGGCCAACGGAAGGAATGGGTTAAATCAGCTTTCGCCCGGATTCTTGTGGAAATGAACACTGCGGAACAGACATCCGTCCAGCCCCAGGAAGTCGACAGCAGCCAGACGAACTCAATGGATTTAACGTCTTTGTTATCAAATGGATACACGGCTGAAGGTGAAAACGAACCCAATCAAGTCAACTTATTTGCGATCAATCACTTAGTGCAAAATTGGGGCAGTTTTTGGACAAATTCAAACAGGGGACGGTTGGAGCTATTGCAGATTCGGCTTTGCAGGGTTTTTTGCCATTTTGGATAGTGGCGCAGTTCGCTGTAGCGGCGCTCTATGAGCGCCGGAAACCCTTGAGGATCCAAGTTCGGCGCTCATAGAGCGCCGCTACAGCAAGCAAACTGAGACACCACCCCATTTTGGATGATCCGCAAGCGGTTGCCGGACTCTGTGCTTGGGCATGTGTCAGGGGAAGAGCGGACGTCTGCGGGGCAGCTCAGGCAAAAATTAAGATTGGCAGTGAATTGTGAATAAGTTATCTCATTGGGAGCATCAGGAAAGCGTCTTATTAAACAAACCGGCAACCCTGAACTTACGGGAATGCACAGAAGCCTCACCTCAGGGTAATCCCCGAATGAGCAAACCCTTACGTGTTTTGATGGTCGAAGACTCGGCCCACGATGCCACGCTCCTGGCGCGCGAGCTTCGCAACGCCGGCTTCGACTTAACATTCGAGCGTGTCGAAACGCAAGAGGCGATGGATGAGGCGCTTGAACGAGGTGGCTGGGATATCATCCTGGCTGACCACCCGATGCCGGGCTTCAACGCCATCGCTGCCCTCAATCTGATCCAGTCCAAAAAACTCGATATCCCGCTGATCATGGTGTCCGGGGTTCTGCCCCAGGAGGAAGCCTTCGAGGTGATGCGGGCAGGCGCCCGTGACTTTGTTTCCAAGAACAAGCTTGGGCGTTTGGCTGGCGCCGTTGAGCGGGAGGTTTCCGAAGCCAAGGATCGCAAGGCTGGGCGGCAAGCGACGGTCACACGGGACATTACGGAGCGCAAAAGATCCGAGCAAGCTTTGCAAGCAAGCGAAGAGCGGCTTCGCGCCCTCGTCCATTCGCTGGACGATATTATTTTCGAGCTGGATGCCGATGGAACCTATCGTAATGTGTGGACCCATGACGAAAGGTTGCTGGCGCGCCCTGCATCGGAATTAATCGGCCGCCGGGCCTCCGACGTTCTCGGTAAAGAATATTTCCAGCCCTTCTTGGACGTGATCCAGCGTGTTCTTGAGAGCGGCAAGAGGAAAGACTTGGAATATTCTATGGATGTTCGCGGCGAAAAACATTGGTTTCAGGCACGTATCAGTCCGATCCATGCAGCGCAGGGATCGGTCAAAACCGCCTGCCTGGTGATTCGGGAAATCACCGAACGCAAGCATGCGGATGAGGCTCTGCGTGAAAGCGAAGACCGCTATCGGGACCTGGTGGAGAATAGTGGCGTCCTGATCGGAACTCACGATGCTGCAGGAAAAGTGCTCAGCATCAATCGCGCCATGCTCAGCCTTCTGGGAGTTTCCAATCCTGAGAAAGTGATAGGCCGGCCTTTCTCCGAATTGATCCCCCCTGAATATCGTCCTCAGTTTGAAGTCTACCTCGAAACCGTCCTTTCCAAGGGGCATGCCGAAGGTCTCACCACCATTTTGCTTCCGGGTGGCGGAAAAAGAGTCATCGAGTATCGCAATACGCTGCGCACGGAGAATTTCAGCAGCCCGATTGTCCGCTGCGTGGCCGTGGATGTGACCGAGCGCAAGCGCGCCGAGGAAGAAATGCGCAGAGCCAAGGAAGCCGCCGAGTCCGCCAACCGCGCAAAGAGTGAGTTCTTGGCCAATATGAGCCACGAAATCCGCACGCCCATGAATGGCATTATCGGTATGACCGAACTGGCGCTGGAGACCGAATTGACGGCGGAGCAGCGGGATTACCTTGGCACCGTCAAAGAGTCCGCCGACGCTCTGCTGACCATCATCAACGACATTTTGGATTTCTCTAAGATTGATGCCGGGAAGATGAGTCTGGATCCGATTGATTTCAATTTGCGCGACAGTTTGGGAGAGACGGCGAGATTGCTGGCCCCGGCGGCGCATCAGAAGGGTTTGGAACTGGTCATGGCCATCGACCCGGACGTGCCGGAATTCGTGAGAGGCGACCCGGCGCGGCTGCGCCAAATCATCGTAAACTTGGTGGGAAATGCCACCAAGTTTACCAGCCAAGGCGAAATCGTGCTGCGCATTGAAATGGAATCAAGGCGCGAGGACGGCCTGCTCCTACACTTTATCGTGCAGGACACGGGAATTGGCATCCCAAAAGAGAAGCAGCAAGTCATTTTTGAGGCTTTTGCCCAGGCTGACAGTTCCACCACCCGCAGGTTTGGTGGCACCGGATTAGGCCTGACCATCTCCGCCCGGCTGGTGGAGATGATGCAGGGCCGCATCTGGGTGGAAAGTGAAATGGGAATCGGTAGCAAGTTTCACTTCACGGCCCACTTCGGGAAAGCGGAGCCGCCCGCGGCGGCCTTGCGCAGCCCGGCTCCTGCGTCCACCAGCCTGGCGGGAATCCGAATCCTGTTGGTGGATGATAACGCCACGAACCGCCGCTACCTGGGAGAAGTGCTGAGGGGCTGGGGCTTGACGGTTGATCTGGCAGCGGGAGCGGAAGATGCCCTAAAAGCTATACACCAAGCTCAAAGCGCCGCACAGCATTTCCGCATTGTCCTGACGGATGCGCAGATGCCCGGCGTGGACGGCTTCATGCTGGCAGAACGAATCAAGCAGGAGGCTTATCTTGATGCGCCGGTGGTCATGATGATCAGCTCAAGCGGCCAGCGTGGGGATGCGGCGCGTTGCCGCGAGCTTGGCATCGGAGCGTATTTGACAAAGCCCGTGCGGGAGTCCGAATTGCTGGATGCGATCCTGCGCGTGTTGGAGATAAACGGTCCGGCGCCTTCTGGCCCTAATCTCGTGACGCGCCACTCCCTGCGCGAAACACGTAGAAGCCTGCAAATTCTTCTGGTTGAGGACAATCCCGTCAATACCCTCCTGGCGGCAAGGCTTCTGGAGAAACGGGGCCATGTGGTCTGTTGTGTAACCAACGGCTCTGAAGCTTTAGCAACCATCGAGAAGAGGCGCTTCGACCTTGCCATTTTGGATGTGCAGATGGCCGGGATGGACGGGCTGGAGTTGGCTCAAACCATCCGGGCAACCGAGACCTCAACGGGGAATCATCTTCCTCTTATTGCCATGACGGCCCATGCCATGAAGGGAGACCGCGAACGTTGCCTTGCCGCGGGTATGGACGAGTACCTTGCCAAGCCGATTAACGCTCGGGAAATGTTTGAGACAATCGATTCAGTCTTTGCGGACCATCCATCCACAAAAAGTCCGCAACTGGATGAGTCGGAAAATCCGCAGACCCGTTTGACCAGGAATTGATTCTTGGGTCAAAGCTTCCTGAATGAAAAGCCCGCAGTGGCAAGGTCGAAATGGTGAACGGAATAAGATCACGATCCACTGTAAACCTGTAAAAAAGCGAGTTTCTGGCATAATCGGAAGTGGTACATTTTCGCTGCTGTAGCGGCGGCCTCTGGCCGCCGACCTTTAATCTTCAATATCTTTCGGCGCTCGATGAGCACCGACTGAAGTTTCTACCTTCGGGCGGCCAGCCTGTCATTCTGAGTCCTCGCCTGTTATCCTGAGCCCTTCGCCGTCATCCTGAGCGAAGTGAAGGATCTCGGTATTTCTGCTCAGGGTAAGCGCCGCGAAGCATCTCCAGTTCGTTCGCTGCCGAAGAAGACGTCAAATACAGTGATTCTTCGCTACGATCGCCCCTGAATGACAGCACTGGAGGCTCGGCTGACTAACGCCGTCCGAGGTATCATGGAGCTATGACCCGCCAAATCCTCCATGTCGATATGGACGCTTTCTATGTTTCCGTTGAGGAACTGGAAGATCCCTCGCTTACCGGCAAGGCGGTGATTGTCGGAGGCGACCCGGAGGGCCGTGGCGTGGTGGCGTCCGCAAGCTACGAGGCCCGCAAGTTCGGCGTGCATTCGGCGATGCCGCTGCAACAGGCGAAACGGCTTTGCCCGAAAGCGATTTTTCTGCGGGGGCGCTACGACAAATACGGCGAGTATTCCCACAAGATTCACCAGATTTTCCTGGGATTCACTCCGGTGGTTGAGATGGTGAGCGTAGATGAAGCCTATCTCGATCTCACGGGCTGCGAGCGGTTGCACGGCCCCTTGCTGCGCGCCGCGGACACTCTGATCCGGACCGTGAAACAGGCGACAGGATTGCGCTGCTCCGTGGGCGCGTCGGGCTCGCACATCGTTTCTAAAATTGCGTCAGACCAGGCCAAGCCGCACGGTTTGCTTTGCATTTTTTCGGGCTGTGAGGCGGCGTTTCTGGCGCCGCTACCCATTCGCCGCATGCCGGGAGTGGGCAAAGTCAGCGAACCCAAGCTCCAGGCTTTGGGTATCAAAACGATCGGCGACGTACAACGGCAGAGCCCGGAAAAACTCCAACAACAGTTCGGCAAATTTGGAGAATGGCTTCATCGCAAGGCTTTCGGTCAGGATATTGAAGCTTACGCGTGGCATGAGGAGGCTCGATCCATTAGCCACGAGACGACATTCTCCATTGATGTCGCCGATCTCGAAACCATTCAGCAAACCCTTTCCGGGCTTTCGCAGCGTCTCGGCCACCGGCTTCGCCACCACCGTTACATGGCTCGCACCATCGGGCTGAAGCTTCGATACTCGAACTTCCAGACCGTTTCGCGGGAGCGCACACTCCCCCAGGCAACGGGTTTCGACCACGAGATTTATAGAGCGGCTCTCGAACTCTTCCAGGCCACGTACGATCGCAGCCAGAAGGTCCGGCTGCTGGGTGTGCGCGCCTCCAACCTGGCTACGGAAATGCGCCAGGCGAGTCTGCTCGATCGTGAGCGCGAGCAGAAAATGGGCCGGGCCCTCGAAACCGCCGATCAATTGCGGGACCGCTTCGGGTTTGACGCCGTGCGGTTTGCGCGATCATTGGAAAAGGGAAAAGAACGAGCATAGGAGTGACAGGTCAAGTTCATCCGCCGCCACAGTAACAGGACTGCAACATTCTCCTTGCGGTGATAGTGGCGAAGTTGGTTTGCTGTAGCGGCGGTCTATGACCGCCGAACTTTATTTCTCAACGGTTTCCGGCGCCCCCTGTCACGGCAAGCTCCGAGCCCCACTATAGCGAACTGCGCCACTACCCTTGCGGGGGCCAACTTTCCTCTGGATACCGGTTGTGATAACTTCTTAGTCAGAGTTGTTTTAGTGGAAGAACGGGAGTAACGATTGAAACGGTACGGCGAGCACCGGTTTCCTGGAAAACTCTTTGTGGTTGAAGGTATTGATGGGTCCGGGAAGTCCACTCAAATCATGCTCCTCAATGAGTGGTTGAAGTCGGAAGGCTACGGCGTGGTATTCAGCGAATGGAATTCATCGCCGCTGGTCCGCGACATCACGCGGCGGGGCAAAAAGAAGCAAATGCTGGCCCCCTCCACCTTCAGCCTGATCCACGCCACCGACTTCGCCGATCGCATGGAGCACAACATCATTCCGCTGCTCAAGGCCGGGGCGGTGGTGCTGTGCGACCGCTACATCTATACGGCCTTCGCCCGCGATGTGGTGCGAGGCATGGAACCCAAGTGGGTGCGCGAGCTCTATGCCTTTGCGGTGAAGCCCACCGTGGCTTTTTATTTCCGGGTATCGTTGGAAGTGGCGATGAAGCGCATCCTGGTGGGCCGGAATGGATTCAAATATTATGAGGCCGGAATGGACCTGGACCTGAGCGAGGACCCCGATGAGAGTTTCCACCTGTTTCAAGGGCGCATTCTGGATGAGTACGAAAAGATGATCGCGGAGTTTGACTTGATGGTGATTGACGCGGCCTTGCCGATTGAGGCGCAGCAATCTCAAATGCGCCAGATTGTCAGGGGACGATTGACCCAAGCCAAGAGGTTGAGGGTGGCGCCTTGAGAGAAACCTACGGAGTGCTTTTGCCAGGAATCGATCTGGCCGATTTAACAGGAAAATTGATCGTGATCGAAGGGACGGACGGCGTGGGCCGCTCGACCCAGCTTAATCTGCTCAGGCCGTGGCTTGAGCAGCAGGGCCACGCCGTGGTGGACACCGGCATCACGCGCTCGGAACTCGCCGGAAAAGGCATCAAAAAAGCCAAGGAGGGCCACACCCTCGGCCGGATTACCTTGACGCTGTTCTACGCCACGGATTTTGCCGACCGGCTGAAGAACCAGATTATCCCAGCTCTACGCGCCGGTTTCGTGGTGCTTACCGACCGCTATATTTATTCACTCATGGCGCGGGCCATGGTGCGCGGGCTGGACCCCGCCTGGATTCGCAGTATTTATAACTATGCCCTCAAGCCGGATGCCGTGTTCTATCTTCGCATTGGCGTGGATGATTTGATTCCGCGTGTGGTTTTCTCCCGGGGGTTCGACTACTGGGAATCCGGCATGGATCTTCATCCCAGCGAGGATATGTATGAGAGTTTCCGCAAGTATCAAAGCTCGCTCCTCGCTCAGTTTGATACGTTGGCGCAGGAATATGATTTTGAAGTGATCGATGCCTCAGCAGATGTTCGGACCATCTTCGCCCAGCTCAAGTTGGGCGTGGCCCGGGTGCTGGATGGAAGGATTCGAGAACGCCCGGCTGCCCTGGAGGCGGCTTCCAGCGAAAAAGCGAGGCCGGCCGGATCTCCGGTGATCGAAGTGAAGGAACGAATTCCCGCTCCGGTCGCCGCGGCATCTGAAGAGTGAGGACTTCAGAAGCCAGGCTTGACCTCGCTCCAAAGAATATTCCACTGGCAGGAACGGTCTGTGGAAATCCTCCAGCGCAGGTGGTTGCCATGAACATTCATTCCGGAATGGGGCGAAGCGTTACCACCCCGCCTCTTCCCAGCTTCCAACAGCTATGGGCCAGCCCTTGCCGCCTGTTCTGACCGCACCCTCAAAACCCGCGGTGTTCAACCGCACCGTCGTGGGCATGGGCTTCGTCAGCCTGCTTTCCGATATTGGCCATGAAATGGTCACGGCTTTGCTGCCAGGGTTCCTGACCGTCCTGGGGCTTTCAGCCGGGACCTTGGGCGTTGTGGAAGGGATCGCGGACTCGATTGCCAGTTTTGTCAAGCTGGGCGGAGGATGGCTGTCGGACCGTCTGAGCCGGCGCAAGCCTCTGGCCGTCAGCGGCTACGTGTTGACGGGAGCCACCAACGGCCTGTTCGCTCTAGCTGTGGGATGGCCCCTGATCTTGTTTTCACGCGCCCTGGGCTGGTTTGGCCGGGGCATTCGCAGTCCGGCAAAGAAGGCCATCCTGGCATCTTCCGTTTCGGCGGAAGACCGGGGCAAGGCGTTTGGGTTCGAGCGGGCGGGAGATACGATCGGCGCCGTTATCGGGCCGCTGCTCAGCGTTGCTCTGCTCACTCATTTTGAAGCGCGACATGTTGGCGCTGGCCTCGCCTTCCGCAAGGTTTTCCTCATCAGCCTGATTCCTGGCGTTGGATCGGCGCTGGCTTTTGCGATGATGATCCATGAGATTCCCCGTTCGCCGGCGCCCGGTAAATTCATGAGCGCCCTGCGGCGCTGGCCTGCTTCTTTCTGGCGCTTTTTGGCGGGGGTTGGATTGTTTGGAATGGGAGATTACGCGCGCACCCTGATGATTCTGGCTGCAACCCGGCTCCTCATTCCCCGCTTCGGCATCCCGCGGGCCACGGCGGTGGCTGGGATGCTTTATGTGGGCCACAACATCTTCTACGCCGCAACGTCTTATCCAGTCGGAGCGATATCCGATCGCATGGGCCGCCGGGGTCTGCTTGCCGCCGGCTATTGCTGCGGCGGACTCTCAGCGACCGGCTTTGCGGTTGCATTTCACGCTGCGATTCGCAGCATTCCATTCCTTCTGCTGCTGTTTGCCCTCGCCGGTGTTTCCATCGCCGTCTATGACTCCCTGGAGGACGCCATCACTGCAGACCTGGTTGAGGATGACGACCGGCACGGGTCCGCCTTCGGCTTGTTGGGCGCGGTCAACGGCGTGGGCGATCTCCTGGCCAGTGTCCTGGTGGGTTTGCTCTGGTCAAGAGTCTCTCCGGTCCTGGCGTTTCTATATGGAGCGCTGTGCATGGCCGCAGGCGCCGGAGTTGTCGTCTGGAGTGGCCGCAGTGAATTTCAACGGCAGAGCACGGTTTGAGGTCCCACTCCGGTTGACCTCATTTGATATTAATCGTCCCCCGGCACTGTTTTGAGCCGCATCGGCAGATCATCGTATCGTCGGTATCATCGTAGTTATAATCGACGGTCAGTTCCTCGCCTTTTTCGATCCAGCGGCGGCTGAAATAGAGAATATGTCCTTTCAGTATCCGCGTAACCAAATTCGGATCGCAGGAATGATTGATGAGCTCAGCGCCTGATCCCCCGACGGCGCCGTCAATCATCCAATGGTCGTTCAGGATGAAGAGATACAAGGACTCTTCAAGCCGTTTCTCATCGCTGTGGGGGACTTTCTCTCCGATGTATTCGATCACCTTGCGGCCGGGCGGTATCCTCTCTCCGGCGTAGACGCCCCAGCCTTGAATTTTCGAACGTCCCACTCTGAGACGGAAACAACTGTACTTCGCATCAATCTTCGCGGATTGGCTTCGCTTGGGCTTTCCCATGAGTCTCCGGACAATTTTATGAACGGTCTCTCCATCCGCTCTTCAGGCCGCGCTCTCTGGCACAGACGTTGCTGAAGAGTGAGAATCCCAATTGTCGTGGAACTGGCCCATTCACGCAAGGGCGCTGGAGCTGCGGCGCGAAAGTCCGGCCGCCGGTCTGATGCTGGACCCTTCACGGGTCTTGCAGCAAGTTTCGGTAGTGACGCAGTTTGCTGTAGCGGCGCTCATAGAGCGCCGCTACAGCAAAGAAACTGAGACACTGCCCAAGTTTCAAGTGGCGGGTCAATGCTAGTTCGTAGTATGTTGCTATGAAAGCTTATTCGCGCGCCTGTAGCTCAGTTGGATAGAGCGGCAGACTTCGAATCTGTAGGTCGGGGGTTCGAGTCCCTCCAGGCGCGCCATTACTTTCTCCGCAGTCCGCTTGACGGGCCACTGGCTTCCTTGGGGCTTGCTGAGGCCAGATTTTCCCCATTGGTTTCCCCCATTAAGGGACAAGAATCCCTATTTTGTCCCATCAATTTGGCCATGCAAACAAGTTCCAATTTGGCGCATCCTATTGGCACATGATAAAATCTATAGATTTGGACCACATTCCGAAGCCAGATGGAGATTGATGAATGGGAACATCCACCCTACCCCCCGGACCGGAAGGACATTTTTTGCTCGGGTCGCTTCCTGAGATTCGCCGCGACGAGTTGGACTTTCTCACCCGATGTGTGAAGGAGTACGGCGATGTCTGCTACGTCCGCGTTGTCAACATCCCGGCATACATTGTTAGCAATCCGGACGACATTGAGACTGTTCTGATTACGAAGAACAGCAATTTCATCAAATCAGTTTTTCTGAGGGAAAGCCGCGCCCTCCTTGGGCAGGGGTTGTTGACCAGCGAGGGGAGCTTCTGGCTGCGCCAACGCCGTCTGCTCCAGCCCGCATTTCATCATTCCCGGATCGCCGGTTATGCCAAAACCATGATGGATTATACGGACCGGATGCTCGAAACGTGGAAGGACGGTGAGGTTCGGGACATCCATGAGGACATGACCAACTTGACGATGGAGATTATTTCTCAGGTGCTCTTGGGGAATGATCTTACGTCGGACACGCGCGAGGCTGGAGAAGCGCTCCGCATCTTTTTTGACCAGTTTGATGACCGCTTTGGCCTTTACGTGATTCCCGATTGGCTTCCCACGCCCGGTAATATCCGCTATCGCAATGCCATCCGGCGCCTTGACCAGATCGTCGGGCGCGTCATTCATGAGCGGCTCACCCAGAGCGGCGACAAGGGCGATATTCTTTCGTCCCTCTTGCGCGTCCAGGACGAAGACGGCACCCGAATGACGGAAACTCAGGTGCGAGACGAAATCATGACCCTTTTCTTTACGGGTCACGAAACCACGGCGCTCGCCCTCTCCTGGACCTGGTTCCTCCTCGCGCAGCACCCTCAAGTGGCCGCCAAGCTCGCTGAGGAGCTCAACGCGGTGCTGGCGGGCCGCGCCCCGGTTGCTGAGGATCTTCCCAAACTCACTTATACCGATTGGATCGTGAAAGAGTCTCTGCGCCTTTACCCGCCTGCTTATGGCATTGTTCGTGAGTCATTGAACGACGTGGAAATTGGTGGATATACGATTCCCAAGGGCTCTACGGTTGCCATCTTTCAATGGTCCGTCCACCGCGACCCTCGTTACTACGAAGACCCCGAAGTTTTCTGGCCTGAACGCTGGAATAACAATTTTGAGAAAAAGCTTCCGCGATGTGCGTATATACCGCTTGGAGCGGGTCCGCGCATCTGTATTGGCAATGCTTTTGCCCTGACCGAGGTGCCGCTGGTACTGGCGACGATCGCCCAAAAATTCTCGGTCACCCTCGTCCCCAATCACAAGGTGGCGCTCAGCCCATCACTCACTTTGCGCCCTCGCAAGGGGATCAAGGTGATGCTGAAAAAGCTTTAGCTTTGCGCTTGCGGAATTGCCGGACAATGCGCCCGCAGCGACGGCAAATGCCGCCGGGACAGCGGCGTTACAAAGGCGCCCTGGCGGTTTTCGAGTAAAACATCGTGAATAATCCTGCCTCAGTGAACCGTGCCGGGCTTCGGCGAAGGACGAGCCGCCGGTGCAATCAGCCGTTGGCCAGCTTGGCGGCAAGGGTGAGGAGAAGTTTCCGGTCGTTCCTGCTCATCCCGTCGTAAAGCCTCACCAGCTTCTTCGCGGAATCGGAGAGGGGCGGATGGGAATTCATGCTGGGTCTGCGGGGGCGGCCAGGGTCCGGAAAAAGGATTTGATAGGCTTCCATCCCCATTGAGTCTGCAAATTTTTCGAGGGTTTGTAGAGTTGGTGAAGTATATCCTCCCTCGACGCGAGAAATGTACGATCTCAAAAGGCCAGAGCGGCGTTCGATATCCCCTTGAGACAGGCCTTTTGCAAGCCGAAGCGCTCTGAGCCGTTTTCCAATTTGCATGTCATTAATAAATCAGAAATAAACTAATACGTCAATATATATAAAAATACTTACTGAGCGATTTTTCACTTTGTGGATAGCGTTCCCACGGGGCCTTCTTGCATGCTGGTCAATCCCCGGTCCTGAAGGTTAAGGCCCGATCAGGCCCGGCGAAGAATTTAGGTAGCCTTTTGCGGTTCGTGTTTGGCCAACGAGGCCATCCACTGCATGATAGCCATCTGCAGCACCGCTCCGGCCATCTCATGAACGGGAGGGATCAGAAGGGAAAACCGGGCGTGGCGGATGATCTCAGAGTCACCGCCGTCGGTTATGGCCAGGATGATGGATTTCTTTCGCTCCACTTCTTCGGCGAGTTGATGGATGAGTTTCTTATGCGGTGATTGAGACCCTGAAAGAAAAATAATGCCGGTCCCCTCGTCACAGTCGTCCGGTATTGAAGCAGGGAATTCGGCCGGGCTTCCACCCTGCGTCCACAGTCCCAAGGCTCTCCCCGCCCAAACCGCTCCTTGTGCAGCGGCGGGCCGTGAAAACCCGAAGCCCAGAATTAGGATGCGTCGAAGCTGCTGGATCTCCTCGATCATTTGCCGGACGCCATGCGATAAGTGGCCGAATACCTGGTCCAGATTTTCCGGCAAGTCTTCCATGTGCGAAAACAGGCGTTCCCGTTGAGACTGTTGCGGCTTGAAGATGAGGCCGGCGTAAAGGCCGAGACCGCCTGCCACGGCATGGGCACAGAGCAGGCTTTGTTCCGTATAGCGGTCCTCAACGTCAAGCCGCAACAGGAACACCTCGTCCGCAACAGCGGTGAGTGGATTGCGGGGATCGCTGGCGAGGACCATCAACCACGCTCCCCGGCGTTTGGCGCCCCCGAAGATTTCGACGGCGAATTCTGTCTCCGGTGAAAGCGATATCGCCAGGACGGGAGTGTGCGGATGAAGGAGGGGAAGATCATAGGCGCTGAACTCCCCGAAAGACCGTACCATGCAGGGCCGCCCTGCCAGACTTTCAAAGGAGAGTGCAGCGGTTTGTCCTACGAGGTTGCTGGGACCGTCGGCGATGATGAAGATGGGACCATCCCCCAACGGCATCTTGCGTAATCCGTCTTCGTATTCCGCCCGGCTTTTGGCGAGAGCTTGCCGAAGCGCTCGAACCGTGTTCATGGTATTGAGGTGTTGCGCCATCCGTAAGTGAATTCTCCGCTTCTTGAATGTTACTGCAATTTGATGGTGAAAAGGTCTGCGCGTCCCGATCTGGAAGACGACGAATTGGCCCTGAAGCTCATTGGCTTGGCAATTGAAATGCCTTTAGTCTTCCGCATCGCCAAACGAGATTTGCGCGGAGATTCGAGCGCCCCACAGCACCGCCAAAGCTCCCGCGAAGGCCCAGATCAGAAGTGTGGCCGATAGAGCGAACGGGCCATAGACATCACGGAAGCGAAGGAACGGCAGGCTCAATGTATACACAAACCTGCCTCCCAGGCACAGGATGGAAACGATGATGGCCGTGGCAAGGGCGTGGCCCGCAGGCACGGGGCCATTGGGAAGAAAATAATAGACCAGAAAAAGGATGGAAATGATGCAGGGAAGCGTAATGATTTGCAGCATGACCTGGAACCAAGCTCCCCACAGTCCGTGGTCCAGTGGCATGCGGGAATCCATTCGAAGCGCCGATTGAGCAAGCGCCGTCCCCATGATGGTGAGGAAGGCCAGTGCGCCGCAAGCCAGGGCAAGGCCCATTGAGACCAGTTGGTTCCGGACAAAGCTCCGGTTCTTGCCAAACCCCCAAGCCCGGTTCAGCGCAATCTCGACAGGCATGAAAATGCCGGTACAGGTAAAAAGGAGCATCAGGGCGGAAATGATCTGCAACCTGCGGTGGCCTACCGCAAGAACCACCAAATTGCGGATTACGAAATTCGCGCCGGCCGGCAGATTGGCGCGCAGCCACTCGAGCACCACCCCATAGGCCACGTCCCAGTGTAACCATCGCAGGCAGATGGTCAGCATCAAAAGCATGAAAGGAAAGAATGCAAGCAAGGCGTTCGCCGCAATCGAAGAGGCGTAGACATGAACCTCGGTGGTGAAGAGGTAGCGCAGGCTACGGAGGAGCACTCGCTTGCGGCGCCGGGGCAATTCGGCTCCCGGACGCCTCTCCAGTGTTGTTGCGGGTTGGTTCAAGTTGAGGACTGAGAGCGGATTGTTCAATTTCGCTTTCCGGCGCAGCTTCCCATTGCCTGTCTGTGCCGCTGGGGTGTTGGAGCTGTGGCCTACCCATTCATGATACCTGAGTTTTCCGGACTTGAGGACGCCGTAAAGCTGCGCGCCGCTGCCGCAACCCTGCTGCTGTAGTGGCGGCCTATGACTGCCGAACTCTATTTCCCCGCAGTTTTCCGGGCTCCCAGAGCGCCGCTAACGGACGCAGATCCACCTTCGAGAGCAGCGTGCGCTTGTCCGCCTTAGTACCATAGGATAAGATGATGCTTTTGGAATGGGGGCAGGATAGGTTGTGTGACAATCACGGCTGTAGCTGTGGCTTTTGACCGCCGGCCTTGTTCTTCCCATTGTTCCAGCGCCGTCACGGCCGGTAGGTTCCGTGCACCACAATAACACAGAGAGCGGGATCTTCACACAGTCTGGATGTTGAGCTGAGCCTTTATTACCGGCATGTCCCAGGACACAGCCACTTTCGGCGGAGGAATGCAACTTGGCGGAGAATTTAACTTTTGACCTTGCCGTCATCGGCAGTGGACCGGGCGGATACGTAGCGGCCATTCGCGCCGGGCAGTTGGGTTTGAAGACGGCCATCATCGAGAAGGACGATAAGTTTGGTGGAACCTGCCTCCACTGGGGCTGCATTCCCACCAAGGCACTCCTTTTTAACACGGAAGTTTACGATGCCGTCAAAAATGCCCGCGAATTTGGCATCAACGTCAAAGGCTTCAGCCTGGATTGGGAAGCCGTTCAGATGCGCAAAAATAAAATCGTCAAAAAGCTTGCGCAAGGCGTCGAATACCTCCTCAAGAAAAACCATGTGGAGATGATTCGAGGTTTTGGGAAGCTTGCCGGCCCTGGCAAAATCCAGGTGACTGTTGGCAAAGCCCCGGGGCGCGAGCTCAGCGCCAACAACATTGTGCTGGCCACCGGTTCGGAGGCTAAAATGCTGCCCGGTCTTCAACCGGATGTACGAACCGTCCTCACCAACAAAGAAATCCTGGCGCTAAAAGAGATTCCCAAGTCGATGGTGATCATTGGGGCCGGCGCCGTGGGGGTGGAATTCGCATCCATCTTCCAGCGTTTGGGGACCCAGGTGACCATCCTGGAAATGCTGCCTCGCATCGTGCCTCTTGAGGACGAGGAAGTGTCGGCCGAACTCGAAAAGTCATTCCGCAAGCAAGGGATCCAGATACTCACGCAAGCCCGTGTTGAGAAAACCACAAAGAATTCGAAAGGAATCTCCTTGGAATATTCCGGCCCGGACGGGAAGCCGGGCCGCATAGATGCGGAAACATTGCTGGTTGCGGTGGGACGCTCGCCGAATACCCAGGGAATCGGATTGGAAAGTTCCCGGGTACAATTGGAGCGGGGTTTTGTAAAAGTGAGCGGAAACATGCAGACGGATGAACTGGGAGTTTATGCGATTGGCGACATCGTGGCCGGAAGTCCGCTTCTGGCGCACGTGGGCCATATGGAAGGCATCATCGCCGTGACCCATGCGGCCGGCCAGCCCGTCGAGCCGATTAACTATCTTCACGTCCCCAATTGCACGTACTGTGAGCCGGAAGTTTCAAGCGTGGGCATGACAGAGCGGCAGGCGCGCGAAACGGGCTTCAAGGTCCGGGTGGGCAGATTCCCGTTTTCCGCCAACAGCAAGGCTGCCATATTGGGAAGCCGCGAAGGATTCGTAAAAATCGTGAGCGAGGAACAATATGGCGAGATTTTAGGTGTCCATATGATTGGCACTCGGGTCACGGAGATGATTGCCGAGGCGGTGGTGGCAATGCGCCTGGAGGCGACGGCGGAAGACCTTGCCCACTCCATCCATCCTCACCCCACACTGACCGAGGCCTTGCTCGAAGCCGCTCACGCTGTGGTGGATGAGGCGATACATATTTGAG
>CALCEB010000121.1 GCA_937900045.1 uncultured Acidobacteriota bacterium
CCCGACCCCTTGCTTCGTAGGCAAGTGCTCTATCCAGCTGAGCTACGGGCGCATCCTTAAGCCTAAAGCGTTCCGCCAACAAGGACGATCCGGGAAAGGAGAAACCCGCGCCGGAACGCTCCAACATTCAGTAGTCTTACACGCCGCCAAAATCGTGTCAACCGCAAGCGCCGCCGGGTGGTGGCGTCATTCGCTTGCTGTAGCGGCGGTCTGTGACCGCCGAACTTTATTTCTCAATGGATTCCGGCGCTCCCTGTCAGGGCAAGCTCCGAGCGCCGCTACAGCAAATTGCGCCACTACCCGCTGCCTGAAAAATTGCAGAATGCGGGCAGAACCCGAAGCGCAGCTTAAGTTTCTATACTGCCCAGAGATTTTTCAGTTGACGGCATCGGCAGTGAACTATAGATTTAGCCTCTTATCTCTTGTCGATGCCGGGGATTTGCGGAGCGTGGGGAACTTGGACTGATGCTGCTCCGGCGGTCTGCAGGCACTACAATCCTAGAAGGGAGAGTGTCCATGAAAATAGGACTTTTCACAGCACTGTTTGGCAAGCTGACTCTGGACGAAGTGATTCGCAAGATCAAGCCGCTCGGCATTCGCACCGTTGAAATTGGTACGGGCAATTACCCGGGCGATCCTCACCTGAAACTGGAATGGCTGAGCGCGCCCGCCAAGCTCAAGGAGTTCAAGCAGCGGCTGGACGATCAGGGGATTACGATCAGCGCGCTCAGTTGTCACGGGAACGCGCTGCACCCGAACAAAACCTTTGCGGAGAGCAATGCCGAGGTCAGCCGCAAGACCGTGCTTTTAGCAGAGAAGCTGGGCGTGACGCGGGTGATCGATTTTTCCGGTTGTCCTGGAGACTCCGAGCAATCGAAATTTCCCAACTGGGTCACTACGCCGTGGCCCCCGGATTATCTCGATGTGCTCAAGTGGCAATGGGAGAAGAAAGTCATCCCATATTGGAAGAAGCACGGGAAGTTCGCTGAAAATCACGGAGTCAAGATCGCGATTGAAATGCACCCGGGATTTGCCGCCTACTCTCCCGAAAGTATGCTGAAGCTGCGGGCTGAGGCCGGACCCGCGGTGGGCTGTAATTTTGACCCCAGCCATATGTTTTGGCAGGGCATCGATCCCTGTGCGGCCATCCGGCAGCTTGGCGAGGCCGTGTTCCACGTCCATGCCAAGGACACGCGCATGTACGAGATGAATTACAAGGTGAACGGCGTTCTGGATATCAAGCCCTACCGCGATGAAAAGAACCGCTCCTGGATCTTCCGCACCGTGGGTTACGGGCATGGGCCGGACTTCTGGGGCGATTTTATCTCCACCTTGCAAATGATCGGCTACGACGACGTGCTTTCCATCGAGCATGAAGACAGCCTGATGTCGGTGGACGAAGGATTGAGCAAGGCTGCCGCGTTTTTGAATCAGCTTGTGATTAAGGAAAAAGTCCAGGAAATTTGGTGGGCGTGAACGGGCGCAATCACAGGAGAACACCGGGAGGATGGTTCGATGCCCCAAGTTAACGTTGCGATGATCGGCTACAAGTTCATGGGCAAGGCGCACTCCAACGCCTACCGGCAAGTGGGGCATTTTTTCCCCGGGAAGTTCGAGCCGCGGATGAAGGTGCTCTGCGGGCGAGATCGCCAGGCGGCGGAAGCGGCGGCACGGCAGTTTGGCTGGGACGAAGTGGAAACCGATTGGAGACGAGCCGTCACCCGCGAGGACATTGACGTGGTGGACATTTGCACGCCGGGCAATCTGCACTGTCCCATCGCCGTAGCCGCTGCGGCGGCCGGGAAACACGTCATTTCTGAAAAGCCGCTGGCTAATACGCTGCCGGAATCCAAGGAAATGCTGCGGGCCGTTGAAAAGGCCGGCGTCAAACACATGGTGATGCACAACTACCGCAAGATTCCGGCCATCGCCTTTGCCAAGCAGATGATCGAAGAAGGGCGGCTGGGCCGCGTCTACCATTATCATGGCGCTTACTTGCAGGATTGGATCGTCGATCCCAACTTCCCCCTGATATGGCGGCTCGAAAAGAAAATCTCCGGCAGCGGCGCGCTGGGGGATATTGGCTCCCATGCGGTGGACTTGGCGCGCTACCTGAACGGCGACATTCAATCAGTCACGGCGCAAATGACCACCTTCATTAAGGAGCGCCCACTTCCCGGCGCGATGGGGGGGCTGAAAGCAGAGGCAAAAAAAGGTAAAGGGCGTGTGACCGTGGATGACGACACGAATTTTCTGACTACTTTCAAGAACGGCAGCGTGGGCGTGTTCGAATCGTCCCGCTTTTGCGGCGGGCGCAGGAACTACAATACGCTTCAAATCTATGGCAGCAAGGGAAGCCTGGCCTTCAACCTGGAGCGCATGGACGAACTGGAGTTTTATGACAACACCGAGCCGCAGGCCGGCCAGGGATTCAAGAACATCAACGTGACGGAATCGGTTCACCCTTACGCCGGCGCGTGGTGGCCGCCGGGACACATCATTGGCTATGAGCACACGTTTGTTCACGCCATTCACGATTTCATGGTGGCGCTCGAAAAGGACCGTTTGCCCGATCCAAATTTTTACGACGGCGTTAAGGATCAGGCGGTGCTGGATGCGATTGAGCGCTCTGCAAAAAGCGGACGGTGGGAGAAGCCCCGCTAAATTGGCTTCCTGAATTACTGTTGCAGGATAATTCCGGAAGGTTTTTGCGACGACCGTCGGGGCCAGTTAAGACCGTGTCCCAACGGCAACTCACCGGGTTCATGCGTTATGTCCTACATGATGGGGATCGACGTTGGCACCACGGGTACGCGCGCCGTTATTGTGCGCCCGGACGGCCGCGTGGCGGGCGCCGCCACGGTGGATCATCAACCGATGCGAATGCCCAAGCCCGGATGGGCGGAGCAAGATCCCGAGGACTGGTGGAAAGCCACGATCGGCGCGGTTCGTGGTTCACTCCAACAGTCCGGCGTGACCGGAGCACAAATCAAGGGTATTGGTTTCTCCGGGCAAATGCACGGCGTGGTTTTGCTGGACAAGGTCAACACCGTCCTGCGGCAAGCGCTGCTCTGGTGCGACCAGAGGAGCCAGCAGCAATGTGAATGGATCACGAACAAGGCCGGGGCGGAACGCCTGATCCGCCTGGCGTCCAACCCGGCGCTGACTGGTTTCAGCGCCCCCAAGATGCTTTGGGTGCGGGACAACGAGCCGGCGGTCTTCGAGCGGGCGGCTCACTTCCTTCTGCCGAAGGATTATGTCCGCCTGCGCATGACCGGCGAATATGCCACGGATGTTTCCGACGCCTCGGGAACGCTTCTGTTCGACGTCACGCATCGCCGTTGGTCGCAGGAAATGCTGGAACTTCTGCAAGTGGATGCGTCGCTCCTTCCCAAAGCTTATGAGTCGCCGGTAATCACCGGCGCCATCAGCACGGAAGCGGCGCTGGTGACGGGACTCCGAGCGGGCACGCCAGTGGTGGCGGGTGCAGGCGATCAAGCCGCCAGCGCCGTGGGCAATGGCATCGTCCGCTCAGGACTTACTTCCGCCACGCTCGGGACTTCCGGCGTGATTTTCTCTTACACGGACAAGCCCAAGCTCGATCCCCAAGGCCGCATTCACACCTTCTGCCACGCTGTCCCCGGCAAGTGGCACGTGATGGGTGTGACGCAGGGCGCGGGCCTTTCGCTTCGCTGGTTCAAAGAACAACTTGGAGAATCGGAAGCGTGGTACGCGCGACAAATTGGCGTGGACGCTTATGAAGTTTTGTTGGCCGAGGCGGAACCTATCGCGGCAGGCAGTGACGGCCTGCTCTTCCTGCCTTACCTCATGGGCGAGCGCACGCCCCATCTCGACCCCCAAGCGCGCGGCATGTGGTTCGGATTGACGGCGGCGCACACCCGCGGACACTTGATCCGCTCGATCCTCGAAGGCGTTGCCTACAGCTTGCGGGATTCGCTCGAGATTTTCACCGAGCTCAAAATTCCGGTGGTGCAGATTCGCGCTTCGGGTGGAGGATCGCGCAGTCCGTTGTGGAGGCAGATTCAGACCGATATCTACGGCAAGGAGATCGTCACCCTTCGCGAACCGGAAGGATCGGCCTTCGGCGCGGCGCTGCTGGCGGGCGCAGGAGCCGGCATTTATTCCTCCGTCGAAGAAGCCGCAAATGAGGCGATCCGAGTGGAAAACTCCACTCAGCCTGTTCCGGAAAACGTGGAGTTCTACTCCAGGCAATACGAGATTTACCGCAAGGTTTACCCCGCAATCCGCGAACTTTCCCATGAGCTTGCAAACCTCGAACCCGCCGCAGTCGTCCATGCAGCGCCTGCTGGCCGCGATGCTAAGAAAACTCGACGGAAGAAACACAAAACGTAGCTCCGCGCGGTCACACTCGATACAGGATAACGAGTGGAGCACTGGGGTTGATCGATGACTCTCGCAAACCTTGTGTTTATGAGCCTTCCAGGGCTTGCCCCGATAAGTGTTTGCTGAAAACGTTGCTGCCTTGCATCGCATGGATTCCCGCTTTCGCGGGAGTGACGACGGCGTTGCTTCGCGTCCGCGCCGCACCACTTCAGATCATGCGAACGGATAGCGGCCAAGATGGAGAGCCCGATTGGCGATGAAGCGCTTCAATTCGATGGTATCCACCAGCGTATGTTTCAGAAATCGCCGCATCAGGGCAAGCTGGGAGCGAAGCGTGTCACCCCCGGCAATGCGCGGCAAGATGCGCCGGCCTTCCATCTCCATACGGTCCGCAGCTTCGTGGATGTAACACGTGGCAACGGCCAGATCCGTGGCGACCGCTTCGGCGGAAGAACGTGAAAGCCTCTTGCGGGCGCGCAACAGGCAACTCTCCATGGCGTAGACTTCCATTACCATGTTGCTCAAAGCGCCGATGATCTCTTGTTCCCCGGCAAGCGCCTGAAGATATCTCTCCACCGCGCTCCCCGCCGCGAGCAACGCCGCTTTTTTCGCGCCCTCTACAAGCTTGGCTTCAGCGGCGAGCGGCTGATCGTCATCGAAGTCTGCGCCCGCGTCCATGCCCAGCACTTCATCCAGTAGTTTCCGGGCGGCAGGGATCAGCGCCAACTCACCCTTCATGGACCGCTTCAGCAGCATGTCCACAATCAGCAGCCGGTTAATCTCATTGGTGCCTTCGAAAATGCGGTTGACACGCTGATCGCGGTATCCGCGCTCAATTTCGTAATCCGTGGTGAAGCCATAGCCGCCATAAATTTGAACCGTCTCATCCACCACCCAGCCCAATGTCTCCGTTCCCATCACTTTGAGAATCGAACATTCCACGGCATATTCCTGAAGGGCATCTAGAGTTTGCCGGGCCGCTGTGGATGCGCCGTGGTCCACACCTTCGAGCCGTTGGTCGATCATTCCCGTGGTACGAAAGGCTATGGTGTCACCGGCGTAGATCTTCACCACCATGCCGCCCAGCTTTTCTTTAATAAGGCCGAAGTCCGCGATCGGATGACCGAAGGCAATGCGCTCCTTTGCCCATTTCAGGGCCGGACCCATCAGAATTTTCGAGCCGCCCACGCATCCCGCGCCCAGCTTCAGCCGGCCAATGTTCAAAATGTTGAAGGCGATGTAGTGCCCTTTGCCAACTTCGCCGAGCACATTCTCTACCGGCACCGGCACGTTCTCAAGATTCAGCGGCGTGGTGGAAGAGCCCCGAATCCCCATCTTATGTTCTTCAGCTCCGGGAGAGACCCCAGGAAATTCGCGCTCCACGATAAAGGCGGTGAATTTTTCGCCATCCACCTTGGCAAACACCACATAAATGTCGGCGATGCCGCCGTTGGTGATCCACATTTTCGAACCATTCAGGATGTAGCTCCGGCCATCCGGACTCAGCGTGGCTTTCGTCTTGCAATGCAAGGCGTCCGAAGCGGAGCTCGATTCACTCAAGCAGTACGCGCCCACCCATTCGCCGCTCGCCAGCTTTGGCAGATACTTCTTCTTCTGTGCCTCAGTCCCAAAAAATGAAATCGGCAAGATTCCGATACCGCTTTGCGCGCCGACGGTTGCTGCCCACGCCCCGTCCCGGGCCATAATTTCGGCAATGATGACGGCAGAAATCTTGTCCAGTTCAAGGCCCCCATATTTTTGTGGAACGTCGGTTGCACAAAGGCCCAGATCAGCAGCCTTCTTAATCAACTCCCGCAGCAGACCCGGCTTTTTCTGTTCAATTTCCTGGATGCGCGGAACAATTTCCTGGTCCACAAACTGCTGCGCCGTCTGCGCAATCAGGTGGTGCTGATCCGTTAGATCCTCCGGTGTAAAGATGTCGCAGGGCTGCCGTTGCTCGATGAGGAACGAACCGCCCTTCGTGCAGCTTTTTTCGCTTGGAACCGCAATGGACATATTTGCTCCCACTGGTTACTGCAGATTCTCAAAGATTCCTGCAGCCCCCATGCCGCCGCCAATGCACATGGTGACCATTCCATAACGAGCGTTACGCCGCTTCATTTCGTTGAGCAGGGTTGCCGTTAGCTTGGCGCCCGTGCAGCCCAGGGGATGGCCCAACGCCACGGCGCCACCGTTGACATTGGTTTTCTCCGGGTCAAGCCCCGCAACTTTGATCACGGCCAAGGCTTGGGCGGCAAACGCTTCATTCAATTCTACTAGTTCAATTTCCGAGAGTTTCAAGCCCGCAAGCTTCAAAGCTTTGGGGATGGCGTAAACCGGACCCATTCCCATTTCCTCTGGAAGCGTCCCGGCGGTTGCGAAGCTCACAAACCGGGCGAGTGGAGGAATGCCCAGCTCCTTCGCCTTACCAGAGGACATCACAACGGCTGCCGCCGCGCCGTCACTCATCTGCGATGCGTTGCCCGCAGTCACCCTGCCCTGCGCGTGAAAAACCGGCCTCAGCTTGCCCAGCGCTTCCAGGGAAGTATCTCGCCGAGGTCCTTCGTCCATTGAAAAGGTAATTTTGCGGGTCTGGGGCTTGTTGTGGCCGTTCATGCTGCATTCCACCACCACCAAAGGCACAACCTCATCCTTGAATTTTCCAGCTTCCAAGGCGGCAAGGGCGCATTGATGGCTGCGCAGTGAGAACTGGTCCGCCTGCTCCCGGGTCACTTCGTACTTCCGCGCCACATTTTCCGCCGTCAATCCCATACTCAGGTAGTAATCGGGATAGCTTTCCATCAAGGAAGGGTTGGGCGAGAAATGGAAGCCCCCCATAGGGATCATGCTCATGCTCTCCGCGCCCCCAGCAATGGCGATTTCTCCCAAACCCGCCATAATGCGCTCCGAGACCAGGGCTATGGATTGCAGGCCAGAGGAACAGAAACGGTTGATGGTCATGGCCGAGCAATCGACCGGAAGTCCGGCTCGAAGGGCTGCTGTGCGGGCCATGTTGTTTCCCTGTTCCGCTTCCGGCATAGCACAACCCAGGACCACGTCCTCAACATCCTGCGGGTCAAGCCGGGGGACTCTGCGCAGCAATTCCTGAATCACGGTCGCGGCCATGTCATCCGGCCGGGTATTTCGCAATGTCCCTTTGGGCGCCTTACCGACCGCCGTCCGTGCAATCGAAACAATCACAGCCTCTTTCATATTTACCTCCACGTCCATTGCCTTCTATCTGTACTTCAATTTCAAATCTTGAAACATTCAGTAGTCACTCCGATATGAGTCTTAAATCATAAGATTTTATGATTCAGGATAAGGCAGCTAATCCAAGAAAGCGGTTTGCAACGGGATCTCCCAACTCTGCAATATCCATTACTCTTGTTCAGATACTTCGCATCCTCCGGTTTGTCTTGCAAAACGAACCGGAGCGGATCCTTTATTTTCAGCATGTTCTCCGGTTCGTTTCGTTATTTTTGGCATCCTTGGCATGTTTCCTATTTCCCCTCTCGCGGTTGACAATCAAAGGGGTCAGAACAGACCATAGGATCTTGCCCCCAGATGCGCAAGCATTCCCGCTTGCGCGGGAATGATGGTTGGCGCGGCCGCAGACCGTGGAATGCCAGCGGTGGCCACGAAATGATATACTAAATAGTATATTATTTCTCTCTGGTGTCAAGCCTGTCCCGGTTTCTGACTTCCACTCCAAACCCGGAATGCCCACTTAGTTTCGCAACGGCTTCCCCTTCTTTAAGATGTATTGAATTCGCTCGACGGTTTTCTTTTGCCCGCAAAGGCTGACAAAAGCCTCACGCTCCAGATCGAGCAAATACTGCTCGGAAACCCGCTGAGCCGAGGTGAATTCGCCTCCTCCGCTGAGGACACGTGCCAAATGGGTGCCAACCGTGACGTCATGGTCGCTCAGGAATTCCGCCCGGCGGTTTAAGTGGAGGCCCAATTTCATTTTGGCAAAGGCCGCTTTGCCCAGCACCAGAATGTCCTCGCGGGGCTTGCCGGGCCGGTAGTCCAAGCTCACCAGGTCAAGGGCGACTCGCTTCGCGTCTTCCATCAGGCGGTCACGGTTCATGGTCACGGAATCTTGCCCGGCAAGGTATCCGAGCTTCCGGGCTTCATCGGCGCTGGTCGAGACCTTGGCCATGCCGATATTCAGGAAAACCTCTTTTACGTTGATGAAGGGGTCGGCCTCGTTATCCTGAAGAACTCGATTCACGGCGCGTATCAGCATTTCCTTGACACCGCCGCCAGCGGGGATCAGTCCCACTCCGGTCTCGACCAAGCCCATATAGGTCTCGGCGGCGGCCCGCACGCGAGAAGTGTGCAAGCACACCTCCACACCGCCCCCCAGGGTGACGCCAAAGGGAGCCGAGACGACCGGCCTTGACGCATACTTCAGCGCCATGTTGGCATTTTGGAATTGGCGAACCGCCTGATGAATTTCATCCCATTCACCTTCCTGGATGGCCATCAAGACCAACATCAGGTTAGCGCCAGCACAGAAATTGGGCGCCTGATTGCCAATCACCATCGCGTCAAAATGTTCTTTTAGCGCCTTGAGTCCGGCGTGAATCATCTGCACCGCATCGGCGCCGATGGTATTCATCTTAGTGTGGAATTCGAGGCACAGAACGCCATCGCCAAGATCGATCAGGCTGGCGCCGTCATTCCTCTTCACTTCCTTCTTGCGATCCTTCAGCGCAGCAAGAAGCAGGACGCCGGAACGCTCTTCCAAAACTTTGTGCTTGTTGCTGGCGAGATCGAAATAAAGGGTTGTTCCATCCTGCCTTTCATAGAACGATTTCTTTCCGGAACCCAGCAATGCCTCAACCAGCGGCGGGATTGGCCGGCTTTCCTTACGCCAAGAACCAGCTATCTTTTCAACCCCCAGAGCGTCCCACAATTCAAAGACGCCACACTCCCAATTGAAACCCCACATCATGGCGTTGTCGATGGCCGTGATGTCATTGGCGATTTCAGGGACACGGTTGGCAGCATAGTGAAAAGTATCCGGTAGAAGGCGGCGATAGAAGTCTCCGGCGCGGCCCGAGTCCTGAAAGAGGGTGACAACCCGCTGCTGCACGTCTTCGACGCTCTTAACCATTTCCAGCGCCGGAAGTTTCGGCTTCTCTCTTGGATCATACTCAAAGGTGGAGAGATTCAACGTGAGAATCTCATCACCGTCCAGTCCCGAACCTTTCACTTTCTTGTAGAAGCCCTGTCGCGTCTTTTCACCAAGCAGCTTACGTTCCATCATGCTTTGAATAAAGGGCGGAATCTGGAACAGGTCGCGGCGCTCATCATCGGGAAGAGCGGATTGAAGGTTCTTGACGACATGAACCAGTACGTCCAGCCCGACCAGGTCGAGGGTCCGGAAAGTGGCCGACTTCGGAAGCCCCAGGGCCGGACCGGTGAGCGCGTCGATCTCCTCGATGGTGAAACCTTCCTCCTGCATGATCTGAAGGACGCTCAAGGTGACGAAGGTTCCGATGCGGTTGGCGATAAAGTTGGGCCGGTCCTTGGCGATCACCACACCTTTGCCTAAGACGAAATCTGCGAACCGGCTGATGGCGGCTATCAATTCGGGAAGGGTCTCTGCGGTTGGAATGACCTCTACCAACTTCATGTAGCGCGGCGGGTTGAAGAAATGGGTTCCCAGCCAATGGCGGCGGAAGTCCTCGCTGAAGCCCTGCGCAATGGAGGCGATGGAGATACCGGAAGTGTTGGAACTGATGGCGCATCCGGGTGGCCGATGGGCTTCAACCTTGCGAAGCAGGCTCTGCTTGATTTCCAGATCTTCGGTTACCGCCTCAATGATCCAGTCGCAATCTTTGAGCCATGCGAGGTTATCCTCAAAGTTACCGATGCTGATCAGTTGCGCCTGTTCGGAAAGAAAAAACGCGGCGGGACGGGACTTCAAAGCGGCATCGAGTCCGGCCTGTGCCAGGCGGTTGCGAACCCGGGGATCATTCAGAGTCAGGCTCCGAACCGTCTCCTCGGGCCGGAGAGACGATGGAACCAGATCGAGCAGAACACTGGGAATTCCGGCGTTGGCGAAATGGGCGGCGATCCGGGCGCCCATCGTGCCCGCCCCCAACACTGCGACTTTGCGAATTTCGCGCACAAATGCCCCCTTTTCTCGTGGAGGATCGTTGCCTTGGCATTATGAGCGACGGCTTGGGAAGTGGTCAAGCGATGCGGACAGTGAGCAGTGGGGCATTTTCGCCGTTACAGTCGCCAAAACGTACCACTACTGGACAGTGATTTGGGTGCTCCCCAACTAAAAGCTTGCCCTCTCTGGCGCCTCTGCTAAGATTGTGTCCGATGATAGTTCGCACTCCGGCTCGCGTTGTTAACGTCGCCTCCGTTACCCATCGTAGTCCCTTCCGCTATCCGGGAGGAAGGACTTGGCTGGTCTCGTATGTGCGGCAGTGGATGCGAAGCTTAGCAAATCGCCCATTGGAGTTTGCGGAGCTGTTGGCCGGTGGCATGGTTGGCCGGTGAGCCACCCTTTTCTTGAGGAGCTGCCATTCATATGAAAACGAGCGCAAAGCTTGCCGAGTTGAGGAATCTTCAGAACAGGGCTGACACTCTTCGCAAGGAACTTGGGACCAGTCGCCCCGGCGAGGTCACTTTTCTTGCCTCATGCAACGGAATGGGCGATGACATCGTAGTTGTCGAGGCTGATGGCCTCGGAGGAGCCACAACAAGTGTCGTGGTGGGAAACTATCCGGTGGATTACCTGACCAAATTTGAGAGGTCTTTCCCGAGCGAGCGCGAGGCTGAGGCGGCAGCCGAAGAGATCGCTTTCAACGGGATTTCACCGACCGATATCTTGGGAGACCCGACGTAGCTCCGTTATTTGATGGTACTGGAATACTCGCGGGCGGCGTAGACATTGCCGTCCATGTCTGCGCCCGGGTTACAGACCTCTGCTTCCCCCCAGAATTCAGATGTTAGCGGCAAGGAAGAACCCGGCTTGCTCAGGGGTGCCGACATGAAAACCAATGTCGGTGCCACCCGCGGAGCCGTCCCAATGTTAGACGACGCCTTCATTCCTCCGCCCCTTCCTCGTAGTCGTCGAGAACAGTCTCCTTGAGGTGGGCCAGGTTTGGCTGCGCAGCCAATTCACGCAAGCTGTCGTACGACAAGTAAGTGCAGCTCTCCGAAAGCGGCCCGCGCTCCAGCAGCGAGAAGACCGGGCGCCTGAGTTCCTGCAGGACCTTTTCCCTCCTTCCGACCGGCGCAACGATGTGGAGCCTGATGTCCATGTTCGGCTGAAGTGCGAGGAGGTCAGCCATTCGAAGGATTCCAGAGTACACCGAAGTCGTATGCTCAACTTCGAACGCCCGACGGATCGACCTGCCCTTGAGCCAGAGGACGTCGATCTGTTCAATCGTTTTCAGAGTAATCTCATCGTAGTTGAGGGGCAGTCGCTCCAATGGAGGCGAATGATCGCCCTTCCACTCGGCCGTCACGGCTGCACGATCTGAACGAGGGAGCCAGACTTGCATGCCCATCCGGGAACCGATCTCCGCCAAGAGTGCCTGGATCTGAAAGGACTCCCGGACTTCTCCTTGAGCCGGTGTCGGGCTTCTGTCTTCATCGTCGCCATTCTCTGGAACACTGACGGCAACGTCTTTGTCGACGCGCCGAACGCGATGCGTGGAGAGCTTTCGAAAGTCGGCGGGATCCACCGGATACGTCTTGCCTCCTCGCGCCTGTTCAATGAGCAGGGTTTCCAGGAATCGCCCATCATCTTCCGAAAGCTGTACGAGACTTGTGCGAACGTGCCCGGTCCAAGTGGGCGTTCCCCGGGTCTGGCCCCTTGTATACGAAAGCTGTTTCCAAACCGCGTCCTCATAAATGGGAATAGCTTTGTCCACAGATAGCCACACGTGAGTCTGAACTCGAAACCGAACTACGAAGGGATCGTCGCTTGAATAGAAAATCGGCGCGGTGTCTTGAAAAGGGCCTTGCAGCACTTCCAAGACACCAAACCAGCGCGACAGCTTTGTCATGTAGCATAGAAGTTTATCTCCCGGCTGAACCCGTTCTGCAGCATTCTTGTGCCGCAGCCTGAAGCCGGATATACACCGGTTCGAGCGGGCAAACGCCTCGTAGGTTTCGGGGCTAAAGAGATCCAGGAAGTAGCTCATTTGTCCCCTCCGACAGCCGTAGGTGGCGCCTACATGAATTTTGATGTATGCGAAAGTCTGAGCCGGCGCCCACAGTCAATCCGTACTTTGATTGAGTTTGGCTTTGTGGCCGAAGAAAGAACTCACGAACAGCAAGGAGCTAACCGTGGGTGACACCGTCATTCCGCGAGAGCGGCGACGTACTGGTCACGCTCGGACCACACGGCCGGAATGACGCGATAAGCATGCAACGCTTCGATCACGTCCCCGCCGATTGGCTGCTCATGATCGTTCAGAAAGGCGTAAGCTTCACCCTCTTGCGCCGAATCGCCGGCGCGGGCCGCGCGTGTATCGCTGAGAGTCCAGAGATAGTTGAAAATATTCTCTCTCTTGGGGGCGGCAATCGCCTGCAAAATCCGCTCCGGGCGCTGGCGTGACTTTGGGATCAAGAAATCCACGCCGTGATCGTAGCCGCTCTTGCCCGCCAGCTTCACCCTGGCCGTGTAGCGAACGTCATGGCTGTCGAGGAAGGCGCGCACGTCTTCAAAGAAGAAGCTGGCCACCCGTGACTGGGCCATTACGAACATGTCATTGACGGCCAGCATCGCCTGAATCAGAGAATGTAGCCGCTGCCCAAGATTCTTGGCCGAGGCCTCGACGATCAACTGATTGTTTTCCACACGCACACCGAGACCGTTGAGCACACTCTCCAAGACCATCTTCCGTTTTGGGGTGTCTACTTCAAGCCCGCTCGTTCTCAGGTCGGAAAGGATATACCCATCGTCGGATAGAACGATGTTTCCATTCTTGCGTATGGCATACACCTGAAGGTGGTCGTTGTGGCGGTCGAGGAAGGGACTGGTCAGCTCGCAGGCTCCGCCCACAGCTTCCACGGAAAGCCCCTGGCGAAGCCAATCCACGTAGGAATCAATCAGCTTTTGGCACTCGTCCCGGTTCACGCGATGACCCCCTGAACTGGAGGAGGTGATTCAATCTTGCAGTAGCCACAGAAGTCGTGAAGTGTTTTCCCTGGATCACTGAGCAGAGTGAACGTCTTGGGGTCCGCCGGGTAAGCCCACTTGTCATCGTAACCCTCTTTGAACAAGTGTACATGGGCGCCCGAAAGCCGCACACCATCCGGATTCGTATGGGGCGCTCCGTCCACATCGAGCCGGACAAGAACGACAGTGGCGCGCACCCGGTTCTGGAATTTCAGTTTCGACAGCCGGAGCGTTCCTCGCCAAATGTCGAGCAAGAATTTCTCTCGATCATTGGAATCTGCGAGCTCGTAAGTGTCGTCCGCTCCCGGCGGAATCGTGATGGTCGCCGGAGGGCGGACAAAGTGTTTCGCCATTTGCATGAGCTGGTCGGCTTCAGCCTGAGTCAGCATAGCTTGAGAGTTCCTGCCGTGGCGCTGACAGGAGCATAGCATTCGCTTGGCCGCGCGCGTTAGAACTTTTTCCCCGCACGGCTCCCGATGATACCTCCCTAAATGGCCGAAGGGCTAGCCCGGAGCTGGTAGCGCAGAGTTTCGCTTCCCAGAAACTCTGCGGCTTCTTGCCCCGTGCCGACCCAAAAACCGCAGAGTTTGAAAATCACAAACTCTGCGCTACCGCTTTTGGGCTGTTTGCGGGTGGCCTCTGGATTCGGCCAGCGATTCCGCCGCCGCGGGATCAATCGCGACATGCTTAATGCGCAGGCGATTCCAGGTGTAAGTGATGTGCAGTTTTCCGTCACCCGTCTGGATGATGGCAGGATAGGAAAACTCGCCAGGACCAGACTCAATGGTGAGCGGCGCAGTCCAGGATTTTCCATCGTCGAAGGAGAAGGCGAGATTCAATGGGCTGCGATTGCGCCGGGTATTGTTGTAAGCCAAGGCCACGGCGCCATCTTTCAACTTCACGGCATCGATGCCGCTATTGGGGTTGGGCAAGGACGTATCGAGCGGGGTGCTCCAATTTTTCCCATCGTCCTTGGATGTGGACTCGGCAATCCAGCCGATATCGTGGCTTGAGCGAACCAGCATTCGCTCTTCGCCGTTGTTCATCTGCCAGATCGTGGGTTGGATGATGCCATGATGCCAGCCCGGCATCTTGATGGGCCCAATTTTTTGCCAGGTTGAACCGTCATCGGTGCTTCGATCCACCCAACAGATCCAGCTCCAGGCCGTCTCGACCGACGTTCCCGCCAGAATCGTGCCATCGGCCAGAGTCACAGGCTTATCCTTTGCCGGCCCCAAGATGCCATCCGGCAAATATTGAATGGCGCTCCACTGAACTCCATCCCCGCTTGTGCGGTAAGCCCCCTTCCAAGCCTTGGGGCTGGACCCATACTTGAAAAACAACCATATCTTTCCATCCCGGGCTGCAAAAAGCACCGGATTCCAGCAGGGAATGCCGGGCTTGCGGGCAAGAACTTGAGGCGTGGACCACTCACCGTCGTGCCGGATGGCGCCCCAGATGGCGACGCTCCGGTCGCCTTCCCGCGCTCCGCCAAACCATGCCGCCAGCAAGTCCCCATCCGGAAGCTCGATGAGTGTTGAGGCGTGACACTGCGCGAACGGAGCACGCTTGAAAATGAATTCCGAGACCAGCATGGGGGCATGGGGGAAATGCTGGATGGGTTGGTTGGCTGGACGGCAGGCCGGAAGGCTAATCGCAATCCACAACAAGGTCAGAATCGAAAGGGAGCTTCGCCAGTTCGTCATGCGTTGCCAAGCTATGCTACGTCACAATTGTGTGAAAGGTTCGCCTTCCCTGCCCCAACTTCGAAGGCATCACGGCTGGGGGCGACTCAAAGGTGAGGGAAGTCCGTCTGGCAGTTGTTTCCGAAGGTGAAAGAATTAACGGTGATGCCTTTAGAGGTGGGGTAAAGGTCCACCACATGAGAGCCGAACTCTGGATTCTGCACCAGATAGTACATGCGCGGGGCCCGCACTTCGATGTAAGAGTGGCCCTGCGAGTCAAGCCGCACATCGACGCCTTTGTTTTGCGCCGTCAAATCCTTCCCGTCCTGGCGGATGTAGAGCCGCTGCGGATGGCCGTGAGAAACGTTCAGGACCGCGTAGAGTTCGCGAGCGTGATAGCGCATTTCCAGGCGGTCCGTGAACGCGCCTTTCTTGGGCTTGCCGCGATAAATCATTCCATTTTTGTCAGTCTCCCAACGCCCGGAAACCACTGCCTTGCCATCCTGCACGTCACCCGGCATCTTGTAACCCAAAGTTTTACCATTGTGGTATCCCTCCGGATTGGCTAGGATGCCGCGTCCGTACCAATTCCCAACATACATTTCTTCCGTGGGGATTCCGCAATCCGGCCCGAAGGCGCTCTTTTCCGCGGGGATCGTGTAGCTTGCAGGAAACTTCAAGCCGGGATGCGCCTCCAAGAGCAGCATCTGGATTGCCTTTTCCATGGCGTCATCGCCGCCTTCACCGGAGCGATTGAAGCGAACCACGCCTTGAGCGTCGATCAGGAAGCGGTTCGGCCAGGTTGAATTGTGATAGGCATTCCAGATTTGGAATTGGTCATCCACTACAATGGGATAAGGCAGGCCAAAACGCTTGACCGCCACACGAACATTTTGAACCGGATAAGCGATGTCAAACTCCGGGTCATGGACTCCAATAATCTCGAACCCATAGCGATGATAGCGCGCATACCATTTCTTGTTTGTGGCGAATGTACGGATGCAATTGATGCACGTGTACTCCCAGAAGTCGATGAGGACAACCTTGCCGCGAAGCTTTTGCATGGTGAGCGGCGGGGAATTGATCCATGTCACGCCTTCTGAGAAACCGGGCTGCGGTTGGTTTTGATTCGGGCCTTGGTTCTGGGACGGCATGGCGGGAGGGCCACCTTCCGTTGGGGCGCGTCCAGGGCTTGGCAAGGATCCAGGCCCGAGCCCCCCTTGCGAAGTCGGGCCGCCGACACCGTTGGGATTTGCAAAAGCCTGGGCGGGCGTAGGAAATTCCGGAGCGCGGAAATGAGTGACGTTCAGTTCCCCAGCAGCGAAGGATTGCGCCCGCGCAGCCATCGGCACAAGTTGCGACGCCAACACCCAGCCAAGAACGACCGCCGGCAACTTCATACACCTCTTCATGTTCAGCCCTCCTGCACAGCCTATGAAAAGCTTAAAACAAATTAACCATAGAGACCAGTATTCCTATGAACATTTCTTCAATAATACAAGCATGCATCCGGCGCCTTGCATCCTTCGGATGCAACCAAATTGCAGCTCATCGTGACCGGCCCTAACCCTGTTCACCTAAGGTCCGTTCGAGAATAACTGCACATCGTAGAATCCGGGCGCCTCACCCACCGCGTCGCAGTTTCTCCCCCGTTTGCGGGGAGCAGAAAACTGGACCCCACTTTCGTGGGGTTACAACAAAAACCAGCGTCGTGGACGGCGGAACTGAGCGGTATGCGTTATCCCATTTCCGGGCTTGCACCTTGGGCTGCTCACTGTCGGCCCCTCCAGGCCCGGGTCAAGTGGAAATGCCCAAAAGCGGGAACAAAGCCATTTTTTACGCTGTTTTTCCGCGCAAACCTTGTAACTTATTGATTATAAGTCAATTGCGTTGGTTTGTTCGAAAAATCTACATAACTTACGTATTATCTATGGGTTATCCGACTTTTCAATGGCTTTGATATTGGCTTTGAATCGCTTTGTTCCGTTCAATTTATCCATGTTTTCAATGGATTGCAGACTTTTCCACAGGCAAAAAAGAATTGTTTTTTCTCCTCTTTTTTCTAGAACCCGCATTTTTACTGGTTCATTTGCATGCTCGCAATGGCTTTGTTCCTCGAGCGGCAAATTGGTCATCTTTTTCGATGTGGATCGGCCGGTCATGAGAAACCTTTCGAGGGACGTGTACTACACGCATGTTACTCCATAAGTATATTATTGTCAAGGACTTTGTGGCTTGGGTAGTGTCTCAGTTTCTTTGTTGTAGCGGCGCTCTATGAGCGCCGCACTTGTATCCTCAACGGTTTCCGGCGCTCATAGAGCGCCGCTACAGCAAAAGGGTGTCTAAAAGCCCTGCAATCAGCGGGGTTGAAACCCTGCCGTGACGGTTTCGGCGGCAAGATCGTGAGTAGTCCAAGCTAATGATCCTTCCGGCTTCTGCCGATAAGGTTCAGTAGGCAGGTGAACTTAGGCTTGGCGCGCTAAAGGGTGGCAACTCTGCCCACGCGACAGGATTTAGACGGAAACGGGAGTCTTTACCATGAAGGTAAACAGGTGGAAGGCAGTACCCATCGGGTTTGCAGCCGCTTTGTTGATCTTAACGTCAGGTTGCCAGCTTTCCGGAACGCCCAAGCCCAAACCGGCTGCGAAACAGGCAACGGATAGCGTGGACAAGAAACATCCGCTGTTAACGGCCTCGGCAGCGGCGCCGCAGTTCCCCCGCCCGGTCGCTTCTCCTTCCCAGGACAACGGTTCCTCTACCAACATTGATCTTCTTGAACGGCAGATGGTGGAACTGGTGAATGCCGATCGTCTTGACCCGGACAACCGGGCAGAAACCGGTGGCCGGGCCATGCCCCTACGGTGGGATCCCCGGCTGGCTCAGGCCGCCCGCACCCATTCGGAGGGAATGGCCTTGCGCCACATCCTCAGCCACTACGAACCCAATGGAGACTCTCCGGTGGAAAGGATTTACAAGGCGGGAATCCAGTGGGTGGCCATGGGAGAAAATATTGCCCAAAACCTCACGGTGGCGGAGGCCGAGGCCGCCTTGATGAATGAACCCCGGTTCCAGGCCAATCATCGCGGCAATATTCTGAGCAAGAAATACAATTCCATCGGCATCGGAATCGCCCGTGGAGCAGATGGCCGCTTCTACATCACTCAGGACTTTGCTGCGGAACCGTGATCGGGCTCGCGCATCCTCATAATAATATCGTCGTTGATTGAACCTTGCGCCCCAATAACGGTCGAAGATAGTGTCTCAGTTTCTTTGCTGTAGCGGCGCTCTATGAGCGCCGCAAACCGTTGAGAATACAAGTTCGGCGCTCATAGAGCGCCGCTACAGCAAACTGCGTCATTACCCGGTCGAAATGCCGTTGTTAGAAATGGTTAAAACCATGCCCTGACGGTACTCCCAGCGACTTAACATAGTAATATTAGGGAAGCTCTCAAATAATCCAGGTTAGCGAAACGACTCTTCCGGGGACGTCTCGTAGACTTCAGGACCTGCCAATGCCGCCTTGGCGCGCAACGGTTCCCCGCAGGATGATACCCGCCGCAAGCGATTCTGGTTGGCCGCGCCGACGAATGCCTTAAATAGAGGGTGAGGCTCAAGCGGCCGCGACTTGAATTCCGGGTGAAACTGGCAACCCAAAAACCACGGATGATCCCGGACCTCCACGATCTCCACATAAGTCCCATCCGGCGTAACTCCAGTGATGTCCAGACCGTGAGCCACCAGCATCTCCTCATATTCGCGGTTAAACTCGTAACGGTGTCGGTGACGTTCTGAAATCTCGGAGTTGCCGTAAGCCTGGAAGGCGAAAGAACCGGCTTTCAGCTTGGCGGCCCATGCACCGAGCCGCATGGTGCCGCCTAATTCATCTACGCCTCGAAGCTCGCGCAGTTTGTAGATCACGCGGTGAGCGGTGGCAGGGTCAAATTCGGAGCTGTCCGCATCGCGGAGGCCGCAAACATTCCTAGCAAATTCAATCACCGCGCACTGCATGCCCAAGCAGATTCCGAAAAAGGGCACTTTCCGCGTCCTCGCGTATTCAATGGCCCGTAACATGCCGGGAATGCCGCGTTTGCCGAAACCGCCCGGGACCAGGACGGCGTCCAGACCTTTCATCTGGTCTTCCCATTGGTCGCTTTCCAGCCCCTCGGCTTCCACCCACGCCAAGTTCACCTTCAAGCGGTGGGCTGCGCCGCCATGCACCAGCGCTTCATTCAAGCTCTTATAGGAATCCTGATATTCGACGTATTTCCCGACCATGCCGATGGTCACTTCAGCAGCCGGGTGGCTCAGCCGCTCGACCAAGTCTTCCCACCGCGTCATGGCCCGCTCGCCTGTCTGAAGCTTCAAGCGGGAAATGATTTGCGTATCCAACCCCTCATTCGCCAAGGCCAGGGGAACTTCGTAGATGTTGCCTACATCTTTAGCGGTGATGACCGCTTCTTCCGGGACGCTGCAGAAGAGCGCGATCTTGGACTTCAGGTCCGAAGAAAGGTAATGATCCGTGCGGCACAAGAGAATGTCCGGCTGAATACCAATCTCGCGCAAATCTTTCACGGAGTGCTGAGTGGGCTTGGTCTTCAGCTCCCCGGCGGCCTGGATGAACGGCACCAGGGTGACGTGGACAAAGACAACGTTGTCGCGGCCTTGCTCTTGGCGCATCTGGCGGATGGCTTCCAGAAATGGCAGCGATTCAATGTCGCCCACCGTGCCTCCCACTTCCACGATTACCACGTCAACGCCGTCCGAAATCTTCTTGACAGCGGATTTGATTTCATTGGTGACGTGGGGAATCACCTGCACGGTCTTGCCCAGATAATCGCCCCGGCGCTCCTTGGTGATGATCCGTTCGTAGATGCGGCCGGCGGTACAGTTATTATCCCGCGTCATGCGGACATGGGTAAAACGCTCATAATGGCCCAAGTCGAGGTCGGTTTCGGCGCCGTCATCGGTGACGAAAACCTCGCCATGCTGGAAAGGGCTCATGGTGCCGGGATCGACGTTGAGATAAGGATCAAACTTCAGGAGCGTCACCCTCTGCCCGCGCGCTTCCAACAAACAGCCGATGGAAGCCGAAGCCAGTCCTTTGCCGAGAGAGCTTACAACTCCACCCGTAACAAAAACATATTTGGCCGCCATGTTTGCCCCTTCTATGAGGTTGTTGATTGAGCCGGTTTATAAGCCAAAGGATGTGAATGAGCCGTTCGAACTTGAACCATCGAGCGGAAGAAAAGCCGCCGCCAAAACGTTTGTACCGAGGTCATAATCAAAAGGAAGGTATCGGTACGACCTATTATCCGGCTCAGGAAATGGCTTGTCAATGGAGAATTTTCGTTCCCACAATAACGGGCGGGACGCGCCGGCCGGTATTCTGCGGGGCCCGAGCCAACAGCTCGCCGCTTCTTCGGAATGACTGATTCCGTAGACTGGAAGACCTGCAAAGGGGTTCTTAGAAAAAAGATGGTAAATCCAGGGCAATTAGGAATAGAATGCAGCAAAAGTTTTCCTTAAATCAGCATAGGGGTGATCAGGCGATGGCCAATTCCGATCTCACGAACGCAATCCCCGCCGGGGGACAGGACATGTCAACGGCGGGAAAACTTTTCGGAGTGATTTTCTCGCCGGGCGAGGCCTTTGAAGCGATTTCCTGCAAACCGGATTTCGTCGCGCCGTTGGTCGTACTGATTGCCGGATCGGTGGCCCTGACGGAATGTATGCTGGCCAAGATCGGCGCGGCTCAGATTGTCCGGAACGCCATCGCCCAGAGCAGCGGCGGCAAAAACATGACCCCGGACCAGATCGACCGTATCGCGGCCCAGGGAGCAAAGAATGTTGCCATCTTCACTCGCATCGTCGAATTCCTCGGCGTACCCATCTTCCTGTTGATCGTGGCAGCCATCGCTTTGCTCATCGTGAACGCCATCTTTGGCAGTGAAATTAAGTTCAAAACCGCCTTTTCCATTTCCGCTTACGCCGACATTCCCTCGGTGCTCGCCAGCCTCATCGGGATTGTGATGATCTTCTTCGGCGACCCGTCCCACTTCGATCCAAATAATTTTCTGCCGACAAAGCCGTCATTTTTTATGGACCCCCAGCAAGTCCCCAAGCCCCTTTACGCTTTGGGTAGCTCCATAGACATTTTCTATTTCTGGTTCATGATCCTGCTCGCTGTCGGCCTTTCCACGGCGACCGGGAAGAAGGTCAAACCACTCCCCATTTTCCTGGGATTTTTTGTGGTCTGGGCGCTGATTACGGTGGCCCGGGTCGGGTTTGCGCTGATATGATGTACCACGCGCTTTCCCCCAGGCTGAACGCTTCGAGACCCCTATTCAGCAAACGCATTCCGGATGCTTCGCAAAAAACCACGGCTCGGCCAGCACTTTCTGGTTGATCAGCAGCTTGCACGCCGTATCACCGAAGCCTCGGGCATTCGACCCGCCGACCTAGTGATTGAGATTGGTCCTGGCCGAGGCGCCATGACGCGCTTGCTGGCGGACCAATGCGCGCACCTGGTAGCCGTTGAAATTGACCCGGCGCTGGCCGCAAATCTGCGCACCGAATTTCAAAACGAGCCTCGAGTGGAAATTGTCCAAGCGGACATTCTTCAGACCGATCTCTCCGCTCAGGTGAGGGATCGCGGTTTCACACAGTGTTTGGTTTTTGGGAACCTGCCTTACTACATCACCTCCCCGATCCTGCAACACATGTTCGGCTTTCAGCATTTCATTCGGGCTATGGCCACCCTGATCCAACTCGAGGTCGCGGAGCGCATCACAGCCAAACCCGGCAGCCGGGATTATGGCTATCTCAGCGTTCTAGCGCAGCTCTACTCTTCCCCCCACATTACCCTGAAAATTTCTCCTGGCGCTTTTTCTCCGCCGCCTAACGTCACGTCGGCGCTGGTTCTGTTTCCAATGGTCCGGCGCTTCCCGGCGTGGGATGAGCAGACTCAAACCGGCTTCCTAGGTTTTGTGAAGCGAAGTTTCACCAGCAAGAGAAAGAACCTGCTGAACAACCTTTCCGGCCTCCGGCCCCGGACCCAATTGGAGCGGATACTGAAGAAGCTGGGTCTGCCGCTCACCGCGCGCGCCGAAGAAGTTAGTATCGACGAGCTGGCGCGACTCTATGAAACCTTGATGGCTCTTCCGGCTCCTTAGAGGCTTGTCAGATAATAACTGTTCCATTTCGGACCAAATACATCCCCTCACCCCTGCCCTCTCCCCGCAAGTGGGGAGAGGGTGACGCGAAGCGGCGGGTGAGGGGTGCCGGTTGGAAGATGGAACAGTTATTTCTGAACGGGCCCTTAGTGCGCGGGTCCCGGCCCTATTTGGATAACACAGGGTCGCTGAAGCCCAACTTGTTTCTACGAACAATTGTTGCCATTTTGTACATTCAATCACTTCCGTCTTCCCCCTTCTGCACGATCCGTCCCGACAGCGCCAACCGGGCAGTGGCGCAATTTGTAACGGCGCTCTATGAGCACCGAACTTGGATCCTCAGCGGTTCCCGCCGCTCACAGAGCACTTCTACGGTCATAAGCATCAATGCTTTGGTTCAACCGGCATTTCGCTTAGGGCGGTGCGGTCACCTCAAGAAGAAGTTCTGGGATGCGCCCACTGAGTGTACAATAACGAGAAAGATGAAAAGCAAGGCGATGGAGTTCGCCTGAACCGTCCTCGTGGACTGATGACTCCTGGCGCGATCACGGGTGCCAGGAGTTTTTGTTTTTATGCAACCTGATGCGAAAGGTGATCAATCTTGAGAATTTTGCTGATCTCAGTTTTCGGTTTGGCGGGTACGCTGGCGCGCTATGGTTTGCAAGGCCTGGTGCAGGAACACACACCGGGCGATTTCCCGATGGGAACGCTTGTGGTAAATTTGGCCGGTTGTCTTTTTCTGGGACTCATCGGTGAGTTTACTTTGAGACATATTTCTATTCCGCCCGAATGGCGCATCGGTATCACCACCGGCTTTTTCGGCGCATTCACGACCTTTTCTACTTTTACCTGGGAAAGCGCCCACCTTCTGCAAGACGGCGAGTGGACCAAAGCAGGACTCTACATCGGCATCAGTTTGGCGGGTGGCCTTATCGCAATCCTGACAGGGATGCGGCTTGCCGACGCGGCTTGAGAGGTGAACAGTGCATGAACGGTTCGAAGGCGAAAAAACGCTGATGCGTGTCTACCTGGGCGAATCCGACAAATGGCATGGAAAGAACCTGTTTGAAGAGATTGTTCAATGGCTCCGCCGGGAGAAATTTTCCGGAGTCACGGTGCTGAGAGGCATCACCGGCTTCGGTTCAACCAGCCGCGTCCATTCAGAAAAAATCCTCCGGCTCTCGCAAGACCTGCCGGTCGTGATTGAGGTCGTGGAGACCGCCGAACGTATTCAACAAATCCTTCCCCGCCTGGACGAAATGCTGGACGGCGGAATGATTACGATGGAGAAGGTGCAGGTGATCCTCTACCGGCCCAATAAATGATGGTGGTTATCGGCCTCGGCTCCCCTATCTCCCTGCAATTCCACACCCCTCAAGCTGCCTTTGCCGCTCCTGCCCTTACTGAGTTAAGATGCTTGCGCGGACCGTTTCCATGGAAGACTTCAAGATCGAGATCCCAACCACGACGGCGGCTTCCGCTAGTTTGAAAATCCTGGCCGCTGCGGCGGTATTGGGATTCATCTACCTGGCCAGTTCCATCCTCATCGCCATCACCTGCTCGATCCTCATCGCTTTCATGCTCGAGCCGGGAGTAGAACTGTTGGAGCGTCTGCGTCTGCCGCGCTGGCTGGGTTCGCTGGTGATGGTGCTGATCGCCTTGGGCCTAATTTACGTCGTCATTTACCTGGCCTATGCCCGCTTCGTGGCGTTTCTAGCAGCTTTGCCTCAACTGGCCATCCGAGTAAAGGATCTCGCCACCCATCTTGAGGCGCTGATCAGGAACTTCCGGGACAGCGCCACGATTATGTTGCCCGCAAATGCCCCGTCTTCTGGAACCACGGTGCGGCTGCGGGAAGAATCACCCTGGCTTCAGTTCTTGTTGCGCGGGATTGGCTCGATTTATACCTTCACCATCACCGTGACATTCATTCCTTTCCTGGTCTTCTTCATGCTCACGTCGAAAGACCAACTCATGCACAGCACGCTGCGCTTCTTCCCGCTGGAACGCCGCCACCATGCCAAGAAGGTCATCGAGGCCATCAGCCGGATGCTTCGCCGCTATGTGTTCGGCAACATCCTGGTGGCGCTGATTTCCGCCGCCGCTATCACTCCCATATTTGGCCTGATCGGCTTGCGCTACGCTCTCGTGCTCGGCCCGCTCGCCGCAGTTCTGAATTTAATTCCTTACCTGGGGGTTCCGCTGGCCGTATTGCCACCTGCGCTCATCGCCCTGATGGAATTTGAACATGCGGGCCCACTAATCGCGGTTCTGATTACGGTGATTGTGGTTCACTTCTTCACCGCCAACATGCTCACACCCTTGCTTGTGGGTAGCCGGGTGCACCTGAATGCCTTGAGCGTCACACTTTCCGTGATGCTGGGTGGCTGGCTCTGGGGAGGATTTGGCTTGCTGCTAGCTGTACCCATCATAGCGGCGCTGAAAGCTGCTTGCGACAACGTGGAGTCTTTGAAGCCGCTCGGTGATTGGTTGGGCGGAGACTAAAACGGCATAGCGGTTCTCGTGCAGTGTGCTGTAGGGGCGCTCTTTGAGCGCTGGAAGCCGTTAAGGGTCGAAGTTCGGCGCTCCCTTCCAGGGCAGGCTCCGAGCGCTGCTTCAGCAAACAAACTGAGACACTACCAACCGCTCGCTTTGATTGCTTTCATTCACGGGCCAGGGTATGATGGCGGGCGCGCGGGAAACGGGCCAAAACTCTAACGGGCTGCTGAAGAACGCCACATTGTCATGCTGAACGCAGCAATGCATCCCGGCATGGCACCAAAAGAAATGCCAGAGATCCCTTCGCGGAGTTTACCCTGAGCGGATTGCCGGAATGCTTCGCTGCGCTCAGACTGACAGCGAAGGGTTCTGGATGATAGGTCCGTAACGTTTTGTAACCACTGCACATGCGAAGTGAGGCCGGAAAGGCGGTGAGTCCGCTCCATCTCAAAACCTGACGGGCAGAGGTCACGAAAATCCTTGGGTATGAATCGGGAATATCACAGGTTCTACAGCCATCAATTACAACGGGACATGGAGTTTCTGGCTTTCGGCCACGGCGGAGTTCCCTTGCTGGTGTTTCCCACCTCCTGTGGACGCTTTTACGATTATGAGGACCGGGGCATGATTGCCGCCGTTGCCCACAAGTTCGAGGGTGGCCAGATTCAGGCTTTCTGTGTGGATAGCGTAGATGCGGAAAGCTGGTATAACAAAAGCATCCACCCGCGGGATCGAGTCCTCCGCCACCTGCAATACGAGCAATACCTGATTCAGGAAATGATTCCGTTCATCCGTTCGCGCAACCACTCGCCGGAGCTGGTGCTCACCGGGTGCAGTTTCGGCGGGTACCACACCATGAATTTTTCCCTGCGGCACCCGGAATTGGTGACTCATGCCGTGAGCATGGGAGGGGCTTTTGACATCCACCAGTTCCTGAACGGATATTATGACGAGGATTGCTATTTTAATTGCCCGCCGGATTATCTGGCGAATCTCAAGAACGATTGGTATCTCAACCGCTTCGGGAGCCATTTGAAGATCGTTCTGGCCACGGGCGAGACCGACATTTGCCTGGGAGAAAACCGGCGGCTGTCGCAAATTCTGAGTGATAAGCACATTCCACATTGGCTCGATGTGTGGGGAGACGGCACGGGCCACGACTGGCCCTGGTGGCAGCGGATGGCCGTAAAGTTCTGGGGATAGGGCACGGCAACAGACGTAGCAGTGGCGCTCTCACTGCCGAAATGATCCGAAAAACAGAACCGGCGGCGAGGACACCGCCGCTACTGCGGAAGAGCTGGAAGTTTGAGCAAGGGGGTACGGGCTATGCACAAAATCGGCATCATTTTCGGCATGGAAGACACATTTCCGTGGGCGCTCATTGAGCGTATCAATTCCCTTCGCCCGGAAGGAATCATCGCGGAAGCGGTGAAGCTGGGCGGCGTGCGCATGGCCGGGTCCAGCGGTTATCGCGTCCTGATTGACCGCATCTCCCACGACATTCCCTTTTACCGGGCCTATCTAAAGAACGCCGCGCTCACCGGGACGCTGGTGATCAACAATCCATTCTGGTGGAGCGCCGATGATAAGTTCTTCAATTACGCTCTGGCTTCAAAGATCGGCGTGGCCGTGCCGCGCACTGTGATCCTGCCCCACAAGACCCACCCGCCGGGCACCACAGAAAAGTCTATGCGGAATTTGATGTACCCCTTGAATTGGGAAGAGATATTCAGCTACGTCGGTTTCCCAGCCTTCCTGAAGCCCTTCAGCGGCGGAGGCTGGAAGAGCGTTTATAAGGTTCACAATCCCGAAGAGTTTTTCAGCGCCTATAACGAAACCGGCGATTTGTGCATGACCTTGCAGCAGGGCATCGAATTCGACCAGTATTTCCGCTGTTACGTGGTTGGTCAGGAAAAAGTGCATGTCATGCGCTACGATCCTCGCCAGCCGCACCAAGGGCGCTACGTCAAGAACCCTCCACCCGTTGAGCCCCGGCTACTCGAGCGCGTGGTGGGCGACGCTTTGAAGCTTTGCCGCGCTCTTGGTTACGATTTGAACACCGTCGAGTTTGCCGTCGAAGGCGGAATCCCGTATGCCATCGACTTCCTGAACCCGGCCCCGGACGCCGACCTGCACTCGGTGGGACCTGAGAATTTCGAGTGGATTGTGCAATCGGTGGCGGACCTTGCGGTGAAGAAGGCGCTTAGCAACGAACAACCATTATGTGAGTACCGTTGGAGTCTATTCCTGCAGGGATCAACCGGGGCCGCAGTCGCAACCTCGTAATGTGGGAGGCCGGCTTCGACCGGTCACCTTTCCTTTCCAACAAAGCAGCCTACCGCGGTGAAGCGCGGCACTACAATCCGCCCTGCCTTCCCCCAGCCATTGACCCTGTCGAAAATGCGAAGCAAAGACCTACCGTTTGCACTAAACTAAGTCAAGCCTCAACCTTGAACTGGGGACTCGGGCGGCCCCGCAGCAGAGGTTCAAGGATGCTGGAGTGTGGATCATGAAACCCTCCTTTACCATCGGTATTGAAGAAGAATATCAGGCCATCGATCCTGTTACGCGAGACCTGCGGTCTCACATTCAGTCGGAAATCATCGAGAAAGGCAAAATGCTGTTGAAGGAGCAAGTGAAGCCGGAGATGCACCAGTCGGTGATTGAGGTGGGAACTGGCGTTTGCGGCAACATTCGGGAAGCGAAGGAAGAGATCAAGGGCTTACGCCGGAAGATCGTTGAGCTTGCTCGGGAAAACGGCCTGCGCATGGCCGCCGCCGCCACCCATCCCTTCGCGGATTGGCGTTCCCAGGAGATTTATCCTGACGAGCGCTATCACGCCATCGTCGAGGACATGCAACAGGTGGCGCGTGCCAATCTGATCTTCGGATTGCACGTGCACATTGGCGTGGAGGACCGCGAGGCTGCGATCCACCTGATGAACGCCGCACGCTACTTCCTGCCTCACATCCTGGCGCTTTCCACCAACTCACCCTTCTGGGCGGGGCTGGATACGGGCTTGAAATCTTATCGCTGCAAGGTGTTTGATAAGTTTCCACGCACCAATATTCCGGACTATTTTCCGAGCTGGGGAGAATATGAGCGGTTCGTCAGCATCCTCATCCACACGCACTGCATTGACAACGCCAAGAAAATTTGGTGGGACATCCGTCCCCATCCGTTCTTCAACACTCTTGAATTCCGCATTTGCGACATTCCCATGCGCGTCGAGGAGACGGTTTCCCTGGCCGCCCTGATCCAGGCCACTGTCGCCAAGCTCTACAAGCTTTACGCCGCCAACACCGGATTCCGCCTCTATCGCCGCGCCTTGATTATGGAGAACAAATGGCGCGCCGCCCGTTACGGACTGGACGGAAAACTCATCGATTTTGGCAAGGAAATCGAAGTGCCATTGCGCGACCTGATGGAGGAGTATTTAATCCTGGTGGATGACGTACTGGATGAACTCGGCAGCCGCGAAGAGGTGAATGGGATTCGAAAAATTCTGGAGAGAGGTTCCGGCGCAGATCGCCAGCTTCGGGTCTACCGTGAAACCGGAGATTTCAAAAAAGTCGTCGATTACATCATCGAAGAAACCGAAGCGGGGCTCTTTGAGTCTCATCAGATGGAGGTCAGGGCAGGACAATGAAGAATCCCCTGGAGGGAATCGCACTCAACCCGGAGCTTACCGAAGGCGCGCGGAACGCCATTGGTGTTTGCCTTCGTGTGAAACCGGAAGAGCGGGTGACGCTGATCACCGACGAAACCACAAAGCAAATTGCCGCCAGCCTTGCCGGTGAGATTACAGCGGCGGGTTCTTCCTTCCACACGTTTCTTCTGGAGGAGCTTGCGCCTCGTCCGCTGAAGGCTATGCCGCAGCCGGTGCTGGACGATCTTGAAACCTGCCAGGTGAGCATTTTTGCGGCGCAGGCTTTGCAAAACGAGCTTTACTCGCGCATGCAGTTGACGGAAGTGGTGAACCGCCGCAAGCTTCGCCATGCCCACATGGTGAATATCAATCGGCAGATCATGATGGAAGGCATGAGGGCTGATTTTTTGAAGGTTGATGAGATCAGCCGCCGCGTTTGGGAGCTCGCCAGCTCGGCTCGAACCATCTACGCCACTACCGCCGCGGGAACTGACCTGCGGGGCGAATTCAATCCCAATTTCCGGTGGCTTAAGACCAGCGGAATTATCAGCCAGGAAAAGTGGGGCAACTTGCCGGGCGGCGAAGTGTTCACCGCGCCGGAAAGCGTGGATGGTACCCTCGTGGTGGATGGCGTGGTAGGTGATTACCTTTGTTCCAAGTTCGGCAGTCTTCATGATGCGCCGCTGACCCTGACCATCCAGAAGGGCCGCTTGCAGGAAGTTCACAGCCAAAATCGTGAGCTGGAAGATGATTTCTGGCGCTATACCCATACCGATGAGAACAGTGACCGAGTCGGCGAGTTCGCCATCGGTACCAACGTCGCCCTGCGCGAAGTGATCGGGCATATCCTGCAGGATGAAAAACTCCCTGGCTTGCACATTGCTTTCGGCAATCCTTACGGTGAACACACCGGCGCGCAGTGGTATTCCTCAACCCACATTGACGTGGTCGGGACGCGCTTCAACATCTGGGTGGACGGCCGGCAGATCATGAGCCAGGGGCAGTTCTTGCAACCGTTATGAGGCTCATCATTAATTCCAAAACAATGAAAGGAATCTACCATGCAAGCTGAAAACGATCTAGGAAAGCGCCGCAAGGCGGCGCTGGCCACGCCCAGCGATCTTGGACCCGAGGCCATCCAGAACCTCACAGGAGCCCTCAATGCGCTCCTGGCGGACGTTTTTGCGCTTTATCTGAAGACAAAAAACTTTCACTGGCACATCAGCGGACCGCACTTTCGAGACTACCACCTGCTGCTCGACGAGCAGGCTGGCCAAATATTTGCGATCACGGATGACATCGCGGAGCGGGTTCGCAAAATCGGCGGAACCACGCTGCGCTCCATCGGGCATGTCGCCCGTCTTCAGCGCCTGGCGGACAACGACGCTGACTATGTTGACCCGCTCGATATGCTGAGCGAACTGCGCGAAGACAACAAGGCCTTGCTTGTCAGCATGCGCGAAGTCCATAACCTGTGTGACGAGGAGAACGACGTCGCCACGGCAAGTCTCCTGGAGAATTGGATTGACGAAGCTCAACGCCGCGTCTGGTTCCTGTTCGAGACGAGCCGGCGTCAATAACTGGTGCGAACCGAATCGAGTCTTATATTGAGGATGCCGGCCGTTGGGTGGGATGGGGGGCCGCTGTGATCCTGTGCGTAGCCTATCGCGGAGCGCACGCATCCAGGATCACGGATACTTTGCGGGCGATAGTCAGGCGGGCGAAGGGACGAACTTCCCACCCAAGCTCACAAAAAACATTCTGCAACACGGTCCACGTTTTGCAACTCATTATTCTGACGTCCTCGATTGCGGTTTTCCATACCGGGAAGCCATGTCTCCTGAAAGCAAAATGGCCGCGATCACTCGCGGCCATCTCGAAAGGAACCGAACGCCCTTCCTACACACATCGATGTTCGTACCTGACAATCACGTCCGGCAATCCTTCCGACGCAGCGTGTGCAAGCTCAATGGTTTCGTAAGGTCCGTGCCAGCGAGCGTGGCGCGGATCGTAACCTCCGGCGCGGCCCTGACCGTCATTGCAATGTCCGCACGTACCGCGATGGATTACTGCCTTATGTGGACCATCTGCCCGTTCTCGTAGACATAGAAGCTCATCGATACCTCCCCACCCTGCAAAAGCAAAAAGGCCGCGAATGCTCGCGGCCTCTTTCCAACTTATCAGATCTCGAATTAAAAACTTGAGATTAAACAAAAACCTTGACAACTGAGTTGAGCAGCCACGCCCCCATCGGGAATCTCAAATCGAGGATTCAAGATTTCAGAAGGGCCACTGAGCATCCGTTCCGAGCCTGTCACCCGAAGGCGACCTCGAAACCGGTTCTCTCTTAGAAAGGAGGTGATCCAGCCACAGGTTCTCCTACAGCTACCTTGTTACGACTTCACCCCAATCATGAATCATACCTTGGGCGCTATCCTCCTTGCGGTTGGAATGACGACTTCTAGTACAATCCACTTTCGTGATGTGACGGGCGGTGTGTACAAGGCCCGGGAACGTATTCACCG
>CALCEB010000122.1 GCA_937900045.1 uncultured Acidobacteriota bacterium
TTTCGTTGTGCGCGGGAAGCGGATAAGCCTTGATCCTTTTTCCTTTTCCCTTGACGTCTTTTAATTTGGGGGTTCGGGGGCTGCGCCCCCGCGCGAAAATATATGGGCAATGGTTTTGGCAGCGGAGCGCTCCGCACTCCCGCAGTGTTCACCTTTGCTCACCCGGGTGTGCGACATAGAAGTTGAAATTTGAAGATTCTCTCTTTATTGTGGTATAAATCCTAACGTGTATATACGTTAGGATAAGGAGGCTTATGGCCGAGACTCTTCCTCCGTTGGAGAATCAAAGATCTCAGGTGGTGCAGGGGATAGCGGGGTTGGGAGATTTTCGCCGGGGTTCGATTACCAGCATTACCGGCCGCTGTGGGAAGGCTAACTGCCACTGCCATCAGCCGGGGCATCCGGGCCATGGACCGAATTATCGTCTCACCCGTAAGGTCCAAGGCAAGACGGTGTCGGAGACGTTCTCCAGCCCGGCTGCCTTGCGCAAGGCGCAGCGCGAGGTGGCGGAGTTCCACAAGTTTCAGGCGCTGAGTCAGACTTGGGTGGAGATCAACGAAAAGATTTGCCAGCGGCGTCCGGTGGAAGGGGAAGAGGATTTGAGCGAGCCGGAAAAAAAACGGCGGAAGCGATCCGGCAAGCGATCGGGCGCGAAGTAGATCAGCTCTTGCGGGTGGTTTTCCAGGATCGGCGCAAGACGGGGCGCCTCGATCTGGAAGCGACGGAGATGGCGATGCGCTCAGCCCTGCACCGGGCGGGCGCGGCGGCGCTGAGCCAATTGCTTCAGTTCCCCGCGCCGACCGGCGAACAGCGCACCGTGGCTTGCCCCTGCGGCCAGCAAGCCCACTACCACCAACTGCGCACCAAGCCCGTGCTGACCGCCGTGGGCCCGGTGGAAGTCTCCCGTCCCTACTATTGGTGCCCGGACTGTCACGCCGGCCAATGCCCCGCCGATGTCGAACTGGACATCGAGAACACCGAATTCTCCCCGGGGGTACGGCGCATGCAGGCGATGGTGGGTCAGGATGCACCCTTCGATCATGGCCGCGAACAGATGAGCGTTCTGGCCGGCTTGGAGGTGACCGCTAAATCGGTGGAGCGCACGGCGGAGGCGGTCGGCGCGGATATCGCTCAGTGCGAGCAAGGGGAAATCCGGAAAGCTCTCCCGTTGGACCTTCCCGTCCTTGCGGGCGACCCGATTCCCGTCCTGTATGCGCAAATGGACGGAACGGGAGTACCGGTGGTGAAGAAAGAGACGGTGGGCCGCGCGGGCAAGACGGAGGGCCAACCGGCCCACACACGGGAAGTCAAGTTGGGGTGCGTGTTCACTCAAACGAGCTGGGACCGGGAGGGCTACCCGGTCCGTGATCCGGATTCCACCACTTACACCGGCGCCGTCGAAACCGCTGAAGAGTTTGGCAAACGTCTTTACCATGAAGCCGGCCAGCGGGGTTGGAGCCGCGCACCAAAGAAGGTGGTGATGGGCGACGGGGCCGAATGGATCTGGAACCTGGCCGACCTGCACTTCCCGGGTGCGATTCAAATCGTCGACCTTTACCACGCCCGTCAGCATCTGTGGGAGTTGGCTCGCCGCCTGCACCCCCAGGACGAAGGGAAGCAGAAGGGCTGGATGAAAGCCCATCAGAAGCGCCTGCTGGATCAGGGAAAAATCGAAAGGCTGGTCAGCGCGCTACGCTCCCTCCCATCCCACAGCGCCGAGGTCGCGGAGAAGCTCCGCACCGAGGCGGATTACTTCGAGAGAAACGCGGATCGGATGCGATACCCCACGTTCCGCCGCCAACACCTCTTTGTGGGCTCGGGCGTCATCGAAGCCGGATGCAAAACGGTGGTTGCTTCCCGCCTCAAACGGTCCGGAATGTTCTGGACCGTCCGGGGAGCCAACGCCATCCTGGCTCTACGCTGCTCTTATCTCAATGGCCGCTTCGAGGATTACTGGGAAGGCCGCCGGGTAGCTATTGCCGCTTAACTCCAACTTCTATGTCGCGCACCCTGCTCACCCCACTGTCTTGCCTTGGGAGCCAAAAATGACTATAATGACCATAGAGACTTTCGAGAGGATCTAACGATGAGTACACATGCGTGGACGGTGGCCGAGGCCAAAGCGAAATTCAGCGAACTGCTCGCCAGGGCAAGCTCGGACGGGCCGCAGGCAATCTCCAGGCGGGGGCGCAGGACTGCGGTGGTGGTGGCGGCGGAGGAATGGGAGCGCAAGACGAGGCGCAGAGGCAATCTGGCCGAATTCTTTGCTGCTTCGCCGCTTCGCGGGTCACGAGTGAAGATCAGACGCCCACGTGGCGGCCTGCGCAAGGTTGATCTGTGAGCTTTCTGCTGGATACCAATGTTGTTTCGGAGTGGATGAAACCGCATCCGAATCCCGGCGTCGTCGCCTGGCTGGCGGACGTGGACGAAGATCGCGCTTTCTTGAGTGTCGTCACCCTCACGGAGCTGCGCTACGGTGTTGAGCGCATGGCCGCGGGCAACCGGAGGAAGCGGCTGGGCGAGTGGCTGGAGGAGCAACTGCCGCTGCGCTTTGAAGGAAGGATTCTCACGATTGACCGTGCTGTGGCCGACACTTGTGGAAAGGTGGTGGCGCGGAGTGAAGCCAGGGGGCGCCGGTTGGAGGCCATGGATGCGTTCATCGCCGCCACGGCCGAGGTTCATCGGCTGACGTTGATCACACGCAATACCTCGGATTTTGAGTCCATGGTCAAGGAAGTCCTGAACCCGTGGACCTAACCGAAAACAACCCTGGAAACATTCGCGTATCGAACCGCAACAGGAACAATCCTGCCAACAGGAACGACAACGATGGGTTTAGTTGTGCGCGGGACGTGGGGCGGTTCCCGCAAGGCGGGACCGAGGCCAGAGCTGGAGCGCTCTTGGTCGCTTCGGGCGTGCCAACCTCCACTTCCGGGCTCTGATCCCGACGCGCCGGACGGGCCGGGGCGTCAAACAACGCTGGACTCCCCGGACCTGCAGTAGCCTGGCGGCGACCCTCGGCCGGGGAACTCTGGTGGTGCTGTAGCGCGGCCGTACGTGCTTAAGGAGGTTTCAATATGCAAACGATGGCTATCGTGGTGCAGCGAGAAAAAAAAGAGGGCGAGCTGGTAACAGGAACTCTGACCGTGAACGGGCAGGTGGTGGGGAAGACTTACGAGAACGCGGGGCTCATGATCCTTGCTGGCCGGTATCCGGGCTATCTGCGCTATGTGTCCGGCAAGAACTTCGTTCAAGGACCTTTCGGGAGCATCGCCAAGACCGGTGACTTCCTCATGGAGGTAGGGAACGTTCCGGGCAGGTCAAGCCTGCTTTTCCATGGCGGGAACAAGCCTGGGCAGTCCAGAGGCTGCATCATGCTGGGAGGCGTGGGCAAGGACCCGAAGACGCATGTGCCGCACCTCGAATACGACCATCCCCTGCGGAAGCTCCGGAGGTTGTTCTACGGTAGCGAAACTCCGGTAATGTCGCCAGCTCTAAACGTGACGATCCAGGTAAACGACATCAATGCTTGCTACCGCTGAGTCTGCCGCCGCCAACCGGTGTTACGGCATTGGAGGGGGAGGCGTACACCTTGTTACTCGGCTGAGTGGAGCAACCCCGCTAAGGGAGGGCGGATAACAATGATCATACCCCAGCTGGAAGACCCCGTTGACTTCTACCAGAGGCACTTCCGAAATCAGTGGTGGACCTCCACTATCCAGTCGTATGCACAGCTCAAGATAGCACTCAAGGGTGAGGGGCTTCATCAGCACCATTTGATCCCCAAGAGCTTGTTGCTGCATGGGCCCATAAAGACTCGTAATCTCATTGACTACGTGCCCTCGGTGCCCCTCACCGAGGCTGAACACCTGAAGACCCTGCACACTGCCTTGAACGAACTCTTGAGAAGAAACGGCTTGTGGCAGAGAGATCTCTCCGCTGCTGAGCTAAGACGCGCAATCGATTTGGTATCCGAGTTTTATGAGCGGCACGGTCTACGGCATTTCGCCGCAGCAATTCACGGCTTCCGCCGGGAAGCCTATGACAAGGTCGCATAGGGGTGGACCAGGGTTGTAATTAGCGGGTACCGGACGCAAGTCCTTTTCGATCATGGTTATCTCGACGGTGAAGCACGCGTTTCAAGCTGGCCGCGAATTCAGCGATTTTTCCGAAGCAGGTGATGCAATGCCAATCGGTGTGCGACTGCCACTCGCCCTGGGCATCCTTCCAAGACCGCTTGGTGGCGAGTGAAGGGACGGTGAAGGGGAGCCGTCCCGAGTGGTGCGGGTCTCACGTCAGCCCCTCACCCCAACTTGCGGGCGGGGAGAGAAGGGCTGGGGTAAGGGATGCCGGTCGCGGACCGGCATTTCAAAAAGTCCTTGACAGTGATGTACTTATGGAGTAATATAGGTGTAGTACACTTACTTAGAAAGGTTTCTCCTGACCAGGCAATCTATGTTATTGAAAATAAATACCAATTTACGGCTCCAGGAACAAAGCCATTATGAGAGAGTGAAAAACCCAGTAAAAATGCGGG
>CALCEB010000123.1 GCA_937900045.1 uncultured Acidobacteriota bacterium
TTTGTAGACTGCGAATTCTATCATTCCCCGCGCAGACCATAGGCAAAAAATTCCAGAAATTGGTAAGAAGTTCTAAACTTCATTCCAACATCCCAGCCGGCAGAACCCCATAGGTGGCTTGTTTTCAGGCATTGGGAAATGAAGAGGCGAGTATGGAAAGGTTCATGCATTCCGAAGCAGCGGGGGCAATACTATATTTTCTGGGAGGTACCAGCATGAAACACCTTAACCCTATCAAATTTCTTGCCGCATTAGCGGTTAGCGCCGCACTCACGGCTCCGCTCTGTGCCATTGGAGTGGGACACGGTGCGATCCGGACCAACAGGATGGAACGGATTGCGATGCGTGAGAGTATGGCCCGTCGAGCCATGTCGAGACACATAAACATGCCGAAAAGGACGGAGATGACTCAAAGCCACCGGCGGTTCAGTGTGAAAAACGCTTTCCACCGGCTCGTTGGCCGCCCGCCCGCGCCACCCGTCTCCAAAGCGCAGGTGGCAACCTTTGACGCATTTCTGGATACTCATCCGGCCATTGACCAGAGCCTGAGCAAGAATCCCTCGCTGGTCACAAACCAGGCATTCTTAGCCAGCAATCCGGCGTTCAGCACATGGTTGAAGGCCAACCCTGAAACTGCTTTCGAATTGCGTCAAAATCCGAAAGGCTTTATGCAGATGGAACAGAGCTTCGACGCGAGTGACCATACCGCCACCGCCGCATCCCTGGGTGGTAGTAACCACACAGGGGTTTCTGCCACAGCGGCCTTTTCTTCACGCGCGGCGGCATCTTCCTCTTCAGGAGCAAAAGTCGCTTCTACGCCCGCCTCGGGAAGAGCGGCTAGTTCAAGCACAGCGGCTGCGGCTCCTTCAAGCGTCTCTGCGAGACTAGGAACCTTGGCCAAAACCATCACCACTTCGTCCGGAGCTTCCGTTACTGTGGTGACCCCTTCGAATCAGGCTCGCCCCTCCGCTACCGCCCAAGGGGCGATGGCGGCGTCAGCAAAACTAACCAGGACAAAAAATGCCCATGCACCATCAGCCGTAGCTTCACAAGCCGCCTTTGCAAAAGGGACGGCTACGAAAAGGACGAGCGCAGATACGGAGGTGAACAAGCCAGACATGACTCGCGGCGAAGTTGTGAGTTTTCACGCTTTCCTGAAATCCCACACAGCCATCGCTGCGAGCCTTAAGAAAGACCCTGGCTTGATCCGTAGTTTTGCGTATCTGGCGAATCATACATCTCTCCGTGCCTGGTTAAAGGCTCATTCCCAGGCTGCCGAAGAAATGAATGAAACGCCACGAGCCTTTGTGAAACTAGCTTCACTGGCTCCCGGCATGAACGAGCGCTAGTATTACTTTGTGAGGTTGAATCAGGTACCGTCAGGGCATGGCTTCAGCCATGCCAAATTCCAAGGCAAGGAGAAGCGGCTTTAGCCGCTGAGGGCCTCGGGGGCTAAAACCCGAAGCTTGGGACTACTGCCAACGGCATGGCTGAAGCCATGCCCTGACGGCGCTTCCAACGACCTAACATAGTAATACGAGCTGTCGCAATACGGGCAAGGCCTGATGTCTAATGTCATCAGGTGACGTCGGCTCTTATACTGGCAGAGCCAGCGGCTGAAGAGGGAAGGAGTGAGAGGTTCTACCCTCCTTCCCGAAGCCGCACATACCTTTTCCTGCCGCCAGAACCCCAAGGGACACATAGAACGGGTAGAGCGTGCTCGTCACCTGATCTCTCACGCTCAAATCGATTGGAGGCGGGCGAGATGTCAAAAAGATTTTGGAATTTCCAATTGCGGGGTCTTCCAGGAGGCACGATTGCGGCGCCGCGTAGATTGCTGTCCGCAAAAGTGGTCCAGGGGTTGACCTGTGGTTTCATTTTGTTTCTTATTCTTGGTTTGAACACGCCGAATTCACGCGCCCAATCCTCCAGTCCCGCGAACCCGTACAAGGGTTTCACATTCTTCGAGTTTTATGGTGGAAGTGTTAACTCGCTGGGGAGCGTGACAGAGCTTGACTCAACGGTCGGATATAACTTTAACAAGTATTTCGGAGTGGATGCAGGAATACCATTCTATTTTGTCGGCGCTTCGAACAAATTCTCAATTCCGGGGACCGCGTCAGGAAGTGGTGTGGGCGATGTTTACGCGGACCTACTGCTAACCCTGACAAATCCAACGGTCAACTACTTGGGCACGCTTCGTGGCACGGCGCCTACTGGCAATAGCAAAACAGGGTTCAGCACAGGCCGCGCCACTTTCGATTGGGACAACTATCTCGATCATAATTTCGGTGGCCTCCGTCCCTTTGCCGACGTGGGCCTTGCCAACACCATCTCTGATACCCAATTTTTCTTCCGGCCTTTCACCACTCTCGGTTTGGTTGTGCTTTCCGAGGCGGGGGCCAGTTATCGAGTGCTTCCCCGTGTTCGCCTTGGCGCGTCGCTCTACGATGACGCGCCAATCGGCCAGCAGAAAGTCTTCAACCGGATCGTTCCTTTTTCTTTAGCCCGAAGCGGAACGGGTAGCCGGGCTTCCGGCACGGGAGGGGTTTCGGCTGCTGCCAGCGAGATCGTGGGACCAGCGAGTATCGACCGGGACAACGGTTATTCCGCTTGGCTGACGTATCAACCCACTCGCGCCATCACATTCGTGGTTAGCTATGACTACAGCGTCCATTACGCCCTGAACATGTTTTCCTTCGGTATCGGATTCAACGTGGGATCGATCTACCGAAAAGCCAGAAGAGTGTTCTAGCCACCTGTGGAAAATCCTTGTCCGCCACTTCGCTCCGGGCGGCAAGCTCGGGCGCTCCGGAATCACTCCGTGAACTTACTAGCAATGGGAAACCGGCGGCCGATACCAAAGGCCTTGGCTGTGACTTTTAGTGCTGGCGCCGCCTGCTGGCGCTTGTATTCGGCGGCGGTGACGCGGCGGATCGTGTCATGAACCAGTTGAGGTTCGAGAGATAGCTTCTTGACGATTTCGTCGGGAGAAAGATTTTCTTCAATGTAGGCGCGGAGGATCTTGTCCAGAGTTTCGTAGGGTGGGAGCGTGTCCTGGTCCGTCTGATTGGCGCGAAGCTCGGCGGAGGGTGGCTTCTCGAGGCAGGCATGGGGAATCCGTTCCCTGCCCTCGCACCGGGCGTTGGCGTAGCGCGAAAGGTCATAAACCATGGTCTTGGGGACATCGGCGATCATGGCCAGCCCGCCCGCCATATCGCCATAGAGAGTGCAGTAGCCCACGGCCAGCTCGGACTTATTTCCCGTGCTCAAAACCAGTGATCCAAACTTATTGGATAGCGCCATCAGAATATTGCCGCGAATGCGCGCTTGAATATTCTCCTCCGTCACGTCGCACGGAAGATTTTGAAAAGCCGCGTCGAGCGACCGGCCGTAATCCTCAAAGATGGAGGTAACGGGAATAACGCGAAAATCGATTCGCAGGTTACGCGCCAAGGCTTCGGCGTCACGAATGCTGCCCGGCGAAGAGTACGGTCCGGGCATGCTCACGCCGAGTACATTTTCCGCGCCCAGGGCGTCTGTTGCGATGGTGGCCACCAGCGAGGAATCGATGCCACCGCTCAAGCCCACAATCACCTTGTGGAATCCGCACTTGCATACGTAGTCGCGCGTGCCCAGCATCAGCGCGCCGTAGACCGCTGCAATTTCACTTTCCGGTGCGGTATGGATTTCACCCGAGCCGTCCGCCGTATCGAAAATGACCAGGTCTTCTTCGAAGGCCTTTGCCCGTGCTGCAAGCTCGCCCCTGGCATTGAAAGCCAGGCTTGAACCGTCAAAAATAAGGCTGTCATTGCCACCCACTTGATTCACATAAGCGATGGGGACGCGCCTTTCAAGGGCAATCGCGCGCAACATCTCCTGGCGCAGATTCATCTTTTCGGTGGAATAGGGCGAGGAGGCAATATTGAGCAGAACGTCCGCGCCAGCCCGCACGGTTTCCTCAACCGGATCGCGAGGATAGAGCTGTTTCTTCCAGAAATTCTTGTCGTTCCAGACGTCCTCGCAGATGGTGATGCCCAGATGCGACTCCGCCAGTGGGTAGAGAGCTGTCGTGCTGCCTGGTTCGAAGTAGCGAGACTCGTCAAAGACGTCGTAGTAGGCCAGCAGCATCTTTGCGTAATCCACTTGCACTTTGCCCCGATGAAGGAGCGCGGCAGCATCCGCGACGGGCTTGCCCTGCTGGGCGTGCGAGCGGCGAACGTAACCAACCAGCGCAGGGATGGGCGGAAGAAGCCCGGCCAATCGCAAGAGCTCAGACTCGCAACGCGCAACAAAGCTGGGCTTTTCCACCAGGTCGCGCGGAGGATAACCGCAAAGCGCGAGCTCTGGAAAGATGACGAGGTCTGCGGCCCGTGAATGCGCCTGACCTGCGAACCTGACGATGCGCTCCACGTTCCCGTCAAAATCGCCGACCGTGGTGTTGATCTGGGCAAGAGCAATTCGCATGATGAATTAGCAGTATAACCTGAATCCGGCGCATTCTCAGAGGCGGGACGGCGTCTCGGTCGCGGATTGA
>CALCEB010000124.1 GCA_937900045.1 uncultured Acidobacteriota bacterium
AGGCAGCATAACAACGATCAGCCCAGGATGCTACCTTTATTTATTTACGCCTCCTAAGGGAACCGGCCTTCCCTGCGATCGAGGCGCGAGTCCGATCGGCGGCGCGCCGCGCTGGGGGTATGGGTCGCCGCTTATGTGGTGGTGAACGGCGAGTTCGCCACCGCCCCCTTTCTGCACGCGGTGGGCAAGCTGGGCTGGCCGGTAGTCGCCCGCCTGAAAGCCAACCGGCCCGAGTGGTTCCAAGCGGCTCAGCGGCGTTTTCGCTCTCAGCCCCCGCTCACCACTTTCCGGGACGGCAAGGATCGGGTCGAAATCTGGGATGCTGACGACTTCGACCCTTGGCAGGGACTGCGCTGGGACACGGTGCGCGTGATCCGCTACCGGCAGCATAAACCCAACGGTGACGTGGTGGAGGCTTTCTGGCTGACCGACTTGTCTTCGCGAGCCGTGAGCCGTCGTTCGCTTTACCTCATGGCCAAGAGCCGCTGGGAAATTGAGAACCCGGGTTTCAACGACGCCAAGAACCGCTACGGCCTAGAACCCATCTGCCGTCATCATCCCCACAGTCTGCTCATCGTCTGGCTCCTGACCTGCCTGGCTTTGACCGTGGAACGCCTCTACCGCCTGCGCTACCTGCATCGCGGTTGCCATGTGCCGCGCACGGCCATCGAGCTCGTTCGCCTCTTGCAGCGCAGTTTTTCACCGCCCGCTTGCGCCGATACCAGTTGAGACTCGCAACCCTGACCCGCTGCTCACCCCTTGATTCTCATCTCCGCGCGCCCGCTTGCCGCGCCCGTGTCCAAGGATCGTGAAAAATATGAACAAGATGGGGCTTGAAAATAGCCCACGGTCAGCTCTGACGCTACGACCCGCCCTGGAACGCGCCTTTAGCCGTCGCTGGACGCTTCCCCCGTCGCACGTTCCGAAACGGCTGGACGGCTGCCCGGTTTCTTGGAGTCAGCCCGTCGCTGGTGTATGCTTACGTGGAGCGAAAGCAGATTCCCCATTTCCGAATGATGGGCCGCTCGATTCGGTTCAGCCTGACTGAACTCGAAAAGTGGCGGCAACAATTCTTTGTAAATGGAGGAATCGATGAGTAGAAACGGAAGACCACGCAAGAATGAAGGGACTGTTTTCCCTCGTGATGAGTCGGCGTTTTGGTGGATTCACTACCCTAGCCGCAATGCTGTTCACTTAAGGTCCGGTCGAGAATAATGCACACAGTTGAACCAGAGCCCCTCACCCGCCGCTTCGCGTCACCCTCTCCCCGCTTGCGGGGAGAGGGCCGGGGTGAGGGGTCAGGCGACGCCTCTGAGATCAAGATCATGAAACTCGCCTTAACTGAACAGTATTGGTGTTAGAGAGGGCTTTCATGCACCTCTTCGTGGCGAACTCTCCCAGCCCAAGCGACTTTAGGGTCCGAAGCAGACTGCTCAGACGTACCACAAGGCCAGTGCGTGAGCTAACTTGATAATCATCACATTCTTTTTCCGCGCGAACCGCCTCTTCCCCGGCCACCCTGGACAAGCAGGGAGTGTAGAGCGGGGCTCGCTGAAAGGCCGCACGCAGCGCCTGCCCTGTTAGAGTCAAATGACGGCCTGCTCGACGCAACTGCTCGAAAGCAAACGAGTAGATACAAGCTCACAAACCCAAATCAAAGGCACCAGCAACAGCAAAACCAAGGGCAAAAACCAAGATACAAGCACATGGCTTAACTCCATAGGGGCCGAGCGAGGGGGCCGTGCGGCCAGAAAATCAGGGTTAAGTTGCTGATTGTTTAATTATATGATAGTACTCAACTAAAGTCAACGGGAATCATCCCATCTACGTCGATGCTATTGCCAAGAAGAGGTACGAGAGGTCATAATCGTCGAATTCAAATCATCGGATCCGACCCATCGAATCCGATATTACCCCAGGAGGTTCCGGCAATGGCTTTTCACATTCACCGGGATATCGATGCCCTTTGGATTGGGCTCGGTGTCGTCTGGTTCGCCGGAGCACTCTTTGGAAAGCAGACTGCCCGCCGACAATCCGCAAGTTCCCGCCTCCTCCACATCGGCTTGGGGGTTCTGGCGTTTGTGTTGATGTTCACCAAGGCTCTACGCTATGGGCCGCTGGCTTGGACTTTTGTGCCCAGAACGCCTGCCACCACTTACACAGGGCTCGCCCTCACCCTGGCGGGGATCGCCTTTGCCATTTGGGCCCGATTTTTCCTGGGAGGCAACTGGAGCGCGACGGTCACGGTGAAACAGGATCACAGTCTCGTTCGCAGCGGCCCGTATGCCATCGTCCGCCATCCCATCTACTCCGGCTTCCTGCTGGCTTTGGTGGGCACGGCCATTGCTTTCAGGCACGCCCAGGGCCTCGCCGCAGTTGCGATCGCATTGATAACGTGGCGGTTGAAGTCCCGTCTGGAGGAGTCATTTATGAGAGAACAATTCGGAGAGCAGTACGTGCAATATCAACGGGAAGTGAAGGCTCTGGTTCCGTTTGTTTGGTAACCCAAAATCACGTCACGGGTGTGGAGCGGAGGGGGATCGACGGCGCGGGACAACAGGCCGGCTAAAACGGCTTAGGAAATCGGCGGGAACCGGCGCAAGCCGTGGCGGGTGGTTGGAGAAGAAGCTATCAGCAGTCAGCTATCATCCGTCAGCAAAGGGCAACTAGTATTACTTTGTTAGGTTGAATCAGGCACCGTCAGGGCATGGCTTCAGCCATGCCAAATCCCAAGGCAAGGAGAAGCGGCTTTAGCCGCTGAGGGCCTCAGGGGCTAAAGCCCGAATCTCGGGACCACCGCCAACGGCATGGCTGAAGCCATGCCCTGACGGTGCGCCCAACGACCTAACATAGTAATACTAGCTCCTGCCGGGAGCTGGCCGCTGAGGGCTTTCCTCATTTTCCGTCCCCTTCTTTGTCTTTGGGAAGAGTGGCCTGGTCTTTGGCGGCGCGTTCTTCGGCCTCCTCGGAAGCCTTTTTGCGCCGTTCGGCGCGCTTGGCGCGAGCATCCGCCCGCTGCTGCAAGACTTCTGTACCGACCAGCTCCAGAACCGCCATGTCCGCGCCGTCTCCCTTGCGCCAACCGGTCTTGACCATGCGCGTATAGCCGCCGCTGCGCGTGGCATAACGCTTGGCAATATCTTCGAAGAGCTTCTGAACGGCGGGGGCCACCATGCAGTAGCCAGCGGCGAGGCGGCGCGAGTGCAAGTCTCCGCGCTTGCCCAGCGTGATCATTTCCTCGGCAATTCCCTTCGCGGCCTTGGCCTTGGCCACTGTGGTTTCAATCCGCTCCTCAAGAATCAGCGAAGTGACCAGGTTGCGAAGCAGAGCCCGGCGGTGCGAGGTGTTGCGACTCAGTTTTCTGCCGTAGTTTCGGTGACGCATTCGGATTCTCTTCCTTAAATCTGCTGGGTTGGAGCCTCGGGGCCCGGCATGACGGGATTGCCCTTCTCATCGAACTTCATGCCCAGGCTCAGCCCCATCATGGAAAGGATTTCTTTAATCTCATTCAGCGACTTGCGGCCGAAGTTTTTGGTTTTCAGCATTTCCGGCTCGGTCTTCTGAACCAGCTCGCGGATGGTGGTGATATTGGCGTTCTTCAGGCAATTGTAGGAGCGCACGGAAAGCTCGAGTTCTTCCACGGAGCGGTCCAGATTCTCGTTGCGGAAAGCGCCGGCCTGCTCCGGGGTGGAAGACTCCACTTCCGTGGGTTCCTCAAAATTGATGAAGATGTTCATGTGGTCCTTCAGCAGCTTGGCGGCCAGGCCGATCGAGTCCTGGGGAGAGATGGCGCCGTTGGTCCACACCTCGAGATTGAGCTTGTCATAATCGGTCATCTGTCCGAGCCGCGCTGCTTCCACGGTGAAATTCACCTTGCGGATTGGAGAATGGACCGAATCGACGGGGATGTAGCCCACGGGGAGATCTTCATCAAAGTTCTTCTCCGCGGAAACATAACCCCGGCCCAGTTCCACCCGCATTTCGATGTGCAGGCTGCCGCCCTCGCTGACCGTGGCAATGTGAACATCTTTATCAAGAATATCGACTTCCGGATCTTCCTGGATCATGGCGGAAGTCACTTCACCGGGTTGGTCGGCGTGCAGGTAAAGCGTCTTCGAGTCATCCACGTTCACTTTGAGGGGAATCTGTTTGAGGTTCAGAATGATATCTGTTGCGTCCTCCACCACCCCGGCGATGGAGGAGAACTCGTGCATCACTCCCTCAATCCGGACGGCCGTAATGGCCGCCCCTTCCACCGAGGAGAGCAGCACGCGGCGAAGCGCGTTGCCAACCGTGGTTCCGAATCCCCTTTCAAAAGGCTGCGCATAGAAGTGCCCGTACTTGTCGGTCAGCGTTTCCATGTCGCAAACCAGGTGCTTCGGCTTTTGAAAACCTCTCCAGAGCATTTTTCCCTTCCTCCCTAGATGGCCTTGATAGGTTGAGACCCAAGCTCAGCCCCGATGAATCTATTCCAAAAATCTTGCGGCCCTACTTCGAGTAAAGCTCAACAATCATCTGTTCCTGAATCGGGAAATTCACGTCCTCACGCCGGGGCATGGAGACCACGCGGCCGGTCATGGTCTCACGATCAAAAGCAAGCCAGGACGGAACCCCCCGGCCGCCGGAAAGGTCGAGCGAACGCTGGATGGTGATCCTTTGGCGGCTCTTTTCTTTGACGGCAATTTCCTCCCCGACGTTGACCTGGAACGACGGGATGTTCACTTTGCGTCCCCCCACCTGCACGTGCCCATGACGCACCAACTGGCGAGCTTCCGCCCGCGAAGTGGCAAGACCCATGCGGTAGACGACATTATCAAGCCGGCGTTCCAGCATGAAGAGAAGGTTTTCACCGGTGATGCCCTTGGTGGCCGCAGCCTTTTCGAAATAGGCGCGAAACTGGTTTTCCAGAACGCCGTAGAAGCGGCGCACCTTCTGCTTCTCGCGGAGCTGAAGCCCGTAACCGACCACCTTGGCGCGGCGGGACTTACCATGCTGGCCCGGAGCGAAGTTGCGCTTTTCAATGGCGCACTTATCGGTCAGGCATCGCTGCCCCTTCAGGAAAAGCTTCATCCCTTCCCGGCGGCAAAGCCGGCAAACCGCATCACGATATCTGGCCAAAACATCCTCCTCGCGCTACCCCGAACGGAGCCCGTTGCATAATTTATTCAACAGCCTGAAATTCCAACCGAAACTGCTGCCACTTCCCGAAAGCTACCGGCCGCGCCGGTCATCCCCGGCCGGCCCAGATTCTACACCCTGCGCCGCTTGGGGGGCTTGCACCCGTTATGCGGGATCGGAGTCGCATCCTTGATAATTCTCACCTCGAGCCCTGCCGTGGCCAAGGCGCGGATGGCGGACTCGCGGCCTGCGCCCGGCCCCTTCACGCGGACTTCAACGGTGCGCATCCCGTGGTCACGCGCAGCGCCGGCGGCGCGCAATCCCGCCTGCTGCGCAGCGAAGGGCGTCCCCTTGCGCGAGCCCTTGAAACCGAGCGAACCGGAGCTGGACCAGCAAATCAGCTTGCCTTCGTTGTCCGTAATGCTGACCAAGGTGTTGTTGAAAGTCGCTTGAATGTGCGCAACGCCGATGGGAACCACGCGCCGTTCCTTCTTCTTGAACACCTTCTTTTTTCCAGCCTTGCTGGGTACCTTTGCCATAGCTCCTTCCAGACTCCTGAACTTGGGGCGGGCCCGGCCGGACCGCTTCCCCGAATACTTCTATGTCTTTGCGGCGGTTTTCTTCTTGTTGGTCACCGTGCCCTTGCGCGGCCCTTTCCGGGTGCGGGCGTTGGTATGCGTCCGCTGGCCGTGTACCGGCAGGTTGCGGCGGTGCCGCAAGCCGCGATAGGAGCCAATTTCAATAAGGCGCCGGATACTCAAGGCCGTTTCTTTGCGCAGGTCGCCCTCGACGTTGCCTTCGTCCTCAATAATCTGGCGGATGCGGGCGACTTCCTCCTCCGTGAGGTCCTTTATTTTCTTCTCCGGGCTGACGTTGGCGCGATAAAGAATGGATAGGGACCGCGAGCGGCCAATGCCGTAAATATAGGTCAACCCGATCTCCGTGCGCTTGGTCTGTGGCAGGTCAATACCCGCAATTCGAGCCATTCCAAACCTCCAACCTTTCTTCAAATTCCGTTAGGCATGGGGCCTTCAGGCGTTTGCAGGCCCTGGCAAGCCGAACGGACTCCCTTACCCCTGACGTTGCTTGTGTTTGGGGTTTTCACAAATGACGCGGACCGTTCCGGCCCGCTTCACAATCTTGCACTTGGGACAAATCTTACGAACGGATGAACGGACTTTCATTTTGCATTTCTCCACCGGACAAGCCGTGTCCGGTTTTCCGAATCGAAACCCGTAGCGTGAGCCGGGCCCGACCCTTACCCTTAGGCTCCAACCCGCCGCCGAGAATCACTTGTAGCGATAGACGATGCGGCCCCGGGTCAAATCGTAGGGCGATAGCTCCACGGCAACCTTGTCACCCGGAAGGATACGGATGAAGTTCTTCCGCATCTTTCCGGAAATGTGGGCAAGGACCTGGTGCTTGTTGTCCAACTCCACCCGGAACATCGCATTGGGCAACGGCTCGATTACCGTTGCGATGACTTCAATGGCTTCTTCCTTCGCCATAATCCCTAAACTGGAGCTGCCTCCAGGTCTCCCTAACCGCTTCCTCAGATACGGGTGAGGACGTCCGGCCCATTCTTGGTGATGGCCACCATGTGCTCAAAGTGGGCTGAATGTCCGCCATCGGCCGTCACGGCCGTCCAGTTGTCCTTGAGAATCCGCACGGCGCTACCCGCTGAATTGATCATAGTCTCAAGAGCCAGGACCATCCCTTCCTTCAGCAAAGGGCCTCGTCCCGCTTCACCGAAGTTCGGCACCTGGGGCTCTTCGTGAAGGCTTCGCCCAATGCCGTGGCCGGTGAATTCACGCACCACCGAAAAGCCGTTTCCCTCGGCGTGTTGCTGAATGACCGAGGAAATGTCGCCAATGCGCGAGCCCAGCCGGGCCCGGTCAATTGCCATCTCCAACGACTCTTGAGAAACCCTTAAAAGTCTTTGCAGCGGCTCGCTGATTTCCCCAACCGGAACCGTGATGGCGCAATCGCCGAAGTATCCGTCCTTCACCACGCCCATGTCCAGGCTGATAATGTCGCCAGCCTTCAACTTCTTCCCGGAGGGAATCCCGTGAATGATTTCATCATTTACAGAGGCGCAAAGGCAAGCCGGATACCCGTGGTAACCTTTGAATGCCGGCTTGACGTTTAACTGCTTCAGCCGCTTGGACACATATTCCTCGAGTTCCCAAGTAGTGACGCCCGCCTCAACCTGGGAACGAAGCTCCTCAAGAATTTCGCGGGTCGTCTGGGCGCTTTGGCGAAGCTTTTCAATTTCGCCGGCTGTCTTACAAATAATCATACGTGTTGGATCGCTTGAAGAATGGCCTCCGTCAGCTCCCGCGGCGGACGGTTTCCATCGATATCCATTAGATGACCGGCCTGACGGTAATGGTCCAGCAACGGCTTGGTATCGTGGTCATAGTGAACCAACCGCTCTCGAATCACGTCTTCGCGGTCGTCCTCCCTCTGCATCAGGGGCGTGCCTTCAAGGTCACAGTGGTTGGGCAAGCGGGGCGGGTTGAGATAAATATTGTAGATGGACCCGCAAACCGGGCACATCCGCCGTCCCGTTAGCCTCTTAATGATGGACTCGCGGTCCACCGACAAATTAATTGCCAGCGGCTGGACGTGCCAGCCGGCTTCGATGAAGCGTTCGATGAACAGGGCTTGCTCCAGCGTCCGGGGAAACCCATCCAAAATGAACCCCCGGGCGCTATCCGGCTGGCGCAGCCTCTCTTCCACCATGCTGCAAACCAAGGCGTCGGGCACCAGTCCGCCAGCATCCATGATGTCCTGTGCCTTCAGGCCAAGCGGGGTCCTCTGCCTTGCCGCCTGGCGGAGCATCTCGCCGGTTGAAATCGCGGGGATATGAAGTGCTTTGGAAACCTCGCGGGCCTGGGTTCCCTTGCCTGCTCCCGGCGCCCCCAGCATGATGAGTGTGTATGCGCTGGGGACCCGTCCTGCCGGCCCCTCATGAAGCAGCTCGCCGGCCACGAACGCGCCCCTTCTTCATAAAGCCTTCGTAATGACGCATGATCAATTGCGATTCGACTTGTTGAATCGTGTCCATTGCCACTTGCACCACGATCAGCAGAGACGTCCCTCCGAAAAAGAAGTGGACATTCAGGCCGTGCAGCAACCAGGTCGGGAGATGGGCATCGAACCAAGCCCCACCCAGCCACACCGGGAGGTGGTTCAACCGCAGGCCAGCCAACATTGTTTCAGGGATCAGCGCCACCAGAGCCAGATAAGCTCCACCCACCCAGGTGATCTTCGTCAGAACATCATCCAAATAGTCCGCCGTCCTCTTTCCCGGACGGATGCCGGGGATAAAGCCACCTTGCTTCCGTACGTTGTCCGCAACTTCGTCGGGGTTGTAGATAATGGACAGGTAAAAGTGCGCAAAGAACATGATTAACAGAATATAAGTTAGCGTGTAGAGGGGTTCGCCCCAGGCGAAAAGACTCAAAAAACCGTTTACCAACTTTCCAAACAGCCCTCCTTTCCAAAAGAGCCCGATGGTTTGGGGAAACGTGAGTAAAGAAACGGCAAAAATGATGGGCATCACGCCACCGCTGTTCACCTTCAAGGGAAGGTGGGTGGAAACGCCGCCCATGATCCTGCGCCCCACGATGCGCTTGGCATATTGGATCGGAATTCGCCGCTCACCGCGCTCAAAGAACACGATGAAGGCGACAATGGCCAACATAAAGGTCAGCAAAACCAATAGAACCAGCGGACTCCAAATCCGGGTCACAAAAACGTTGCTGTACAGGTTTTGCGCCGCCGCGGGCAGGCCCACAACAATTCCGGCAAAGATCAGGAGCGACATGCCGTTGCCGATGCCCCGGGAAGTGATTTGCTCTCCCAACCACATGATGAATACGGATCCCGCGGTCAGCGTCAGGACGGTGCTAAAAATGAAGCTGGGTCCCGGGTGTGTCACCATGGGTATACCCAAGCTGGTTTGCCGCTGTAGAGCGACTGCAATACCAAAAGACTGAAACACGCTCAGCCCCACCGTGAGCCAGCGGGTGTATTCCGTGATTTTCTTCTGGCCGAGTTGTCCCTCCTTCGAGAGCTTTTCAAGAGTGGGAGAGACCACCGTCAACAACTGAAGAATAATGGAGGCTGTGATGTACGGCATGATACCGAGGGCAAAAACCGTCAAGCGATTCAGGCTTCCCCCGGAAAACATTGAAAGGAGACCGAATAGCGTGCCCCCCATTTGATTGAAATATTGCTGGAATACGGTGGCATTTATACCGGGAGTTGGAATGAAGGAACCCAGGCGGTAGACAGCGAGGAGCATCAACGTGAACCCGATCCGCTTCCGCAGGTCCGCTATTTCGAAGACGCTCTTCAAAGATTCAATCATGCCAAAATGACCTCGGCTGTTCCTCCAGCCTTCTTGATCTTCTCCAGAGCCGATTTCGAGAACCGGTGCGCCGAAATGGCGACCGGTTTTTCGAGCTCTCCATCCCCCAGGATTTTCAACCCGTCATAAAGCTTCTTAACGACTCCCAGATTCATGAGTAATTCAGGGGTCACCGGTTCCTTCAAATCAAGCTCTGCGAGGTCTCCAAGGTTGACCACCGCGTACTGCTTCCTGAATATATTGGTGAATCCGCGCTTGGGGAGGCGGCGCTGGAGCGGCATCTGTCCGCCCTCAAAGCCCACACGCAGCCGGGAACCCGCCCTGGATTTTTGCCCCTTCGAGCCTCGCGTGGCTGTCTTGCCATGACCGGACCCCATTCCGAAGCCAATCCTCTTGCGCCTTTTATGCGCTCCGCGAGGTGGCCGAAGACTTCCAATATGAATCGCCATTTTCGATCTGCTCACTCCGCTGGATTTTGAGGCTCCACTTGGGATACTTCCTGCGAACCGGATGCCTTGGGCTTCACGATCGTGTACTCCGGGACATCCAAAGAGCGACGGCCGGAAGGAGATTCAACAACCTCCACAAGGTGCGGGACTTTCGCAATCAGCCCACGGTTTTGTGGCGTATCTTCACATTCGACGACGTGATTCAGCCGGCGCAGCCCCAGACTCTTAACCGCGTCCTTCTGCCGGTAAGGAAAGCCGATACCGCTTCGTACCCATTTGATCCAGATTTTCGTAGTTTTCTTCTCACTCACAGTTTCAGTCCTTCAGAGTTCTTCTACCGTCTTGCCACGGGTGGCTGCTACTTCCTCAGGATTGCAAAGTTGAAGCAAGGCATCCATGGTGGCCTTAACCACATTGTGTGGATTAGTGGTTCCCAGGGACTTGGTCAGAACATTTTGAACTCCGGCTGCCTCAACCACGGCCCGGACCGCTCCTCCGGCGATCACCCCTGTACCGGCTGGCGCTGGCTTTAGCAGGACTTTGCCGGCCCCGAATCTTCCCAGCACGGTATGAGGAATTGAAATCGCAGTAATGTTCACCCGGACGATGGACTTCTTGGCGGCTTCAATGCCCTTGCGGATGGCCATCGGGACTTCACGGGCTTTACCCGAGCCATAACCCACGTGGCCGTTGCTGTCCCCCACCACCACTAGCGCCGCAAAGCTGAGGTTCTTTCCGCCCTTGACCACCTTGGTGACGCGATTGATGGAAATCACCTGGTCTTTTAATTGCAACGTGTTGGGATCAATGCGATTCGACAAAAAGACCCTCCCCTTTTCCTCTCTCTAGAATTTCAGCCCACCTTCACGCGCCGCATCCGCCAAAGTCTTCACCCGCCCGTGATAGGCGTATCCACCTCGGTCAAAAACTACGCTGGAGATTCCAGCCGCAACCGCACGTTCCGCCAGGACTTTGCCGACCACCTTAGCGGCAGCTACATTGCCACCTGTTTTCAATGATTTGCGGATTTCCTGGTCGCGTGTAGAGGCCGACACCAGGGTTCGGCCTGCGCCGTCATCAATAATCTGGGCATAAATGTGGCTTATCGACCTGAAAACATTCAGACGAGGCAATCGAGCCTGGCGAACAATTCGCTTATGGATCCGAACATGAATCCGGCGTCTCGCAGTATCCTTAGAAACCAGTTTCACCATGGCAATCCTACCCATCCATCCTGCGTTTATTGTTTGGCTGCGCCTGCGCCGCCCGCGGCCTTGCCCGCCTTCTTCTTTAAACGCTCACCCGTGTACCGAACCCCTTTATTTTTATATGGATCGGGGGGTCTCAGTTCCCGGATCTCAGCCGCAAGCTGGCCCACCCGCTGTTTATCGGCGCCCTTTACCACCAAGTGTGTCTGCTTCTCCACCGTAACCGCCAAGCCTTGTGGAATCGGAAATTCAATAGGATGCGAATAACCGAGACTGAACACCACGTTGGTCCCCTTCACTTCGGCGCGATACCCAATGCCAACTATATCTAGGTGCTTCTCAAAGCCTTCGGTTACACCCCGAACCGCATTGGCCAGTAAGCTCCGCACCAGACCTTGCAGAGCCGCTTGCGAATCATCTTCACGCTGGGTCTTCAAATGTCCATCCTGCTTTTCGACCCGTATTCCAGAAGGTAGATCCACCTGAAGAGTGCCTTTAGGACCCGTCACATGGACGGCTCCAGCTTCCTGCTGGAATGTTACACCCTTCGGAAGATCGATGAGTTTGTTTCCAATCCGCGACATGATTTTCTATCCTGAAACCGAAGATCGATTCACCCTAATAAGCCTGCATCAAGACGCGGAGCGATCTCCAACCACCCACCTACGACTCCCGCTCTGATTAGGAAACGGTGCAAAGCAACTCACCGCCGATGCCCGACTTTTTGGCATTTTTACCCGTCATCAAACCGCTTGGAGTGGTGAGGATGGCAACCCCCATCCCTCCCAGGATTCGAGGAATCTCATCCACACCCACATAGACCCGGCGCCCGGGCCGGGAGACGCGATCCAGGCTGGAGATCGTGCTCTTGCCGTTAACTGTGTAGCGCAGGGAAATCCGGATGACCTTCTTTTTCCCTTCCTCAGCAACCTTGAAGCCGGCAATATAGCCCTCGTCTCTCAGAATCGAGGCAACGCTCACCTTCAGTTTCGAGGCGGGAACATCCACACGGGCATGGCGGGCGCGGATTCCGTTTCGAATTCGCGTCAGCATGTCGGCAATAGGGTCAGTAACGGCTGCCATGATTCTCCTAAAAATCAAATTCGCGGGTCACCACCCGCAGCGTCAAATACGGAAACTACCAGCTCGATTTGATGACACCCGGAATGTCGCCGCGCAGCGCGAGCTGGCGGAAGCAGAGGCGGCACATTTCAAACTTTCCCAGGTAACCCCTTGGGCGTCCACAGATGCGGCAACGGTTGCGGTGCCGAATCTTGAACTTAGGCTTTCTTAGAAGCTTGGCCATCTGTGAAGCACGCGCCACCGGTTATCCTCCCACTTTCGCGTCCCCTGGACCTTCGGCGGTACGCCGCCGCGCCTCCTGCCGGAAGGGCAGGCCCATATGCCGCAACAGCGCCAGGGCCTCCTCATCGGTTCGAGCGTCGGTCACAATGGAGATGTTCATGCCTTTTGTCTTTTCCACCTTGGCGTAATCGATCTCTGGAAAAACTAACTGGTCTCGAAGACCGATTGTGTAATTTCCACGGCCGTCGAAGGCGCGGCTCGAAAGTCCCCGGAAGTCGCGAACCCGCGGCAACGTTACGTTCGCCAAACGGTCAAAAAACTCGTACATGCGGTTCCCGCGCAGAGTCACCATCACGCCGATGGGCATGTTCTTGCGCAGTTTGAAATTGGAGATGGATTTGCGGGCCCGCGTAACCACGGGCTTCTGTCCGGTAATTAGCCCTAAGTCCCGGCCCGCTGAATCCAGCAGCTTGGCATTCTGAATCGCCTCACCCAAGCCCATGTTTACCACAATCTTCCGCAGGCGTGGAACGGCGGAGGCGTTGGTATACTTGAATGCCTCGACCAGCGCCGGAACCACATTTTTTTGGTATCGCTCTTTCAATCGGGGAGTCATTTCGCCTTCTAACCTCTATCCGTTACCGGTCCAAAACCTTGCCACACTTGACGCAGACGCGGACCTTCTTGCCTTCCGCCTTCTCGCGGTGTTGAATGCGCGTCGGACCGCACTCCCCGCAGATCAGAGCCACGTTGGACACATGAATGGGCCCTTCCTTTTCGAGAATGCCGCCCCGAATCTGCTTGGCCGGGTTTGGCCGGGTATGACGCTTGATCATGTTCACATGTTCGACAAAAAGGCGCTGACGGGCGGGTTCGACTTCAAGCACCCGGCCCTCTTTACCGCGGTCCCGTCCCGCCAAAATCTTCACAGTATCGTTCTTCCGGATATCCAACATACTTCCCATCACAACACCTCGGGAGCCAAAGAAACGATCTTCAGGAACTTCTTTTCGCGCAATTCCCTGGCTACCGGCCCGAAGACGCGCGTTCCCACCGGTTCCCCAACATCGTTAATCAGGACGGCCGCATTTTCGTCAAACCGGATGTAGCTTCCATCCCGGCGGCGCTGCTCCTTGCGCATCCGCACAATGACCGCTTTCACGACTTTGCCCTTGGGAATGGCACTGTCCGGCGCGGCCTCTTTCACCGCTGCCGTCACAACGTCACCAAGCCCCGCCTGCAAACCCACGTCACCGCCGACCGGCAAGATGCAGGAAAGCTTGCGAGCCCCGGAGTTATCCGCCACCCGCAGGATGGTGCGCATTCCGATCATGCTTTCACCTCCGGTTCCTGGGCAACCGGTGAAACGCGGGTGATCACTTCAACCACCTGCCATCGCTTCAGAGCGCTCAGCGGGCGGGTCTCTTCGATCCGGACAGTATCGCCGACCTGACACTGGCCCTTCTCATCGTGAGCGTGAAATTTGCTGGACCGCCTCACCACCCGTTTATAGAGCGGATGCGTGATTTGCCGCTCCACGGTCACCACAACCGTCTTTTGCATCTTGTTGCTGGTGACTACTCCGACCTTCTCCTGCCGCCGTGTTTTCATAAGCCGCTTCCCAAGAACTCGCCGGCTCCGCGCCGGCCCGGTTCAATTATTTCTTTGCCTGGACCTCTGCCTCGCGGCGGATGGTCTTGATGCGCGCGATATCCTTCCGCAACTCGCGAATCTTGACCAGAACACCCGCCTGCCCACTGGCCATTTGAAATTTTAGCCGGAACAATTGCTCGGAGAACTCACGCTCCTTGGCCTGAAGCTCGTCCTCATTCCATTCGCGAATTTTTTCCGCCTTCATTCCTTCACTCCTCCATTCCTCGGCCGCCCTAGCTTGGATTATTCACGAACTTCCCTTGGAGGACCGTCAGCGCAGGGTTCCAACAATACCCATCGAGCAGCCCGGCATCTTGCTGCGGTTTCGGGGCGCAAGCGGCTCGTAGGTGCGAGCCGCCTGGGCCCTGAAGCAGAATAGTATCCTGAGGTCCTGCCTTCGCCAGGGTTGAAACCCTGCCCGGACGGTTTTGACAGCAAGACCTTTCAAAATCCGGGCTAGGCTGCCCCAACCCGCGATACAAACTGCGTCGAAATGGAAAGCTTGTGACTTGCCAAGCGCAAAGCCTCGCGGGCGTCCGCTTCGCTCACGCCTTCCATTTCAAAAAGCACGCGGCCTGGCTTCACCACCGCCACCCAGAACTCCGGAGCTCCTTTTCCTTTGCCCATGCGGGTCTCAGCAGGCTTCTTGGTCACAGGCTTGTCGGGAAACACCCGGATCCAGAGCTTTCCGCCGCGCTTGATAAACCGCATGATCGCCACACGTCCTGCCTCGATCTGGCGTGCCGTAATCCAACCCGGCTCCAACACCTTTAACCCAAAATCGCCGAAAGAGAGGTGCGATCCCCGCCACGCTTTCCCGCGCATGCGGCCGCGCTGCTGTTTACGGAACTTCACTTTGCTGGGCATCAACATACGATCAAATTCTCCGTTTTCACCCCGCCCCTGGGGCGAAAGTTACTAAGACTTTGAGCCTTATACCTGCGCTTCCGGTGGAGTCTCAGGCTCGACCGCCGGGACTGGACCCGCCGACGCCGCTGGAACCGCTGTCGGCTCCGCACGACGCGCCGGCCGCTGCTTTTGCATCAGAATCTCCCCGTTATACACCCAGCACTTCACCCCAATTACACCATAGGTTGTCCGGGCCTCGGCCATCCCAAAGTCAATGTCGGCCCGCAGCGTGTGGAGAGGAAGGCGTCCTTGCAGGTACCATTCGGAGCGGGCAATTTCTGCGCCGTTCAACCGTCCGCCGCATCGCACCTTGATGCCCTTGCAGCCGAATCGCAGCGCCGAATCCACCGCTTTGCGCATGGCGCGCCGGAAGGCAACGCGCTTTTCAAGCTGGAGGCAGATCGATTCCGCCACCAATTGGGCGTTCAGCTCCGGGCGGCGCACTTCCTGGATATTAATGGGTAACACCTCGCGCCCGGTCTGCTTCTGAACTTCCTGGCGCAGCCGGTCAATCTCCGCGCCTTTGCGCCCGATGATGATGCCCGGCCGGGCGGTGTTGATCGTAATCTTCAGTTTGTTGCCGGGCCGCTCAATTTCAATCGAAGCCACGCCAGCGCTCTTCAGGTCCTCCTTCAGCCGCTTCTTCAGAGCCAGGTCCTCATGCAGCAGGTCGGCATAACCCTTCTTGGCAAACCAGCGCGACTTCCAGGTCTTGGTGTATCCCAGCCGGAACCCATAGGGATGTACTTTCTGTCCCACTCTTCGCCTCCCAAACTTTCCTCATCCTGGCTTGCAGCCTTCACCGTTACACCGCAATCCGGAGTCTGCTATGCTTTCTTGGTCTCATCCACCGCCACCGTGATGTGGCTCATTCGCCGCTGATAATGGAAGGCCCGCCCGAGCGGCGCGGGCCGAATGCGCTTCATACGGGGACCTTCGTTCACGTAGGCCTCAGCCACCACCAAGCGGTCCACGTCCACGTTCTCCGATTTCTGTTCGGCATTGGAGATGGCGGAGAGCAACACTTTCTCCACTTCCCGGGTCACTCGCTTCTTGGTGAATTTCAGGATGTTCAAGGCATCGCCAGCGCTCTTGCCGCGGATCAGATCCACCACCAGCCTCGCTTTTTGCGGTGAAATCCGGATGTACTTTGAAGTGGCTTCAGCTAACATGACTTTTCTCAGCCTTCAGGATTCATTCCTCGAACTTCAGCTTGCCGCCGGGGCAGCAGGCTTCGGAGCCGGAGCGGCCGAAGCCGATCTTTCCGTGGCAGCTTTAGCGCCATGCCCCTTAAAACTCCGGGTCGGCGCAAACTCACCCAGTTTGTGGCCCACCATATTTTCAGTAATGTAAACCGGAATAAACTTCTTGCCGTTATGAACGGCAATGGTGTGCCCCACCATTTCCGGGAAAATCGTCGAACGCCGCGACCAGGTCTTGACCACCTTCTTCTCGAAGCGCTTGTTGAGATGCTCAACCTTCTTCATCAGGTGGCCATCCACGAACGGCCCTTTCTTCATTGACCTTGCCAACGCATCCTCCCCTTACTTCCGCTCCCGGCGCTTAACGATAAACCGGTCCGTGGCCTTGTTGTTACGAGTCTTGTACCCGCGCGTAGGCTGTCCCCAGGGAGTGACCGGATGCCGTCCGCCGGAGGTCTTGCCCTCGCCACCCCCGTGCGGGTGGTCCACCGGATTTTTGGCCACACCACGAACCGTGGGGCGCCGGCCGAGCCACCGGGTGCGGCCGGCCTTGCCCACCGTGACGTTCTCATGATCCAGGTTTCCAAGCTGTCCAACCGTTGCCATGCAATCGACATGCACCTTGCGGACTTCACCCGACGGCAGCCGCACCTGAGCGTACTCACCTTCCTTCGAAAGCAACTGCGCCGAGCCACCCGCGCTGCGCACCATCTGCCCGCCCTTACCCTGGCGGAGCTCGATGTTGTGCACCATGGTGCCAACGGGAATGTGCTTCAGTGGTAGCGCATTGCCGGCAATAATATCTGCTTCCGGCCCGGAAACCACTTTATCTCCCACCTTCAGCCCGTGCGGATAGAGGATGTACCGCTTCTCACCGTCCACATAGTGCAGGAGCGAGATGAAGGCGGAGCGGTTCGGATCATATTCAATCGTCGCTACCCGCGCCGCAATGCCGAACTTATCGCGCTTGAAATCGATGATACGGTACTGGCGCTTGTGGCCGCCTCCGCGCCGCCAAATCGTTAACCGGCCCTGGTTGTTCCGTCCAGAAATTCTCTGCTTCGGCTCCAGCAGCGGACGGTAGGGCTCGGAGGTCGTAATTTCGTCAAATGTCAGTCCCGTCTGGAACCGCCGGGTCTCGGTGTATGGCCTGTATGTTTTAATGCCCATAGATTGCGTCTTTCAGCGAGTCAAAGGCTCCCCTGAACGTTTAGGTGCTCTCCAGGAACTCAGGGACTTTCTCGCCTTGCTTGAGTTTGACGTAAGCCTTTTTCCAATCCAGCCGGAAACCGGTATTTCGGCCCCGGCGCCTCATCTTCCCCTGGAAATTTGCAGTATGGACGGATTCCACCCTCACCTTAAATGCCTGCTCCACCGCCCACTTGACCTCCGACTTGTTAGCGTGCGGGTCCACCTGCAAGATCATGGTCCGCGCCCGCTCCTTGACGTCCAACCCCTTCTCAGTGACAAGAGGCCGCTTCAGAATCTGGTAAGGATTCTTGATCATTGTAGCGATTCCTCCAGCCTGGCGAGCGCCGATTCCGAAATCAAGATCCCATCGTGGCTTAGAACATCATAGGTTTCGAGCTGATGATGCCGCACCAGATCACAACCCTCAATATTGCGGGACGAAAGCTCCAGATTGTGGTTCGTGGCGTCGTTCACCACCAGCACCGATTTTTGAATCCCCAGCTTACGGAGCGCACCGTGAAAAGATTTCGTCTTCGCCTGCTCCAGGGCAAGACCGTCCACCACCGTCAGCTTGTTTTCCTGATACTTCGCCGCCAGCGCTGAGCGCAGAGCCCCACGCAGCATCCGCGCCGGCATCTTGATCGTGTAATCCCGGGGTTTCGGGCCATGCGCGATCGAGCCGTGCCGCCAGAGAGAGCTCCGGATACTGCCCACCCGGGCGCGCCCCGTGCCCTTTTGCCGCCAGGGCTTTTTACCGCCGCCCCTCACTTCGCCGCGGCTTTTCGTTGAGTGTGTGCCGCTGCGTTGGCTCGCCAGATAAGCTCGAACCGACTCCCACAGCAGACTCGGGTTGGGCTTCACACCGAATACCGCCTCCAGCAGTTCCCGTTCTCTTACCACCTGGCCTTCCAGGTTTTTCACTTCGACTTTCGGCATGGTTTTATCGTCCGCTGGCCCGGCTGCCGCTGGCCATCCCCTGCGCCGGCGCCAAAATCGTTACTTCTTCTTCTCCGTCTTGGCAGGCTGCGCCGCAGCCTTACGGTGCGGGGCCTTGGCCTTGGCCACGACCACATAAGCGCCATTCGGGCCGGGAATCGCCCCTTCCACAACCAAAGCATTATCCTCGGCAAGCACGCGCACCACCCGCAGGTTACGCACCGTGACCTGCGCCGCTCCCATGTGCCCGGCCGCTTTCATTCCCTTCAAAACCCTTGAAGGAAACGCCGATGCTCCTATCGAACCCGGAGCACGGTGAAACATGGAACCGTGCGAGCCGCTGCCACCGCCAAAATGGTGGCGTTTATGAACTCCTGCAAACCCTCGACCCTTGGAAATCCCGGCGACATCCACCCTCTCGTCTGCCACAAACTGATCCACCAGGACCTTGTCTCCTGCCTTGACCTCATCCTCGCCCGAGGCGAGGCGGACTTCGCGCAGAAAACGAGTGGGATTAGCGCCCGCCTTCTTGAAATGGCCCTCGAGCGCCTTGGGCATCCGCCGTGGTCCCGGAAGTTCCACCAAGCCGAGCTGCACGGCCTCATAACCATCTTTTGCGGCCGTCTTACGCTGGATGACCACGCAGGGCCCGGCCTTTAGGACAGTGACCGGAACCACGTCGCCGTTTTCCGCAAATATTTGAGTCATCCCCAGCTTTCTTCCCAAAATCGCATTCACCATATTTGTCACTCACGGGCCTCGACCCCGCTTTACCCGTCAACCCAGGGGCGCGGCCTCAAGATCCAACCCTTAGATCTTGGTATGCTCCTTGCCGAAGGCTTTAATCTCAATATCCACCCCGGAGGGAAGGTCCAGCTTCGTCAGCGCCTCAATCGTGTGGGCCGTGGGCTCAAGGATGTCAACAAGACGTTTGTGAGTGCGAATCTCAAACTGCTCACGGGACTTCTTGTCCGTATGAGGAGACCGCAGCACGCAATACTTATTCTTCATCGTGGGTAAAGGGATCGGCCCTGCCACCTCTGCCCCGTGGCGTTTGGCCGTTGAGACAATTTCCGCCGCCGCGTGGTCGAGCACGCGATGGTCATAGGCTTTGAGCCGGATTCTGATTTTTTCATGCAACATGGTTACCCACCGCCTATTGAAGAACCTCGGTGACCGAACCGGCGCCCACCGTGTGCCCGCCTTCCCGGATCGCAAACCTCAACCCCTTCTCCATCGCGATCGGCGTGATCAAGTCAATCTCCAGCGTTACGTTGTCCCCCGGCATCACCATTTCGGTCCCTTCCGGCAACTTCGCCACCCCCGTCACGTCCGTCGTGCGGAAGTAAAACTGCGGCCGGTAGCCGTTGAAGAACGGCGTGTGTCTGCCCCCTTCTTCCTTGGTCAGGACATACGCTTCCGCCTTAAACTTCATGTGCGGCGTGATTGACCCCGGCTTCGCCAGAACCATCCCCCGCTCCACGTCGTCCTTCTCCGTCCCTCTCAACAACACCCCAATGTTGTCTCCCGCCTGCCCTTCGTCCAGCAACTTCTTGAACATCTCCACGCCCGTCACCACGCGCTTGAATGGCTCCGGCCTTAATCCCACAATCTCAATCTCCTCCTGCACCTTCACCTTGCCGCGCTCCACCCGTCCGGTCACCACAGTCCCCCGGCCCGAGATCGAGAAAATGTCCTCCACCGGCATCAGGAACGGCTTGTCAATCTGCCGCTCCGGCATGGGAATATAGCTGTCCACCGCCGCCATCAACTCGTCAATCGACTTCTCCCATTGCGGGTCCCCTTCCAATGCTTTTAAAGCCGAGCCCCGCACCACCGGAATTTTGTCCCCAGGAAAATTGTACTTGTTCAGCAAGTCGCGCACTTCCACTTCCACCAATTCCAAGAGCTCCGGGTCCTCCACCGCGTCACACTTGTTCAGAAACACCGTGATGTATGGCACGTTCACCTGCCGCGCCAGCAGCACGTGCTCCCGCGTCTGCGGCATCGGCCCGTCTGTCGCCGCCACCACCAGAATCGCTCCATCCATCTGCGCCGCACCCGTGATCATGTTCTTGATGTAGTCGGCGTGCCCCGGGCAATCCACGTGCGCGTAGTGACGGTTCGCCGTCTCATACTCCACGTGGGCAATGGCAATGGTGATGCCGCGAGCTTTCTCTTCGGGCGCGTTGTCAATCGAATCAAACGCCCGGAACTTCACCTTGGGGTTGTGCTTTGACAACACCTTGGTGATCGCCGCCGTCAATGTCGTCTTACCGTGATCGATGTGCCCAATCGTCCCAATGTTCATGTGCGGCTTCGAACGATCAAATTTTTCTTTTGCCATAGTCGCTTCCGCTCCTCAGCTTCTTTAGTCTGGTTTCCCAAAGTTCCGCGCCGACTCCGTGATCCCCCCTCACGCGCGAGTGAAACCAATCCGCGCTTTGGCTACAGGGGCGTCCTCGTGATAGTTATAGGTCATCGTCGCGATGTAATCCCATCTCAGCAACATTACGGGAACCGCTCCCACGGGGGGCTTGACTCTCCCGGCGAGTTTCAAAACCAAGGGTCCAAGGCTCCCGGTCTCAACAACCAATGCTTGAAATGATCCGCTCGCAGGCACCAGACCCTTCAGTGCTGTCCTCCCTTGCGGCGAAAGGTGAAATCGAACGATTTGGCCATTGACATCCATTAGCGATGTGGCTTAGCGGCCGGGTCGTCCCGCCCCACTCCGTACATCAGGCGAGATCGAAGATCCTCCATTACTTCCCGAGCTTGCCAATCTAAAACATCGTCAACCAAGCTTCGCGGTAAAAAGATATTGACAGGACCTTCCGGAGCCATGACCGTGAGAATCCACCGAAGCTTTGTAATTTCGGAGGTTACGGCCCGCAGTCTATACTCCGACCCTATGCCCATGAGCATCTGTTCGACTAGTTGACCAAGTTGCTGCGCCCTCGCGCGCAATCTTTCCTGTCCGTAAAGGCGAGCCAGCTCGGCACGCGCATATTCTTCCTCGGAAATCTTGAACCCGCGAGCCACCTTTTTCTGCTCATCTGTCAGCTCCGGCAAGCCTCGCCCGGGAACTGCCGAGGCGCGCACCCAATCAGCGGGGGAGATTGAAGACTCTCCGATCACGACTTGAAAATCAGGCGCTCCCATATCAGTTTCTTTACCTCGCCACGGCCCTACCCTGCATTTTGGCGATAATCTCTTCCGCAATCGCACCCGGCACTTGGTCATACCGCAGGAAGTGCATGGTGAAGGACGCCCGACCCTGGGTGCGGGAGCGCAAATCGGTCGCGTAGCCGAACATCTCCGCGAGCGGCACCAAGGCACGGATAATCTGCGTCGAGCCACGCTTCTCCATGCCTTCGATATGGCCGCGACGGCCACTGAGATCGCCCAGAACATCACCCATGAAATCTTCCGGCACCACCACCTCAACCTTCATGACCGGCTCAAGCAGACAGGGATGGGCTCTGCGTACACCGTCTTTGAGCGCCATGGATCCCGCAATCTTGAAGGCCATCTCCGAGGAATCTACCTCATGGTACGACCCATCAAATAGAGCTACACGAATGCCCGTCATCTCATAGCCGGCCAGCGTTCCGGTCTCCATAGCCTCGTGGATGCCGTTATACACCGGGGAAATATATTCCCGCGGCACCGTTCCGCCCACAATCTCGTCGATAAAGAGCAGATTTAGGTCAGGATCAAACTTGGTTGTCGATTTCTTTTTGGTTAGCTCGGCAATTTCGGCGGGATCGGGATGCCCGAGGGGCGCAACGCGGATGTTAACGTGACCGTACTGGCCTCGCCCACCGGTCTGTTTGATGTATCTCCCTTCAGCCTCGGCCGAGCCGCGAATCGTCTCGCGGTAAGCGACTTGCGGGCGCCCCACATTGGCGCCCACACTAAATTCCCGTTGCATGCGGTCCACCAGAATCTCAAGATGCAGTTCTCCCATGCCGGAAATGAGGGTTTGGCCCGTGTCCGGATCCGTATGCACCTTAAAGGTCGGGTCCTCCTGGGTGAGCTTACCCAACGCCAGACCCATTTTCTCCTGATCGGCCTTGGTCTTGGGTTCGATGGCAACAGAAATGACGGGCGCAGGAAAATCCATCGCCTCGAAAACTACGGGCGCCGCCTCATCGCAAATCGTGTCACCGGTCGCCACGTTCTTTAGCCCGACCGCCGCTGCAATGTCACCGGCATAAACCTCATTAATTTCCTCGCGTTTGTTGGCGTGCATCTTCAGGAGCCGGGAAACACGCTCGCTCCGGCCTCGGCGGGGATTGTAAACACTATCACCACTTTTCAAGGCCCCGGAGTACACCCGAAGGAAGGCAAGCTGGCCGACAAAAGGATCGGTCATGATCTTGAAAATAAGGGCGGAGAATGGAGCGTCGTCCCTAGCCTCACGAACGGTCACCTCTTCCGTTTCCGGGACGATACCCTCGATGGCGGGAACATCCAGAGGAGATGGCAGGAAATCCACCACCGCATCGAGCAGCGGTTGCACGCCTTTGTTCTTAAATGACGCTCCGCAGAGCACCGGAACCACTTTCATCGCCAGGGTATTGCGGCGCAGGCTGGAACAAAGCTCTTCATTCGTCACCGCGTCCCCGTGCGCATACTTGTTCAGGATTTGGTCGTCCACTTCGGCCAGCGCCTCAATCATCTGGTCGCGGGCGTGCTTGGCCGTTTCGCGCATGGTTTCAGGAATGTCTGTGACGTCATAAGCTGCGCCCAGCGTCTCGTCTTTGTAAACCAGCGCCCTCTGGCGGATGACATCAATGGACCCTTGAAATTTGTCTTCGGCCCCCAAGGGAATGTGGATCGCTACGGGATGAGCCCGGACCTTGCTACGAAGCTCTTCCAGGCAGGCTTCAAAATTGGCGCCGGTTCGGTCCATCTTGTTCACAAAAACGATCCTCGGCACCCGGTATTTGTCGGCCTGACGCCACACCGTTTCGGTTTGCGGCTCAACACCCTCGACCGCGCCCAGAATGGCGATGGCGCCGTCCAGCACGCGCAGGGACCGCTCCACCTCCGCGGTAAAGTCGACGTGACCGGGCGTGTCAATGATATTGATCCGAATATCATTCCAGAAGCAGGTGGTGGCGGCCGACGTAATCGTGATGCCGCGCTCTTGCTCCTGCTCCATCCAGTCCATCACCGCCGTGCCTTCATGAACTTCACCGATCTTATGCGTGATCCCGGTGTAATAGAGAATCCGCTCCGTGGTTGTGGTTTTTCCGGCATCGATGTGGGCCATGATGCCGATATTCCGGGTTTTTTCTAGCGGTACCAAACGGGGCATTGTTAATAATCCAAATAATGAGAGAGTCCGAGAGGGGCCATCGCGGACCAAGGTCCGCCGCCCGTAGATTCAAATGATCGTTGGGGCCGCGCCAGCGGCCGCAAGGCGGATGGCGGTTCCGGGTGGAACCTTGTCCCGCCCTGCCCAGGTCTTTCCCGAAAGTCCGGGATTACCAGCGGTAGTGGGCAAAGGCCTTATTGGCCTCAGCCATACGGTGGGTATCGTCCCTCTTCTTAATGGCTCCGCCCCGATTGCTGGCGGCATCCAGTAATTCACCTGCAAGTCTCTCAATCATCGATTTTTCACTGCGCTCGCGCGCATAACCGATGATCCACCTCAGGCTCAAGGAGGTTTGACGATTCCGGTTTACTTCAACCGGCACCTGGTAGTTGGCGCCACCCACGCGGCGGCTCTTCACTTCCAGCGCCGGCTTCACGTTTTCCAAAGCTTTTTTGAATGCCTTCAGCGGATCATCACTGGTCCGCTGCCGGATCACTTCAAGCGAGCTATATACAATCCTCTGCGCCGTCGATTTCTTCCCCTCATGCATGAGGCAATTAATCATTTTCTCAACGAGAGGATTGCCGAACACCGGGTCCGGCATCGTTTCGCGACGCTCCACTGTTCCTTTACGCGGCATAATAGCAAGTCCTCAGCCTTCAGCGGTCAGTCTCACCATGCAGTCTGAGACCGCCATATCCGATAGTTTGGCAGCATCCGCACTTTGCGCAAACCGCCTGCGTCATCAGCCTGTGCCCGCTGGGCGTGTGACGCTTTCGCTCAGTCCGCACGACGTTGTTTGAGACGCTTCGACTCCCACACGCACACACTAGATGACGAGGGTATGGGCGATGGTCCTCTTTTGCAAGGCGCGGGTATCTAACAACTTCCTCACCTTTGTAGATCCCGACGCCCCCTGGCTCCAGTCTCATGGTTCTCCTCTTCGGCATCATCACAGCACCTACTGCCTTCTGATTTCTTACGATGCCTTCGGTCTCTTGGCGCCGTATTTTGAGCGGCCCTGGCGGCGGTCCGCAACTCCTGCCGAATCCAACGTTCCGCGAATCACGTGATAGCGAACACCGGGCAGATCTTTGACGCGGCCGCCACGAATCAACACAATCGAGTGCTCTTGCAGGTTGTGACCGACACCCGGAATGTAGGTGGTTACTTCCATGCTGTTCGTGAGGCGCACGCGGGCCACTTTGCGCAAAGCCGAATTCGGCTTCTTCGGCGTCTGGGTATAGACGCGAATGCAAACGCCGCGCTTCTGCGGGCAGCCTTCCAGAGCCGGGCTCGAAGTCTTGTAGCGCGGTGACTTTCTACCAAGACGAACCATTTGGCTGAACGTGGGCAATTCAGTAGTTACCTTTCTCAACTCTGCAATCCCGCTTCTCAGGAGCACACTCTCAGTGAGAGTTTCGCTCAGGGCGCATCCTTTCAAATTTAGCAAACGAAATGAAATCCTGTCAAGCAGCGGAAAGAGAATTCTTTAAAAAATCCGGGCTTTCTCAGGCGGCGTTCCTTACAGTTCCAAAATCTCCTGCTCCTTCGCCTTGCCGTGCGCCTCAAGCTTTTCAATAAACTCGTCGGTCAGTTTCTGGATTTCCTCAAGGGCGCGGCGCTCATCATCCTCGGAGATGGCTTTATCCTTCAGCAGTTTTTTCAAAGCCTCATTCGAGTCGCGGCGGGCGTTGCGCACGGTCATGCGGTGTTGCTCCATCACCTTATGGAGGTGCTTTACTAGATCTTTACGCCGTTCCTCGGTGAGCGCCGGAATCGGCACTCGTAGAATCTTTCCGTCGTTCATCGGGTTCAATCCGAGGTCCGAAGAGCGGATGGCTTTTTCAATTGCTGGAAGCAAGCCCGGATCCCACGGCTGCACCGTCAGCATGGTCGCCTCCGGAACGCCCAGTGTCGCCACTTGGTTCAAAGGCGTGGGAGTCCCGTAATAATCCACCCGGATGTGGTCAAGCACCGTTGCTGAGGCCCGGCCCGTACGGAGCGCTGCAAGCTCGTGCTGGAAGTCCTCCACGGCCTTAACCATCTTACTTTTTGCCTGGCTTACCGTTTCCTTGATCATCGCCATGAACCCCGAGATTTCCTCACCGCTCGACCAGCGACCCGACCTTCTCGCCGGTCACCACCCGCATCAGATTGCCCGGCACGTTGAGATTGAAAATAATGATCGGCAAGCCGTTATCCATGCAAAGGGATATTGCCGTGGTATCCATCACCGCCAGGCGCTTCGAAAGCACGTCCAGATAAGTAATCCGGGAAAACATCTTGGCATCCGGATCTTTCACCGGGTCAGCGTCATAAACCCCGTCCACCTTGGTGGCTTTCAGGATCACCTCCGCCTTGATCTCCATGGCGCGAAGCGCCGCAGCGGTGTCCGTTGAGAAATAGGGATTGCCGATTCCTCCTGCCAGTATCACCACCCGGCCCTTTTCCAGATGGCGAATTGCGCGCCGGCGGATAAAAGGCTCCGCCACCTCGCGCATCTCAATGGCTGTAACGACGCGGGTATGAGCCCCGAACTTTTCGAGGGCATCCTGCAAGGCCAGAGCATTGATAATAGTGGCAAGCATGCCCATGTGGTCAGCAACCACGCGGTCAATCCCGCTCGCCGAGGCGGCCACGCCGCGGATAAAGTTTCCGCCGCCCACCACTACCGCCACCTGCACCCCCAGGTCGCGAACCTCTTGAACCTCCGAGGCAATCCTCCGTACAATCTCCGGATCCACGCCAAAGCCCTGATTACCCATCAACGCTTCGCCACTCAGCTTCAGCACAATCCGGTGAAACGCAGGTTCGCCCATAATCCGGCCCTAGGCCTTTGAGCCATCCTCCGATCCGGCTGCCAGGCTGGCGTTGGCCGAGGGGGAGCGGTCTGCCTCTCCCACTTTGAAGCGTGCAAACCGCCGCACGGCAATGTTCTCCCCGAACTTGGCAATCTTCAAGTTTATCAGCTCTCGCACGGTCGAATTTCCGGACGGGTCCTTGATGAAATGCTGCTCGTAGAGGCAATGGTCCTCGTAATACTTCTCAAGCCGTCCCTCCACAATGCGGTCCACCACCGCCTCGGGCTTTCCGGAAGCCAGCGCCTGCTCGCGCAGAATCTCCCGCTCGCGCTGCAACATCTCGGCTGGTACTTCATCTTTCCGCACATAACGCGGATCGGTCGCGCAAATCTGCATGGCAAGGTCGTGCGCCAAAGCCTGAAACTCCTCGTTCCGGGCTACAAAATCCGACTCGCAGTTTAATTCCACCATCACCGCGATCTTGGCGCCAGGATGGATATAGGAACCCACAATTCCTTCGTTGGTCAAACGCTCCGCCTTTTTCGCCGCCGCCGCCTGACCCCTTTTGCGCAACACCGTGAAAGCCTGTTCCAGATCGCCTTTGGCCTCTTCCAGCGCCTTCTTGCACTCCATCATGGGGGCGCCGCTCATTTCACGCAATTTCTTCACAGTTTCCGCCGGAACACTCATTCTTTTCAGCTCTCCTTACTTCAACGGGAACCCCATACCGCCATCCCCGCCTTCGTCATGGGGCCAAGCGGGAACAGACCGCATCACTTAGCGATGGTCCTCATGAACTGACTCTTCCGGTCCCCCTCGCTTGCCACCCGGAACCCTGCGTTTTCCCCGAGGAACGCGCACGCGGTCATCAGCCAGTTCTTCGGCTTCCGTCACCGTGCCCGGGGCTGTGGGCGGAACCTCCAGGAATCCCATTTCCTCCACCGGCATCTGTCCGGCGGCAGCCAAGCGGTCTTCCTCAAAAGCCGCTCGCTCGCGTTCAGCCTCCAGCTCTTCAGCGGCGCGCTCGAAGGCAATCTTTTCTTCCTCCAACCGCTTCTGCTCGGCGGACTGGCGCCCTTCGATCACTGCATCGGAAATGCGAGAAGTGAACAACCGGATGGACCGCAGCGCATCGTCATTGCCGGGGATCACGTAGTCCACCACGTCTGGATCGCAATTGGTATCCACAATCGCAACCACCGGAATTCCAAGCTTGCGAGCTTCCTGCACGGCAATGTGCTCGTTGTTCGAATCGACCACGAAAAGAGCATCCGGCAATCCCGGCATTTCCTTAATGCCTGCCAGGTTATGGTCCAGATGTTTACGCTCGTGTTCGAGCTTCAGGACCTCTTTCTTAGGAAGCAATTCATAGCGTCCGTCGCGGCTCATCTCCTCAAGCTCCCGAAGCCGCTGGATAGACTTCTGGATGGTCGAGAAATTGGTCAGAAGTCCGCCGAGCCACCGGTGGTTCACATAAAACATGGAGCATCGCGACGCCTCCTCGGCGATCGCCTCCTGCGCCTGCCGCTTAGTGCCGACGAACAGCAGACAGCTCCCGCCCTGGGCAAGATCGGCGACAAATTTTGCCGCTTCCTTGAAGAGCTTCAAGGTCTTTTGCAGGTCGATGATGTAAATGCCGTTTCGCTCTCCGTAGATGTACTCCTTCATCTTGGGATTCCAACGGCGTGTCTGGTGTCCAAAGTGGACGCCCGCCTCCAGAAATTCTTTCATGCTAATAGTGGCCAAAATTCCTCCTTCAACTCGACCCAAATCCCGTGCAAGCACCGCGGAACGAGCCTCCGCAAGGGCCGGGAAAGTCAGCGTCCAAACATATCCAGCCCACAAGCCACGGGACCGGACGCCTAGGTTGGAATAGATCGAAGGGCGGGTCAGGGAACGCAACCACCCCGCTCAGCCTTGCGCCGGGCGGGGATAAAACCTAGCGTTTCGAGAATTGGAAGCGCTTCCGGGCGCCTTTCTGCCCGTACTTCTTACGCTCTTTGATCCGCGAGTCCCGCGTCAAAAAACCACCGGCGCGGAGCCGCGACCGCAACTCCGGATTAAAGGCCAGCAGCGCCCGCGCCATACCCTGTCTCTTATACACATCTCCGAGCCCACGAGACAGGCAGAAATC
>CALCEB010000125.1 GCA_937900045.1 uncultured Acidobacteriota bacterium
GTCATTCTGAGCCCCTCGCCTGTCATTCTGAGCGTAGCGAAGAATCCCGGCATTTGGCTCAGGGTAAACTCCGCGAAGAATCCCGGCATTTCGCTCAGGGTAAACTCTGCTATCCATCTCCACTTCGTTCGTTGCCGAAGATCTCAAATACAGTGATCCTTCGCTTCGCTCAGGATGACAGGCTGGTCGCCGAAATGTAGAAACTCGAGGGGGCGAACCTGGTGGTCGCCCGCAGCAGCCTCAACTAAAGCCTTCACGCTTCACCCTTCACCGCAGCCAGCAATCCCTCCGCGCAGGCACGGGCCGAATAGGGCTTCACCCTCTCTCTACAGTTCGCGCTCATGCGCGCCCGGAGTTTTGGATCCTCCAGCAGCCGTAACATTTTCGACGCCAGGTCCTCTGCGTCGCCCGGCTCGAGCGTGAACCCGGTTTCGCCCTCCACAATCAGGTCGTCGCAAGCCCCGGCCACGCGGGAAACAAGAGCGGGAACGCCGCAAGCAAAAGCCTCATTCACCACAAATCCCCACGGGTCGCTGAAAGTGGGAAGCGCCAGAATGTCTGCCAGGGCATAAAAGAAAGGCATGCGTTCGTAAGGCTGTGGACCGGCAAAATAGACGCGGTTCAAGTCATGGCGCCGGCAAAACTCCTGCATGTTTTCGAGTTCCGGACCGTGGCCAACGATCAATAAGCCGGCATTGGGCAGCCTTTGGCAAATGCGCCTGAAGGCTTCGAGCAAAACAAAAACCCCTTTTTCAACTACAAGCCTTCCGGAATACATCACCAGCCGCTCCGGCCAACCGCGTTCTGTTTTCTCTCGCGCCGCGTCCACCTGTGCGGACTCTCGCGTAAATAGCCCGTTGTCACCCCCGAACGGAGCAATAAATATTCGGTCTTCCCGTGCTCCAAGTTGCCTCACGTATTCGGCTGTGGCCACACCCGATGCCGCGATGGCGTTAGCGCGCGAAACGATGCTGCGTTTCAACAAGTCCTTGAGCCAACCGGGCGTTCGCTGGTCCCGCGCATTGCTTTCCACCCACAACACAAACCGCCTCCTCCTCGCCTTGCACCAAAGGAAGCTGGCCCAGGCCGCGAAGCTATCGTAACCGCCACAGATCACGCTGCCAGGGTTCGACCGGCGCAGCAGAGCAAGGCCTCTCACGGCTGCGGCCAGCGAGGCGAGCCAGCTCGTTCGCAAAGGAGATTTGGAAAGCAAATGCGACTCAAATCTCATGCCATCAAGCCTCGGGTTCCAGTTTCGTCTTGGCTCTCCCGGCGCAATGAAGGCCACACGGAACCGCCCGCCGCTACGTTGCGCCAGCCAGTTAAATGTGGGGATGCGATACGGGGCTGGGATATTGGTTAGGGCCACTAATCCAGCCCCTCGATTCGTTTGATTCCTGTTCAAGTGTCCCAAAGGTAGCCTCGATCAGCCGTCTCTGCGCCTCCCAGACGCGAGCGGCGGAGTATTGCCGTGCTTTCTCGAAGGCAGCCCGGCGCATTCGATTGGCTAGGCTGGGGTCGTCAGCCAAAGAATAGATGGCCGTCGCAATTTCATCCGGCTTGCCCGGTTGAACCAAAGTCCCATCCACACCGTCGGCAATCATTCCGGGTATACCGCCGACGCTGGTGACCACAACGGGGAGCGAGTTTGCCATGGCCTCAAGCATTGCCAGCGGGACGCCTTCGCCCCCTTTCGAGGGCAATACAAAAACATCAGCGTTCCGGTACAGCCGGAAAAGGTCTGGTCCCAACGGAACGTATCCATGGAACGTCACATGGGAGGCAATTCCGAGGCGACGAGCCAAGCTCTCCAAAGCCGGCCGCTCCGGTCCCTCCCCAACGCACCACCACTCTGCTCGCCTTTTCCAGCGGAGAAGCAGGCTGATTGCGCTTGCCAGAGTTTCCAAACCCTTGAACGGTACCAGGCCGGCAACCGAGATCACGCGGATAGGGTCATGGAGGGAACCGCTTCGGCGCTCATAGAATGCGTCAGCAGAAAGGGTAGTGTGGACGAGGTCCGCTTGCATGGCGTTCGGGTTGAAGCGAGAATACTTGGCGGATAGAGCTTTTCCCTGGGCGAACACGAGCGCCGCATTCCTCACTAGATAGCGGCTCGCGGATTCTGCAACGAATGCCTTGAGCCGCCTCGTCCGGGAGGCAGGGCCGCTCGCCAAAATCGCCCCTGGCCAATCCCCAAGCAGGCGGACAAAGTAAGGGACACGCCGCAGGCGGCAGATAATACCAGCTAGCAGGCTGTGCTCCTGCGGCATATCAAGACAGGCCGCGCTTGCTTGGGGGATCAACTTCCAGAGGATGCTAAAGTGCCGAATGTACCGTGACAGACGCCCGCCTCGCATCGAAAGAGGCCAGACCTCGATATTCGAGGCTGTTAGCCGTGGCCCGCACGGTTCAGCCCTTTGAAGCTCCGCGCCCTCCGCCAACGGACACACCAGGGCAATCGCTGCCGGGATTGCCAGCAGAGACTCGTTCAATCGAGTAAATCGGTGCGGCGCGAGGTAGCACCCGTGGCCACGGGCCGTCCATACCCCAGCGGTGTAGCAGAGTTTTCGAACGCATTTCGACATCATCTTCTCCCCTCCTCAATGCTGAGCGCCCATACACTGCGTTCGTGCCCTCGCGATGAACAAGCACGCAGCACAAGGGAACGGCTGCCATGGCCCAGATCAGGAACCAACCCATATTGGAGATGAAAAGCCCCTGCACCTGAAATCCGATCAGGCCCGCATAGGCCCCTATTGCGTAGGTCTTAAGTGGTGTTCCTGCCATCCGGAAGATCCCGCGGTGCACAAAGACCACGTAGCTCCACACCAGCCACAACAAGGAAGCCAGCCCAACAAGGCCAGAATCGACTACGACTGAGAGGACATTCGAGTGTGGACCCTGCTTTACGCCCACCACCTGCTCCATGCTGGACATGAACGTGGCATCGCCTACTCCTAGCAAAGGACTTTCGCGCACAAGCTTCAAAGCCGTGAGGTAGTAAATTGACCTGTCGGAAACGCCCCCAACCTCGGTCGGAATGATCTCAAATCGTGCCGTCAGCATGTGGCTGGGAACGAAAAGTAAAATCAGTGCCAATGCTGCACCCGCTACCGCGAGAATGCGGACCTTTTGCTTGTACGGCAGGTACAAAACCAGGCAGAGTACGCCGCAAACCGCTGCCAGATATCCACTCCGGGAAAGAGTTAGTGCAAGTCCCAAGCCCGAAAGCGCAGCAAGGATGAACAAACAAAGTTTGGCTGACAGCCGCTTGGCGCTTGAGGCGCTTGCAATCAACACCGGGATAACGAGAATGCAAGGGTACGCTGCCGCATTGGGGTCGTGCATTAAACCCGCCATCCTCTGTAGGCCCGGCACCCCGCTCCCGTCCAGTACGGGCTGCTGACCTCGAAGTGCGGTCAACAGACTGAAGCCCGCGTATCGCTCAAGCACCGCTGCCAGAGATGCTATCGTGGCGCCGGTCACCAGGGCTCCAAGGGTCCACTGGATGCTCCTTTCCGACCGGAGTAGATTTAACGTCAGCAGAAAGGCGGCTGGATATCCGAGCACCGTGATGGCATCGCGGGTGTGGACCCCGCTGCCAAGCCCTCGGACGGAAACCACTACAAAAACCAGAAGGAAAAGGACCACCTGCGGCATAAGACCCGCCCTGCGTATGGGCATCCTGCCGACGACCAACTTTGCCAAAAGGCCTACCAATAGGAGCAATATAAGGACCTTGGCCAAGCTGTATCCTCCCTGGAAATGCTGAAGGTCACCAATGGACCCCAGGAAGAACATTATCGAGACACCGGCCACGGGACTGGCAAGGGCGATTGCGGCCGCAACCACGCCGACGGTCGCCAAAATGGCTACGACGGGACCGTAGAATACGAGGGGCATTGCCAACAGAGACGCTCCGAGGGCAACTCCGACAGTCCGCAGCCCGGCGCGGCCAGTTCCTACTAGAGACCGGCTGGAGGTAAGCATTCGGGTGGATAGCATGACTTTGAAGTGCCTTAACCCCAACACTGTTCAATCAGGGTGACCCCCATGATAATTTTGTCGGGGCAGTCGCTCCCCCTCGCCCCAGTTCTCTCTCCGTAAGCGGGGAGAGGGAGCCGCGAAGCGGCGGGTGAGGGGTGCTCCTGGCTGGCCGCCACCGGCAACCGAAGGTAGTGACTCAGTTTGCTGTAGCGGCGCTCGGAGCTTGCCCTGTCAGGGCAAGCTCCGAGCGCCGCTACAGCAAAGAAATTGAGTCACTACCCAACCGAAAGAGTTCTTGACAATGATGTACTTATGGAGTAATATAGGTACAGTACACTTACTTTAAAAG
>CALCEB010000126.1 GCA_937900045.1 uncultured Acidobacteriota bacterium
GGATTCAACAGTAGGGCGAAAAGCTCTTGACTGTGCGGAAACAAGAGTTGAAGACCGGCGCCGGGTCCGGGTCCTACAGGACCCAACGTTGGTGAAGTGATGGATCCCCTGCCGGGAGACGCCATGAGGCCGCGCACATCCAGAGTATAAATGGCAATGTTCGATTGATTGGCGGCGTTGATGGCAGCCGTCAGTTCTGACATGCGTTCATCCGTCATGGGAAACCCGCCGGAAAACAGGATCATGGTTTTCCGCCCCGGAACCTTGGAAAGGGTGTTGCAGACGTCGCGCACCGCCAACAGAAAGGTCTGTGCTCCGAAGTCGGATTGCAATTGCGCCATGTCGGGCGCTCCGGTCTCAACCAGTGAAGTCGTCTGTCCTGCCATGTTCGGAGAAACCGCGGCATTTTGGAAGCTGCTCACAGCATGTTGGAGCAAAGCAGCGTTATCCGTAAAGTCCTGCAGCAGGCGGACCGTTCCTCCGAAATCCACCACCGCCATCTGAGCCCCGCCGGAAACCGTTTTCTGAATAAATTGTCCGGCAGCCTTGCGCGCGTACAATTGATCCGCCGTTTCCATCGTGGAGTCATCAAAGAACAACACCAGGTAGTGGCGCTGGCCGGGAGCGTGAAGACCTGCCTGTCCTGTGGCCTGGGAAAAACTTGCGATCTCCTGCTGCTTGCCGTCCTGGTAGACGCGAAAATCCTTGGCCTCCAGGTTGTTCACGTAATGCCCTTTCTTGTCCGTCACGACGGCATCCACCAGGACCAGATTGGCTTCCTTTTTGATCACCACGCCGGTCGGAACTGCTGCCGTGGCAGCTTGGCCGCTGGGTTGTGGAGCGGCCCGCCCGGTGGTCTGTCCATAGGGCTGTCCGGGTGGCGGGGCAGACGTTCCGGCCGTCTTCTCTCCCGCCCAGATCAGGATTGGGACGAAGAGCAGGGCCAGAATTTTCTGAAAGCCTGGATTATTCATGACGCTCCCTTGTAGGACCAGAAGGGCACGGTTTTAACCGTGCCCTTCCGGACTTCGATTAAGACTTCGTGAATCATCCGGGAAAGCGCCACGCGCTATGCCGGTTTACGCGTCCAGGCGCCGACAAACGGCGGGCTCAACCAGACTCCGCCGGTGGCATGGAGTTCCTGGGTCATGCGCTGACCATACGTTGCGATGTCCAGCTCTTCTGCCGTGGCAAGACCATGCTTGGTTATGACCGGCAGCATACTGCGGAGACTTTGGGCCATGAAATTGCCCAAGTGCTCAACATAGGGGTCTTGCGCTCCGATAATCCCGACATCGGCTTGCATAGCGGGCGCCGGCAAGCCCGCAGCAATGAACGCCGGATAGAGCTTCAAGGCCATGCGTGGTTCTGCGCCCGAAAGCTCCAGGGCCTTTCCGGTGAGTCCAACGAGGCGTTCCCATAGCGGCGTTCGCGGGAAAGAGCGAGCGCTGTTATGATCACTCTCTTGAAACGCGATGACGCCGCCGGGGCGGAGATGACGGACAAGCTGGCGCAAAGTCTCGACGGGATTCGGGTAGTACATGAGGACGAAGCGCCCTACGACGGCATCAAAGGGGTGCTCGAAGGTTAGACCGGTAGGATCGCCTTGGACAAAAGTCACGTTGGAGTACCCGAGGCTGGCGGCCCGCTCACTAGCCTTCTCCACAGCCTGCGGCGCACGGTCCGTCCCCGTCACTTTGCCCTCCGGTCCGACCATCTCTGCGACAAGGAATGCCACGTCGCCTGGCCCGCTGCCCACGTCCAGCACTTTCATGCCGGAGCCAATGCCGGCCTGCTCGAAAACGCGGCGGGTGAAAGGCTCAAGCAGTTTAGCCTGGGTCGTCAGCCGCTCAAGTTCACCCGGAGAGTGTCCAAGCGCGTACTCACGGTTCTGGACCGCATCTTCCGTCATCACTGACCTCCCGAGCAAGTACTGCTCTCCACAGAATATTCGGATTCAGAGCAAAATCACAAACGTTCCCGGGCGGGCATGATGCCACGCTCAATACGGAATTTCCACGCTGCCATTCAAGGCGGAGATTTTAGAGCCCTCCGCATCACGCACGACTTCCCGCACCATATAGCTGCCGGGTTTGACATCGAATCGAGTCCGCATGGTGATGCCTGACTGGTCGATGCGCGCGAGGCTTGTGTCGAGCAAGTGAAACTCGACGTTTTGCTGCTTCGCCGTGACCAGATTTCCATCCTGATCAAAAATCGCCGTGACCACCGTGAGGTTGTCGCTGTTCCTTCCTTCCGCCTTGCGGAACGGCAGATGAGAAAGGTCGAGATGGGTCAGGACGGAAAGCTTCGCTTGGGTTGCTCCGACCTTGAAAAACTGAGTGTGGAATTGCACCGGAATTTGATCCATTTTATCCTGGGAGAAAAGCGCCTGTTCGATTTCCTCTTTGGCCTCATCCACCGGGGCTGTGCCTTTCTTTGGAGCGAAGTAGCCCCTTCGCGCTTGAATATTGGAGGCGCTGGCCGCCATGACTTTCACCTGGATGCGGTGAAATTTGCCGTTATCTTTGAGATTTTCCGGAGAGAAACCGAGAACGTAATAGACGGCTGGCTCAGCTCCGGCTTCGACGAACCCAGCGTAGTAGTCGTTGCTGTTTTGAAAAGTGACGCCACCGGTTCCGTCCGCAAGTTCGGAAAGAACGGTGGCTTGTTCGCGGCTCTCCTCGATGACCATCTGGCTTTTCAATCCCACGTCCTGAGCGTCCGCAGTGATGATGGGACCTTTTGTTGCGTCACCCATAGGCATATCGACGTAAAGCCCCCGGGCATCGAGGGTGTTGACGATCACGCGTGAGCGGAGTGCGCTATCAACGATCTGTTGGACGTCATACTGGAGGTTATTGGTTAAGAATCCGGGAGAAACCATCACCACCTGGCGTTCGCCAGGAAGCATCCGCATCCGCGTAATCAGAGCAATCAGTCCCCGGATGGCATAGCGGGAAACCATTTCCGACTGTTCGTAAATCTCCTGAGCTTTGGATTGGGCAGTGTTGTTTGCCATGGTGGGGCAGTTCGGAGGAGCCGGCTGGACTAATTCGCAGATGCAAACGTAGGCTTCGTCATCGGCGACCTTTGTGGCAAATGGGTCGCTTTCGTAAATCATCTTGTAGGCTTGATAGGGTCCAATGTCCGGGCAGGCATTGGTTTCCTTAATACCAATCGGGCGAGGCTGCAGGCGGTCCAGCGTGGCGTCTATTTTGTCTCTATCCGAGGTGAAATCTTGCATGACCTGCCCCGAAGTTGTGGAAATGCCGATCCTGTCGCCCGGCTTGGTTGCCGTCGAAAGGTAACGCAGCGCGGCCATGCGGGTTTGGGTTAGGTCGCCGAAAGTGGATTCAATATCGTCGAAAAAGAGAGCCACATAACGGTTTGGGATGGAGGGTTGAAGAGGACTTGCGAGAGCCCCTGACGTAGGCTGGCCTTTAACGGGAAGTTTAGAGGATGCGGCAGTGCCTCCAGGGCGCTCGATTTCAAACTGGCTGATGATCTGCGCTTTCTTGTTGTCGAAGACTTGGAAATCGTCCCTGGTAAGATTGCCGATTACATGACCCTTGCCGTCGCGCACCACCACCGGGACCAGCACCAAGTTCCGCTGAACGCGAAGCCGGAAATTGGGAAGAGTAACTGCCGTGGAAACTTCGGGAGCGGTGGAATTCTGAGGAGGCGCGGCGCGAAGCCTTTGCATGTCTTGTTGCGCCAGGATAAGCAAAATCACAGCCAGAGTCCGCAGACTGCTTGCAAGCGAGCCCATCAGTGGGCGGAACGCTCCCATTTTAACCTCGCGCCCTGGCAAGATCCCCGGCCGGCCCCAGTTCTGAATGAGGCGGCTTTTCATTTGCCCGAAGGGTCGCACCGCCGAACGCAACCAACCGTTGCATAGTATCCGGCTGCAATTGCGGCAAGTCAAGTTCACCGGAGGCGCCCTTTGCTGAATCTGCAATAGAACGATTTGTTGTGCTGCCGGTCTTGTTGAAAACAAATTAGATTCCGGCTTTGTTCCGAACTGCTCCGCTGAAGCCAAGCATCGAACGGGCGCCGCCATGCTCGGATTATGCCTGGGCCTGGCCCGGAGAACGATTAGCAACCCGTGCGTCCGAGTTGGCGAGTTGCATAAAGACACGGAATTGCACGCTCCTGGGGCGAGCATAACATGCACCGGTGAGACAAGGGAGACAAGTGAGACGAGTGAGACAAAATATTTTTTGAGTGTAGTTTGAAGCGATTCGACAATTACGAAAATGCTGGGCCTATCTCGATGGGCCAAGACGCTTGGAGAGATCGTCGATTTTGTCGAACAGTTCGGCTTGCTTCTCTGCAATAGTCGGGAGGTCGGAGAGCCGGAGATTATCGTCGTTCTCCTGCTCAAACTGTAATGCGCGTGTGGCCTTCCATTGTGGCCCTTGCCTATTCAGCGGCGGCTTACTTACCCTAGAATTCCTGCCCAGCAGCGTTCCAGGCATTCTGGGTCGTCCCCAGAAGACTCGATCGAGGTCCCAAAGGTAGCCGAAGTTCTTTATCGCTGGCATAGGCGGTTCCTCCCCCATCGGGTATTTCGTCCCGACTGGCCGCCAGAGTATACAACCCCGGCCCAAACAAGGCCATACTCGAACGATGACGCGGTTGATTTGCCGCGCTGGATATGACATGGTTCAATTTAAGAGTGTGATACCCGTTAGAACCTTGCAGATGGCGCGAAACGAGCGGTTTTGCCGTTCATCTCATTTTCAGTGGAGCAAACGTGGCTTACAAAGATCTTCGGGAATTCATTAAACGGCTGGAGCGGGAAAAGGAATTGAAAAGGATCAGTGTGCCGGTGGACGTTGATCTGGAAATCACGGAAATTGCCGACCGGATATCCAAGCGTGGAGGGCCGGCACTGCTGTTTGAAAAGCCTCGCTCGGCCAAGGACGGCGCGAACTACCCGATGCCGCTACTGATCAACGCGCTCGGTTCCAAACGCCGGATGGAGTTGGCCCTGGAGGTTGAGTCGCTGGACGATGTGGCGGGGCGGATCGAGGGGTTGCTGGACATGAAGCCGCCCGAAGGCTTCTTCGATAAGATCAAAATGCTGCCGCGCCTGGCGGAGATTGGCTCATTTGTGCCAAAGGCCGTAAAGAGCGGGCCGGTGAAAGAAGTGATTGAGCGGGAAGATCTTTCGCTGGCGCGGTTCCCCATTATCCAGTGTTGGCCGCAGGACGCCGGCCGCTTCATCACGCTTCCCATGGTGGTGACGCGCAGCCCCAAGACGGGCCGCCGTAATGTGGGTTGCTACCGCTTGCAGGTTTTCGACTCGCGCACCACCGCTATGCACTGGCAAGTGCATAAGGGCGGCGCGGAACATTTCCGCTGGCTGGACCGGCAGGGCAAGGGGCGCCGCTTGGAAGCCGCCGTCGCCATTGGCGCGGACCCCGCCACCATGCTCTCCGCGATTCTGCCCCTGCCGGAGGACCTGGATGAATTTCTGGTTGCCGGATTTCTGCGGCGCGAGCCTGTGGAATTGGTGCACTGCGAAACGGTGGACCTGGAGGCGCCCGCGAACGCCGAAATTGTGCTTGAGGGCTACGTCGATCTGGATGACATCCGCACCGAAGGCCCCTTCGGCGACCACACCGGCTACTATTCGCTGGAGGACCGCTTTCCGGCGTTTCACATCACATGCATCACGCGCCGCAAGGAACCGGTCTACGCCACCACCATCGTCGGTCCGCCTCCTATGGAAGACTACTGGATGGGATACGCCGTGGAGCGCATTTTCCTGCCGCTGATGAAAAAGCAAATACCGGAAGTGGTGGACATGCACATGCCGGCGGAGGGGATTTTTCACAATCTGATGATTGTGGCGATTCGCAAGAGCTATCCGGCCCATGCCCGTAAAGTGATGAACGCCATCTGGGGTTTGCCCGGCGCCATGTTCACCAAGTGCATTGTGGTGGTGGACCATGACGTGAACGTTCACGACCTGCGCGAAGTGGCTTGGAAAGCTCTAAACCATATTGATCCGGAGCGAGACATCCAATTCATGCTGGGACCGGTGGATCAGCTTGACCACGCTTCGCGGCTATCAAACTTCGGGTCGAAGATGGGCGTTGATGCAACCCGCAAGCTTTCCACGGAGGGATTTACTCGACCGTGGCCAGATGAAATTGTGATGGATCCCGAAGTGAAGAAACGAGTGGATGAGATGTGGGGAAGTTTGAAGCTGGAATAGCAGATTGCCACAGCCGTCAGCCCGTCAGGGCACGGTTGAAACCGTGCCCTGACGGGGCTTCGCTTAAAACTTCGAGAATAATTGAGGATGGGATGACATGAACTCTAGGCCGCTCCTACCTGCCGAAAAAAAGGCGGCCCGAAGGCCGCCTGCGATGGTTGCTGGTTGCGAGGGAGGAATCAATCAGTGGTTGTGGAACCCGTGCCCGAAGGAAACATCAGCTTCTGGTTCCAGCCGTTCAAGTCAATCTCAGTGACTTTCCGGACGTTGTTGTGGGGCGCGGAGTAATAGACCGCGGTTTGGTCAGCTTTCTTTTGTTCTGTGACCAACTTCACGGGCGTTTGGCCGACCAGTTTCCGGCCCTGGTAAAAAGCGACTTCTGGGGCCTTGGCATTGTCATTGAGCATAATCTTGTAATGGCCGGGTTTTAGCGTCAAATGATTTCCGATCTTACCTGCATACATTAAGCTGACACTGCTCGACTTCGCAAAAGTCAAGCCTGCGGCAGAAATGATTGCGATAGCCGCTGCAAAAATCGAAGTGATTACAGTTCTACTCATCATCTTGCGGACCTCCATCTTTCTTCCTGTCTCTAGCTACACACGGTTAGACGGAAGAGAGCGGCGGAAGGTTGTCCCGCTGCGTTGCAAGGCCCGATTTTAACTGGGCGCGCTGCGCCGCCCGTGAAGAGATTACCAGCAAGGCAGATTGCATTCAGCAGTCAGCGACCGGCCGGACAAAAAAAGCGGCTGACTGAAAGCTGATTGCTAATTGCTGAAGGCTTCTTTATGTCAGCGCCCACTCGCTTAAATTTCCTCTTACGAGGAAGGATTCACCGATGGATTGAACCGAAACGCGCTGCAGCCGCCAAGCATCAGTAAGGCGGGCGGCTCCTTCACCCGCGACTGCTGCCTTGCTGAGGCTGGATCCCAGAATGACCGGAGAGAAGAACCAGAACACCCGGTCCGCATAACCACCGTCAAAAAAACTTCCCAGGATTTCGCTTCCGCCCTCCACCAGCACGCTAATGATTCCTTCACGCGCAAGGCGCTGAAGAAGCTTGCCGGGTGGGACTCTGGAACCGGGAAACCGCCAGATTTGCGCCCCTGCCTTGGCCAGGCGGAATTCCCGGACCTGGTCTGCCGCCTCCGTCGAAGCCACAATGCATCGTCCGGATTGGACAACTTGGGAATGGATGGGAGTGCGAAGATGGGAATCGAGGACGACGCGCCAGGGTTCATCGGCTCCATCCACTCGCGGGCCGAGATGCGGGTCATCGGCGAGCACTGTGTTGACACCAACGAGCACCGCCTGGTGAGCGGCACGTAACTTGCGAGCTTCGGCTCGCGCCAATTCGTCCGTGATCCATTTGGACTCACCGGTTCGAGTAGCGATTTTTCCATCGAGGCTGGCGGCGGCTTTTACGCTGACGAAAGGCAAGCGAGTCTTGCAAAATTTCAAATAAACTTCATTCAGAGCAGAAGCGTCCGCTTTGCACAAGCCGGAGCGAACGCTCACTCCGTGCTGCTTCAGAATCCGGCCGCCGGAGCCAGAAACGTGCGGATTCGGGTCCGGGATGGCATAGACTACCTCGCTGATTCCGGCGTGGAGGATAGCTTCCGTACACGGTGGCGTCCGGCCGTAATGCGAGCAAGGCTCAAGTGTGACGTAGAGCTTGGCGCCCCGTGCGCGTCCGCCGGCTTCGGCGAGCGCCTCAACTTCCGCATGGTTGGTCCCGGGTCCCCGGTGCCAGCCTTGTCCAATCACCTTGCCACCACGAACAATGACGCATCCGACCCACGGATTGGGATAAGGCGGGCGGGCCGCACGCGCCGCCAGTTCCAGGGCCTGGCGCATGAAGCGTTCGCAGGTTTGGCGGGAAAGCTGGGACATGCCGTCTATTGGATTTTGCTCAGCAGGTGGCCGAGTTTGTCCTTTTTTACTTTCAAATATTGCCGGTTGTGGTGGTGCGGTATGGTCTCCAGCGGAACGCGCTTGAGGATGCGGAGTCCATACCGTTCGATGCCGGAAATTTTTCTCGGATTGTTGGTGAGCAGGTGCATCTTGCGAACGCCGAGATCGGCCAGAATCTGCGCGCCCACCGAATAGTCCCGCATATCGGCGGGAAGGCCCAACTTCTCATTGGCTTCAACTGTGTCAAGACCTTTATCCTGAAGCGCGTAGGCACGAATCTTATTGGTAAGACCAATGCCGCGCCCCTCCTGGCTCAGGTAAAGGAGCACACCTTCACCTTTTTCTGAAATTTTGCGCATGGCGGAATGAAGCTGCTCACGGCAATCGCAGCGGATGGATTGAAGCGTATCACCAGTCAGGCACTGGGAATGGACGCGGACCAGCACGGGGCGCTCGGTGGAGACTTTTCCCATCACCAGGGCCATGTGCTCGCGATTCTGGGAGGGAACGCTGTAAACATGGGCGGTGAAACGTCCGAACTCGGTGGGCAGTTGGGCGCTGGCCACGCGCTCCACCATCTTTTCCGTCTTCTTGCGGTACTCGATCAACGCTTCGATGGTAATTACGCGCAGATGGTGACGGCGAGCCATCTTCGCCAGATATTCCTCATTCGCCGCTTTGCCGGAATCATCCAGAACCTCGCACATGACGCCAACCGGCGCCAGCCCCGCCAGGCGGGCGAGATCGACCGCAGCTTCAGTGTGGCCAGCGCGAGCTAAAACGCCGCCGGCTCGAGCCCGCACGGGGAAGACGTGGCCGGGGCGTGCGAGGTCATAGGAAGCGGCGCGCGGATCGCCCAGGACACGGACGGTGGCGGCACGATCGGCTGCGGAAATGCCGGTGGTCACGCCCTTCCGCGCGTCCACTGAGATCGTGAAATTGCAGCCGAACGGTTGGGTATTCTCTTCTTCCGGGACCATCGAGGTGAGCCCAAGTTTCACGGCGCGCTCGCGGGGCAAAGCTACGCAGATCAGGCCTCCCGCCTGGCGGATCATAAAATTGATGTTGCGGGTGGTGGCTTTCGAAGCCGCCATCACCAGATCGGCTTCGTTTTCCCGGTCGTGACTATCCCGCACGATCACCATCCGGCCTTTGCGAATATCCCGCAAGGCCGCTTCGATCTCGTTCCATTCAGCCATGGAATTCCTTCAACTCTCTATCTGTCCGAGTGTGCGGAGCATTTCAACCGCCGCAAGCGCCGCCTCGTAGCCCTTGTTGGCGCGATTGTTCCCGGCCCGCCGCAGGGCGTCGCACCGGTTGTAAGTGGCCAGCACTTCGAAGATGATTGGAACGTTAAAGCGGAGTGAAACGTCCATAACGCCCCGCGCGCACTCGTTGGCCACCAGATCAAAATGATAAGTGTCGCCTCGAATTACCGCGCCCAGTGCAATCATCGCGTCGTAGCGTTTCAGCGCAGCCAGCCGTTGAGCCACCAATGGAATTTCGAAGCAGCCTGGCACCCGGAAACAGTCAACCTGAGCCGCCCGGATGCCGCCTTGGCGCAATCCCTCCAGACATTTCTGCTCCAAGCGGCTCGTGATCTCGCTATTATATTCAGCGCGAATGATGGCAACCCTGCGCCGTGAAAGTCTTTCCGGCGGGTTGATCTTGGGTGACTTTCGTCTCATTTTTGAAGAAGGTTTTCGACGTACTTCGCCAAGACGTCCACTTCCAAATTCACGCGGTCCCCAGGCTGCTTCGCGCCTAGCGTTGTCCGGCGCAGGGTGTAGTCCAAAAGGGACACCGTGAAGCGGCCCGGCTTCGACTTAACGACCGTCAGACTGATCCCATCCACCGCGATCGAGCCTTTCTCAACGAGATACTTGGAAAGCCGCCAGGGAACTTCAAAGTGGTAAATTCTGGCCTCACCCTCTTTGGTGATCTTGCGAATCCGCGCGGTGGCATCCACGTGTCCCTGGACCAGGTGCCCACCCACCAGGCTATTGAGCCGCAGGCTTCGCTCCAGGTTGACTCTGCTGTCGGGTTGAAGCTTTCCGAGGGTTGAGCGGCGCATCGTTTCCGGCATATAGGCCACCTGGAACGTATGGCCGTCGGTTTTCTGAACGGTGGAGCATACTCCCTCCACGCAGACGCTCTCGCCCTCCTGAAATTTCCAATCGCGCGGACACTCAATCTCGAAAATATGTTGGCCGTTCCTGCCTCTGATTTTCAGGACCGGGCTGATGGTTTCTACAATGCCGCTGAACAAAGCTCTGAACCCTCGTCCTTCTTTGGACTAAGTCAATTAGATGTCATGGGGCTTAACGGCGATACAAGTTTACCACAGGGCAATCATTGTGCTGGGTGAGAGGCGGCCATGAAGTGGTAGGAGAATGGAATGGGCCTATACCTGGGGGTCGCGGTGACCTTGGATATCTTCCAAATGCTTTTTCAATCGTTCCTTGACTTCTTCCCGCTTGCCGTTGGCGATCACTCTGCAAAGTTCATTGAGGGCGAAGTGTACGATGTCGTGGTGATGGAGTTCCTCGGGCGCGAGCTCGTCGCTGAAATCGAGCCAGATTCCATGCAGTAGATCAATTTCCTTGGGAGTCAGATGGGGTGAGTGCGGGCCCAGGTAAGTGATGAATGTCTGGCCGTTGGGGGAACAGATTTCAAGGGTCAATTGGGGCTTGGGATTTTGCAGCCGTTCCCAGGCTTGGCCGGCAAGACGGGCTTCTTCAGGAGCCGGCATTTTCGGGGATAATCCGAGCACGACGGTGGTGGATTGGAGGGATTGCGCGGCGCGAAGTGTTCCGTCCCAAACGTCCGTTGCGGGCACCACGGCAAGGTGAATCGTCTTGCCGCTTTTTTCCGCCAGATTCAGAGCCCGCGTGAAGAGCTCCTGTTCCTTGAAGGTGAAGAGTTGGTCGGGAACCAGATCGTGTTCGCCGGATCCTCCGCGGGATAGCACTCGAATGTGCAGAACCACAGTGTCCTGCTTGCTGGGATTGACGCGCTTCAGGACGCTGGCAAGGTTGAAGAGCGTATGATAATCACGAACCAGAACCAGCGCATTGCCGGGCCGAACTCCCAACGTTTCGGCGGTCAGGGTTTCTCCGGGCTCAAGATTAAACTGGTCCAGAGCCGTTTCGGCGCCACCCACATGACGCGAGTACTTTTCCGAAATGGTAAAAATCAAGTAGAAGACAATCGTGAAGGCGACGCCGGAAATCGTGGCAATCTCTTTGGTGAAAAGATTGATGACGGCGGTGGCAAACAGGGTGGCTGTGATCAGCGCCAGGCCGACGGGAAGCTCCACGCGCTTGAATCGCAGGTTCAGAGGAACCCTGAACTCCCGGGGTCCAGGCTCCGTGAAGCGCAGGACCAGGACGGCAAGCCCCTTCATTGCGAAGCTCCAAATCACGCCGAAGGCGTAGGCCTCGCCCAGAAGGATCACGCTGCCCCGGCTGAGGAGGATGGTGAGGATCTGAAGTCCAACCACCAGGTTAATAATGCGGTGGGAAGTTCCGTAACGGGGGTGGGGCCGGCGAAACCAGTCAGCGAGGACGCCATCCTCCGAAACGCGGTTCAAGACGCCATTGGAACCGACAATAGCGGTGTTGACCGCGCCGGAGAGAATCATGATGCCCACAACCACGACGAAGGCGTGAAAGGCCAATCGAAACATGAAGGGACCAGCTACGTGCATCGCCAAGCCGCCAATGAGATTGTCCTTGTAAAGGATCCGGGTATGCTGGTTGGGGATGATCATGAAAGCGAAGAAAGAAACCAGCGAGGTGAAAAGCATGCTGTAAATGAAAACGATGAACGCCGTCTTCTTGAGGTTGGGAAGCTTGGGGTGTTGGATTTCGCGGTAGACCTGGGCCAGGGTTTCGATTCCGCTCATGGCCAGGACGGAATGGCCGAACGCTACTAGAATTCCGATCACTCCAATCAGTTCCGGGATCCGTGTGGAGCGCAGCCACCCTTCCGCGTCCACCGAGAAATGCAGATTCCTGGGAACGGGCCAGGGTGGTAGATGGCCTCCCTTGACCCGGAGGGTGTAAAGACACCACCCAATCATGATCACCACCATTACGGTGGTGAACTCCATAATGCGGGCCGCTTTTTCACTGGATTCTTCGATTCCCTTGATGTTCTGCCACCAGAAATACAAAGTAACTAGAATGGCAAACAGGGCAGAAGTGGAATTGGTGGGCAGGACGGTATGAAGATGGGCGTACTGCAAAATCTCATTCAGAAATCCCACCAGGTATTGGCCGGCGGAGACGCCGCTGATGGGGCCGGTGAGAATGTAATCAAACATCAAGGCGGAGACCGAAAACTTGGCAAGGGTGCCGCCCATGGCTTCCTTCACCACGCGGTAGACACCGCCCCGCACAAACATGCTGCAGCTCTCCACGTACATCTGGCAAACCGCGTACGCGAAGACCATGACAGCCAGGATAAACCAGGGCGCGGAGGCCCCAATCGCTTGTTCGGCAATTCCGCCGGCGTAAAAGGCGGAGGAGGCGAGGTCATTCAAGACCACGGCCGCCGCCCGCCAAAAGGATATAAACGTCAACATGGCAGTGGTTGCCACGAGGACGCGGGGAAGGGTAGGCCGGCCTTTTTCGGCTTGAGGTGGGGTTGCCATCTTTGCGCTATTCACCCGGAAGGGTGGGGCGCTTTAGTTTAATTGAAGAAACAAACATTTTTCTGAAGATGTTTCTCGACCTACCCGAACGATTCTCGCACACAAAGCCAAAGAAGGGAAGAGAAAGGGTAGTGGTACGTTTTCGCTGCTGTAGCGGCGCTCTATGAGCGCCGGAAACCGTTGAGGATCCAAGTTCGGCGCTCATAGAGCGCCGCTACAGCAAACTGCGCCACAACCAGAGAAAGGGCATCCCCAAAGTTTCTCGAATCGATTTGGGGTTCCGGGTCATCTGGCCATTGTGGAAGATCAGAAACGCGGAGAACGGCCTCATTTTGTAACAGATGGCGCCCCGGCGCCGCCTTCGACAATTCTGAACGCCAAGGCTTGGCCCCGGTCGGGCAGGCGGATCCAGACTACCTGTGAGCTTTCATCGTAAGCCCATCCTCTGTGGTATTTGGACAGTGAATCCACGGAGGGGTCCACCGGCAGAGCCTGGTTATCTGCCATTACTTTGGCAGGGCGGCAAGCCACACGGTGCACCTTAAGCTGCAAAGACCGGGACGCGGGAGTGTAAGAACCTTGACGGGCCGAGAAATTAATCTGGATTCCATTCGCTGGTGAGGAAACAAGGATGTGCCGCCGCATGAAAACGCCTTGTTGGTATTTGAAGCTGATTCCATCATCTTCGTAGTACTCCCGGCTGGACGTGCCGTGCGGATAGATCTCAAAGGTGATTGGATCGACCGGCTTTTGGTCCACATATTGGACAACCTCTTGCGTGGGAATAATGGCGCCGCCCCGCGCGAAGAGTGGGATGCGGTCGAGTGGAGCTTGGACCGTGATATGAGCGGGTCCCTTGAAAGAACGGTCCGACCAGAAATCAAACCAAGTTCCGGCCGGCAAATAAACGGGCCAAGTCCGTTCTCCATCCTTCACCACGGGCGCAACCAGAAGGTCATCGCCGAAAAGGAACTCGTTTTCCTGGGAGACGGCTTCGGGATCGTTGGGATAATCCAGCAATAGGGCTCGCATCACCGGAAGTCCGGTCTGCGACGCCTGGTAAAAAGCGTTGTACAGATAGGGCAAAAGGCGGTATCGCAGGTCAATGGAGTTGCGATTGATCTGCTCCCGGCGATTGCCGAAAGACCACGGCTCTTGATCGCGTGTGCCAATTGCTGTGTGGGTGCGGCAATAAGGATAAAAAACTCCGGCTTCGAGCCACCGCGTGTAAAGATCAGGACTGGGACTGAGGGCAAACCCGCCAATATCGGCGCCCGCCAGGTCGAGCCCAGAAAGGCCCATGGTCATCAGCTCGCGGAGGCTGATCCGCAAATGCTCCCAGGTGCTCGAATTGTCCCCGGTCCAAACGGCCGCGTATCGCTGTCCCCCCGCGTAAGTGGCGCGGGTGATGACCAGCGGGCGGACATTGGGACGCGCCTTCAACATGCCCTCGCGGGTTCCTTCGGACATGAGCATGCCGTAGACGTTGTGAATCTTGGCGTGCGAGCTATGCAGGCCGTGATCGTAGAAGCTCACATCCAGTGGCATGGTTTTGGCCGGGGTATCAAAGATGGCAGGCTCGTCCATGTCATTCCAGAAACCTGCCACGCCGTCTTTAATCAAGCCCTTGTATAGAGAGCCCCACCATGCCCTGACTCGGGACGATGTGAAGTCTGGAAAGGCGCAATCCCCGGGCCACACTTTGCCGGTATAAACGCTGCCATCCGGCCTCTTCACGAAATCGTCGCCGGCAAGCCCTTGCTGGTAGACCCAGTACTTGGAATCGATCTTTACTCCGGGGTCGATGATGGTGACAATGTGAAATCCTTGCTTGCCCAAGTCGGCAATCATTCGGGCGGGATGGGGGAACCGGTTATGGTCCCAGGTAAAGATGCGGTAGCCGTCCATGTAATGGATATCCAGAAAGATGGCATCGCAGGGAATATGGCGGATGCGAAAGTTATCTGCAATAAACCGCACCGTGCTTTCCGGATAGTAACTGTAACGGCTCTGGTGGTATCCAATGGCCCAGCGGGCCGGCAGCGGCGTGCGTCCCGCCAGCTCTGTGAACCGGGCTAGGACCGATTTTGGATCGGGGCCGGAGAAGAAATAGTAATTCAGATCACCTCCCTCGGCGCCGAATGAGTAGTAATCGGGCGACTCCGTGCCGAGATCAAACGAGGAGCGGTAGGTATTGTCAAAAAAGATGCCGTAAGCCTTGCCTTGCCGCAGTCCCATGAAAAAAGGGACTGTCTCGTAGAGTGGATCGGTCGTAGCGCCCCACCCATAAACATCGGTGTTCCACATGACGTAGGCATGTCCGCGCTTGTCGAGCGGCCCCGCCTTCTCTCCCAACCCAAAGTAATGCTCGTCGGGCGGCATCCACTTCCAGCACCGGATCCTGTTGCCGTCCCAAGCCATGCCCATGTCGCCGGTATCTTTAGAAATGAGCCGCCCGAGGCGGTCGTAAAAGGCGATCCGGAAGGGATCGGTGCGCACGCGGGCTTCCATCGCAGAGGTGCGAAAGATGACCATGCCTGGCGATGCCGTGCGATCCACGTGGACTTGCGGCCAATCTTCCTTAACGACCGCCCAGGAATAATCGGGTCCGAATTGGGTCGAGTGAGCCATGCGCACACGAACGGTGTCCGCAGCGAGGAAATCCAGGGAGACCACCGTTTCGACACCCCGGAATAAATAATGATCGCCTTGTCCCTCAACGGCTATCTTGCCGATAGAGTGCCATCGCGCAGCAGCTTGGGTTGCCGTAATGGCGAGGAAGAGCGGTAAGAGGACGAGGCGTCTCACGTTTCTTGTTTGTGTCATTTTCTCCCCGCAATTTCCTTCCGGTTAACGGTCACTTTCTGCCGGGTGCAAGCCTTCGGACGGTCATGTGCTATACGGGGCGCCATAAGTCAGCGCAGGTCATTCGCTGTAGCGCCGCTCGGAGCTTGCCCTGACAGTCAGCGGCGAAATACGCCGGTCGCAGACCGGCGCTACGTCAGGCAATTCATACTCTCAACGGAACTCTGATTCTATTTCTAAATCTGCTAGGCAGCAAACCGGGCACCTTCCGGCATATAATAATAAAGTGGGCGAGGCGGATGTTATCACGGTTCGGAGAGGATCGGAGTTTCAAAGCTGACGAATAAATCATTCCAGGAGATGCGGCTACATTCACTTTTCCTGCCGTTGGAGACTCTATCCGATGATGCAGGCTTGACCGTTGAAATCTGGCGATAGAGTAGAGGCGGAAAGGGAATCGCAGGGATGACTGGTTTCGAAAAGTTTTCTGCCTGTAATTGGCAGCGGAGGTCTCTGATACTGGTATTGGGATTTGTCGCGATGGGGGGACGTTGCTTGCCCGCTACGCAACAAGGAGCAATCCCAGCGGAGGCATCTGGCGGCGCACTGCTGGCCCGGGCTTTGGATCACATGCACAACCTGGAGTATGACGCTGCCCAGCGGGACTTCGAGGTCTGGCTCAAGACGCGCCCCAATGACCTTCCAGCATTGAACTATCTGGCCACAACCATTCTGCATCGTGAGCTCTTCAAGCTGGGTCTGCTTCAGATTGATGCCTACGGCGAGAGCGGCTCTATCTTCCACGGAGCGCCTGCCAAGCCTGATCCCCAATTTGATAAAGAGTTTCTGCAGGCCATCAATAACGCGATTCGCGCCGCGGATATCCGGCTCAAGCAAAACCCGAAGGACGAAGATGCGCTTTATTGGGCGGGCGCGGCACACTCGACGATGGCAACCTATGATTTTACGATCAAGCACGCCTATTTTGCCGCGCTGCGCGAAGGTAATGCCGCCCGCTCTCTTCATGTCCGGCTCTACCACTTGGATTCTTCTTATACAGATTGCCTTCTGGTCCTCGGTCTTCACGACTATATCGTTGGAAGTCTTCCGTTTTATATAAAAGTCCTGGCCGCGCTGGCGGGTCATCACGGAAACCGGGCTAAAGGATTGCAGGAGATCGAGAAAGTAAGCAAGCAAGGCCATTGGGCGAAAGAGGATGCGACCTTAATCCTGGCCGTGCTCTACAACCGGGAGAAGAGATATCCGGAAATGCTTGCCACGCTCCGGGAACTCGCTCAGGAAAATCCCAGAAACTTTCTACTGCCGCTGGAAATCGCCCGCTCTTACGAAAGGCAAGGAGACTGGCAGGATGCGGCAAAGACTTACGAAACGATGATCGGTAAATATCAAAATAACGAGCCCAACTTCAATCTGATGCCCGGTGCTGAGGTTCTGTACGAGGATGGCCTGATGCGGGCCCGGCTTGGGGAGCCGGCACAGTCTTTGGCGCGATATGAGGAGGCCGGCAGCCTGCCGGGCACGGACATATATATCTACCGGGCAGACTTGGCTGCAGCAAACATCTATGCAAGCCGCAGCGACATCAAGAAGGCCAAGGAGAAATACCAGATCGTTTCCGAAGCCGTTCCGGATTCCGAGGAAGGACGCGCCGCCCTTCGTGCCCTGAAGGCGATTCAGGACGGCCCGAAAGGGTAGGGGATTATGATTCGCAACGCTCTCCGGGGCGCACAGCATGGCCGCCACAGAAATCAGGGGCGCTGCTTGCTGCTCCTCTGTTTTTCAGCCATGATCTTCCCCTGGCAACGCCATCGCTCCCGTTCAATGAAAACTTTCCCACCTGTCTCATTTAGCGAATTGTGATCTGGTATGATGTTCCGCGAGCGGGCAACCACCCGTGCTGGATAACAATGCTGGAAAGACTCTTCTTTGAGATTTACGGCTTCGGGCCGGTTGTGAAGGCAGACTTCGGAAGGACGAATTGGGCGCTTTGAGCTTCCACTTTCGACATTCGAAGGGGGCGAATGGGACCAAACAAACCCAAATGGGTTAAGGCTTTTAAGTTGAGAGATTTAGATTGAAATGCCAGAAAAGGAACCCAAACCGGTTGCCCGGCCTGATTTCAGGTGTTTGCAGCGATTTAAACGGCCATTTCCAGAAGATTTGAACGAACGCGCGTTTTCTTACTATTGCAGATTGGGAAAAGCAATTTTGATTGGGTAGTGCGCCCACAAGGATCATTTGCCGCTCGCAGTTTGCGCGCCGCAATCGCTTTGGAACGGCTGCCACCATTTTCGTTGTTCAAAGAGGGTAATTCATGGCGAAGCCCTTTTATCGCGTTACATCAACCCTGGCATTCTTACTGGCACTGTGGCCTACGCTTGTTTTGGCGCAGGGCGGCGCGCCCAAAAAGGTATTTGTGATTACCGACCTCGAAGGGGTGGATGGGATTTTTGATTTCAACCTTCAGTGCATCCCGGACAAGAGTCCGCGCTACTCTGAGTCGCGCAAGCTCTTGACCGCGGAAGTGAACGCCGCAGTGAAAGGTCTTTACGAAGGCGGGGCGGGCTCGGTCGTGGTATATGACGGTCATGCCGGCGGCCATAACCTTCTGCCCTTTGATCTGGATTCGCGCGTCGATCTGCTTGCAGGCACTCCAGTACCACCAACTCTGGAGTTGGATTCCTCATATGCCGCAGTGGTATTCATCGGCCTTCATGCCATGGCGGGTACTCCAAATGCAATTCTCCCGCATTCTTACACCTGGGATATCGAGAATATTTGGGTGAATGGCAAAAAAGTGGGCGAAATTGGGGGCCGCGTGATGCTCGCGGGCAGTTTTGGAATCCCAGCGATTATGCTGGCGGGAGACCACGCCGCCTGCGAGGAATTTCACCAGCTCGTGCCGCAAGGGGAGTGCGCTGAGGTGAAACGCGGAGTGGGTCCGGCGGCCGGATTCACTCTAACCAGTTCCGCCGCCTGCGCGCTCATTGAAAAGAAGGCACGCCAGGCCATGAGGCGCCATGCGGAGATTAAACCTTACACAGTGAAGGGACCCGTGAAAGTGAAAGTCGAATTGGTCAGCTCACCCAGCGCGCGGACTTTTACCCAACAACCGGGAGTGGAACAATTGGATGGACGCACGTGGGTGTTTCGCGGCAATGACCTGTTGAGGGCGTGGCTGAAGTTCTCATCCTTTTGAGAGTGACGGAATGGCAAGGCGGGAACTATCGGCGCAAGGGGCAACCCAGCAGGCGAAGGTGAATGCAGCGCCAAGCGGAGCCAACGGCGTCTGCTTTTGCTGGCAAACGGATGATCCCGGACACAGCGACAGCGGTCAACTCCCCCGCAACATTTCAGGCTTTCAGTGAAGGATCCGGCGTGACGTTTTTGCTTTCATCGGGACCTGTGCCGCATCCCTGCTGCTTGCCCGACCGGGCGTTGGGACGCGGGGCTCAAGTAAACCGGGAAGCGCCGGGAATACGGGGAAGCACCAGAAAATAAATCACCAAAAAGATAATGACAATAATGAGACTTTCCATACTTTAATTATACCTCAACTAAAGGCGCGATGATGGCCAGGTCCGTGAAATGGAAAATTCAAGACGTTGACCGGCTGAGGTTGAAGCCATCCGCGTTACAGGGCTGGCCAAAGCGATTCCCAGATTTTGAATTCGGTATGATATCCCGCCTCCTCCGCGCGCGTCAGCTTTCGTCCCGACGCCACATCCAAAGTTTCCTGAAAGACTTTTCTTCCGACCTGTTCAATGGTCTCTTCCCGGTCGAGGATCGTGCCGGCGTTGACATCAATATCGCCATTCATGCGGGCAAGCGGGGTGTTCGATCCGATTTTGATCACCGGACCCAGCGCGCACCCAATGCCTGTGCCGCGGCCCGTAGTGAACAGCGCCACCTGGGCGCCGCTCAGGAAAAGAGCAGGGGTGGAAATCTGGTCGTACCCCGGCGTGTAAAGCACAAAAAGTCCCTTGCGGTCTCCCAGCCATTCACCATATTCAATCAAGTCTTCAACGATCGAGGCGCCTCCCTTCGCCTTCACTCCGCTCGATTTCAGGTAGATGTTGTAAAGCCCGCCCTTGATGTTTCCCGGCGATGGATTATCGCGAAAATCCTCGCCGAACGATTTTACGTATTTTTCATAGCGGCGCAAGGCTCCCGCCAATTTGCGCCCCACCTCCCGGGTGCGAGCGCGGCGGGCCAGGTCCACCATGGCCGCTCCCTGAAGCTCCGGAATTTCAGGAAGAAAGACGGCAGCGCCGGCTTTGACAAAAAGATCCGAGGCCACTCCAACCGCCGGGTTTGCGGTCACGCCAGACCAACGGTCCGACCCTCCGCACTTGGTTCCGACCACCAGCTTCGAGACCGGAATCGGCTGCCGGACAAATTGATTGGCGAAGTGAAGCTGCTTCTCCACCATTTCCAACCCGCGTTCGACCGTCTTGCGGCTGCCGCCGGAAAGTTGAATCACCAGATTCACCACGCGCTGGTTGTAATTCGGCACTTGCTCCTGGAAGATCGGGACCGAACACTCTACGCAAGTCTTCCCGCATCCCAGGTCGATATAAATGGCAGAGCCCAAATTCGGATGGCGAAGAGTGTTGGTAAGCAGGCGATTCAGCAGATCCACGGCACGGCCGTCCGGCATGCCGCACCCGGACTCCTGGGAGATGGGAACCACCCCATCCACGTTCGGAAACTTTTCCCGCGAATAAATCTCCCGCATGGCAATGCCGGCGATGGCATGGGCTTCGGTGGACGAGCACATCCCGGAAGTCACGATCCCAACATAGTTGCGCGTCCCTACCGTTCCATCCGGCCGCAGATAGCCGTTGAAAGTAATTTCGGCAAGCCGGGGATTGAGCGGCGCGGGAGCGGGATTGTCGCGGAAGCGGTAGGTCAATCGCGGGAGGCGATCCTCCAAATTGTCCTCACTGATCGGGTCACCGGGCGCAACCTCTTTCGAGGCGAGGCCGATGGGGTCGCCGAGCGTGATGAATGCTTGTCCCTGCCGAATGGGCTTCAGGACGAAGCTCTGGCCGCGAAGGACCCGTCCGGAGGCCGTTATAATCTGGCCGTCATATTTCAGGGCGGAGCCTTTTTCAAGAAAATCCACGGTAACGACCGCCAAGTTGTCCTTCTTAGGCTGGATGACAATTGCTACGTCTTCAAGGTTGCGGGTCTCCATTGCCTGCCTTTCGTAGATAAGAGAATTACCGGTCCGGCGAAATGGAACCGTATTGGTCCATCCAATCCGCATCTTGCGGATCACCACCATTTTACCGCTTTGTTACGAGGGATGCACCATCAGACTTCTCCGAGGCACTGGTGGACTACCGGAATAGGCGCAAGCCAAGGACCTATTGCAGGTTGTCGGTCCAAAATGCCCGTGGTACACTTTCGGGCTTCGTCCTTGAGGAAACCTTGCGATCCGTGCCGGCATCCTGACAAGCGGCCGGTTGAATGAAGGTTTGGGGACGGAGCAAGCCCCGTGAGGGCGTGAATTGCCCATGTGCATAGCACTTGGTTGAATCAATAAGGAGGCAACGGATTGAATCCACTTCAAAAAGCTCAACTTGGAAGAACGGGTTTCTACGTGACCCGTGTGGGAATGGGAGGCGCTGCTCTGGGCGGCCTCTACCATGAAGTCCAGGAAGCGGCAGCCCTTGCTACCGTGAAACGCGCCATCGATCTTGGCATTAATTTCATAGATACAGCCCCGCTCTACGGCCACGGCAAGAGTGAAATCTTTCTTGGCAAATCCCTGGCGGGAATTTCGCGCAGCAAGTTCGCCCTGGCTACGAAGGTGGGCAGGATATTGGTCCCTGTTAAGCCTGACGAGCTTCCCGAAGACGAGTTCGAGAATCCCGAGCCATTCCAACCTGTTTTCGATTTCAGCTATGACGGTGTGATGCGGTCTTTTGAATCAAGCCTGAAACGGCTCAATCTTGATTATGTAGACGTGCTTCATATTCACGATCCGGATGACCATTACGAGGAAGCGATCCGGGGCGCATATCCGGCTTTGGCCAAGTTGCGAAGTGAAGGCTTGATTAAGGCAGTTGGCGCGGGCATGAACCAGGCCGAAGCCCTGGCCCGTTTTGCGCGAGACGGACAATTCGACTGTTTCCTGCTGGCCGGCCGTTATACATTGATCGATCACACCGGATTGAAAGAGCTTCTCCCTCTGTGCGCCCGGCAAGGGATCAGCATCATTATTGGAGGGCCTTATAACAGCGGGATTCTTGCATCGGGAGCGGCTCCGGGCGCCAAATTCAATTATGCAGAAGCGCCTGCATCCGTCATTGAAAAAGTCAGCAAGTTGGATGAGGTGTGCCGGCAGTTTTCGGTCCCCATGAAGGCGGCAGCGTTGCAATTCCCATTGGCGCATCCAGCCGTTGCTTGCGTGATCCCCGGCGCAAGATCGGTTGCTGAGCTCGAGGAGAACTTCACGATGGCGTCGCATCCAATTCCCGTGGAGTTTTGGCAGGAATTAAGGCGGCGGCGCCTCTTGCCGGATGAGGCTCCGGTTCCTTCCGGGTCATAGTCCGGAATTTGAAGATCATCCGCCGGTTTGCAAGGATATGGGGAATCGTCCGGAATTTCTTCGCGCCGCTGCGGTCACATTCGATTGGTGATGCCGAGCATCGCGGATGCGACCAGCAAAACAGCGAGCCCTGCCACCATGAACGCCTTCGCGCTGCTGCTTGAGTTCTTCCATTCGCCGGTGACGAAACCCCAGACGCTCGAAAAGAAAATTATCGAGGCCATGAAGAGCGGCCAGCCAATCACGGTCCCAAGCTGGCCCATGAAGCCTGCGCCGCGGCCGTAAAGGACCATGCCGAAATACCACAAGGCAGCCATCGCGGTGCCGAAAATCCAGAAGAGCCGCGTCCGCGGCATGACAAAATTCGACCAGGTATGGTTTGTGTAGAGGAGGTAAAATGTGTAAACGGCATTTGCGATGAATCCTCCTCCGAGCGCCACCATCCAGACAACGTTCTGCGCGCCCCCTTGGCTTGCGCCGGTCATCAGGACGGCTTCCTTCACGCCGTCACTGAATGAAAATGCCAGATTCAGCATGGAGGAGAAAATGCCGCTGAAGATGCAAATCGCAAGGCCGATGGCGAAGCTCCCTTTCTGCCCGGACAATCCGGTCTGGCGCCGCGAGCTGTCCCGCTTTTTGCCGGCGGCGGCCACCAGGATGACGCCCACGAGCAGGATAGCCACGGAGGCGATCACCAGAAGTCCCTTGGGTTGCATCACCAGCTCCGGCGTGTTGACCACGAGCGGAATGATCGAGCCCAAGGCGGCGGTAATTCCGATCAGTACGGAAACGCCGATCGCCAATCCCAGGCGGTCTACACCCAAGCCCGAAAGCACGCAACCGATGCCCCAGCCCGTCCCGAAAATGAAGACTTCCCCTAATGCCCGCTTCGAGCAGAATGACAGCGCATCCCCAAGCTGTGGGACCGTCGCCGAGGCCAGGGTAACCGGCAACGCGACGAGCGCCAGGAAAGCATAAACCAGCCAGATGTTCTCCCACTTCCAGGGACTGACATATTTCAGGGGTAGGTAATAAGTCCCTTGCATGAACCCCCCCAGACAAATCAGGAAGAACCCGAGCCCTGTGCTCATATGTTCTCAATCCCCCTCGTGGATGAACTTAAGACCGGCTTAATAAACCTTGAGATTTCGCCTTTCGCGTCTTTTGATATTGCCGCGGTAATCCGCCACTCTCAATGACTCTTCATGCCAGCTTCAGCACGCCTTTAACATAGTCTTCTCTTGAAAAATCCCTTGCAAATGCTTCTGGAAGATCTTCGAGACTCTGATAGCGGTGAGTCACGAAAGGAGCTACTTTGATCTTTCCTGCTCCCACCAGTTCCAGAGCTTGGCGGTAGGTGGATGGGCGCCCATCGGGATCAAAGCCTCCAGAGGCTCCGACGGCCGCGATCATGCTGGGCTCCAGAAACAAGATGGCGCCCAGCAGGCTGACGTCGTAACCCTTATGGCCGTGGCCGTAAAGTAGCAGCGTACCCTGCTTGCGGAGCAGGCCGGGAATCTGCGCGAGTACCGAAGCATGTCCGCAGGCGTCGATCAAATAATGAACGCGTTCGCCCGAAGTATGTTCCCGGACACACTCCACCAAATTCTGCTCTCTCACATTGATAGGAATGGCGCCGAAGGCTTCGGCCAGCTTCAGGTTCAACGGACGCATATCGCTCATCAAGATTGTGCCGTCAAAGTGTTTGACGTTTCGCAAATACTGCAAGAAAAGGAGCCCGGCAGGGCCGCCGCCGCAAATCAAAACATTGCGGATTCGCTCCGGGCCCTCAAACGTGAATCTTGCATGAGCGCGTTCTGCCCGATTGCTGGCGTGAAGAATGCAACCCACTGGTTCCACCATGGCAGCTTCCTCATCTGCCATTCCTGAAGGTAGCTTGAGACAGTTGACCGCCGGCATGGAAATGAACTCCGCCAACGCGCCCGGCGGGCCGGTGATGCCGTGCTCCTGGTAGAATTCGCATTGGTGTGAATCCCCGCTCGCGCAGAATGCGCAAAGCTGGGCGCGCCCCTGGCTGATGCAATTGCGCCCCTGGTCGCAAAGTACGGGGTCGCCCGAAGTCAGGCCTTGAGCTTCGCTTCCAATTTTGACGACGACGCCACTAAACTCGTGGCCCAGAATTTGCGGCTGTAGAGCCAGAGGAATGGGACAACCGTTGGGATCAAAACGGTAGTTTCCATGTCCCCGGTAAAGGTGGAGGTCCGTCCCGCAGAGTCCTACAGCCCGCACTTGGATTAAAACTTCGCGGGAGGAAACGGATGGTTCCGGGACTTCCCGAACTACGAGTTTTTCGACGTCTTCAAGAACTAGAGCTTTCATAGTTTCGATGGCTGTCGCCTTCCAGACCTCTAATCAAAGTTGACTCGATGGCAATGTTGCGCCGCCCTGTGAGCAGGCTCATTCCCTCTTTCCAACAAACCTGCTAAGTTTCAAGGTCATGGGTGGGCAGCTTACCTTGAAGATGAAACCTCTCGAAAATCTCAACCGTTTCTCGAATGCCCGCCTCCAACGGCGTCCGGGGTACATCATGAAGGTCGCGCACCAGCGCACTGTCCCCCAGATCATGCGCCATCGGCAGCGGTCCACCCTCGGCAGTTACCAATTGGCGGGACTGCGGAAGCAGCTCCCCTAGCACCTTCAGAAATTCGCTCACCTGGGTTACAGAGCCTCGCGGCGTGTAAACTCGGGCGCCGGACAATCCGGCCTCTGCGCAACGCAGGAAGATTTCAGCCGTATCCCTGACGTATTGCAGGTCCAAGCCCCCCGTGAAGCGAATGGTGTACGGCCGCCCAACGACTGACGCCTTGATGGCCTTCGTAGGTCCGGATGTGATTCCCTGGTCCCGTCCCACTCCATAAACTGCCCACGGCCGCAGCCCGCAGCTCGAGATTCCATCATTAACGTAATAGATTCTCGCATTTCCTTCGTTACACTGCTTGAAAACTCCATAATGCGTCGTGGGTTGAAGCGAGGCGCCTTCCTCCACCGTTTCCGGACCGTACAAGTCCTCAGGTCCGAACACTGCTGCCGAGCTCGCATAAACGATGCTCTTCACGAGGTCCCGCCGCTTCTTGGCGGTTTCAAAAACATTCAGCGTTCCCAAGACGTTCACTCTTGCCCCCAGCACCGGGTCCGCCGCGCAAGCCGGCACTTGTAGCGCCGCAAGGTGAATGATGTGCGTGATGCCGTTGTCGCCAATCGCTTTCTCGATGTCCTCCTTTTGGGTTATATCACCTTGAATGAAGCCAATCTGGGCGATTTGTTCGGTAGTGAGCAGAGCCGCCAACCGGTGGGACTGTGTGTCCTGATCAAAAATCCAAGGCCGGTCGCCCCTTTCAACCAGGTTCTTCACCACCCACGCTCCGATAAAACCCTTCGCGCCGGTAACTAGAAATGTGGTTTTTGAAGACGCTTCCTGATTCGAATGTCGAGAATCCACGTTCAATGATGTTTGATTTACCATGCGAGGAATTATATGCAATTTCTGCGCTCTGTCCATAGGGGTTTGGTACTACGCTCCATGGGTTAATAACTATCCTGGATCATTCACAGAGGTTTATTCAAGGACGGTCGGGGCACAGTTTCAACCGTGCCGGATGAGGGCGAGACATCTTTTTTGGTCTTGCATCCCGAGCGGCCCGACGTAACGACCATTTGAGATTGAAGACTAGCCGGTGATCGAATTGGCCTCCTTTGGCATGGTTGAAGCCGCGCCCTGACGACCCTCTGGGAGAAGGTCGTGAATCATCCAGGCCATACCCGCGAAAGTGGCCGTTGAACCCCTAGAAAGGGATGTGCTAGGATTCGGGTTCGCCTTCATCCTGCCGGGGCAAGCAGGGAAGAACCTTACCAGTCCAAGGAGTTCATAGTGAAAATTTACGACGGAAGCAGCATCCGCAACATTGCTCTGATCGGGCACGGCCATACCGGAAAGACCCAACTGATCTCCGCCTTGCTGTACTCGGCGGGCATGGTAACCCGGATGGGCAAGGTCGATGACGGAACTTCCGTTACGGACTTCGACGAAGAGGAAATTCATCGAAAATTTTCGATCAGCGCATCGCTGGCCTATGCCGAATGGGGAAAGACCAAAATCAATTTCATTGATACGCCCGGCTTTAATATCTTCCTGCATGAGACGGAAGCCGCGCTGGCGGCGGCGGATTCCGCGTTGCTGCTGGTCCACGCTGTTTCGGGTGTGGAGGTGCAAACCGAAAAGACCTGGGGCTTCTGCGAAACGAAAGGATTGCCCCGCGCTCTGGTAATTAACCAATTGGACCGCGATCGCGCGAGCTTTCCGCGCGCGCTCGAAGCCCTGCAAAAGGCCTTTGGCCGGCCCGTGGTGCCGGTGCAGATTCCCTGGGGCGAAGAAAAGAATTTCCACGGGTTGATCGATCTCGTGCACATGAAGAGTTATGCCTACGACGCAAACGGAAGCGGCAAAGGCAAAGAAGGCGAAATTCCTGCCGATCTTGCCGAAGGCGCAACGGCCGCGCATGAAGCCCTGGTGGAGATGGTGGCCGAAGGCAATGACGCGCTGCTCGAAGAGTTTTTTGAGAAAGGGACCATCCCCGAGGAAGACCTCGTGCCGGGCTTGAGACAGGCCATTGCGGACCACCGCATCGTTCCGGTTCTGGCTACATCTGCGCTTTTGAATATCGGCTCCGAAAACGCTCTAAATTTCGTTTCGCAGTTCATGCCTTCGCCTGTCGATCGTGGCGAGTTGGAAGGCGATCTTCCCAATGGCGCCGGTAAAACCAAGCGGCGAGTCGCCGATACGGAGCCTGCCGCCGCCTTCGTTTTCAAAACGGTGGCGGATGCGTTTGCCGGACGAATCAGTTACTTCAAGGTCATGTCCGGTATCGTGAAGAATGAGGCTAACCTGGTCAACTTCAACCGGGGAGGCACGGAACGGTTGTCCCATATTGCGGTGGTCCAGGGAAAAAGCCAAACTCCGGTGGGCGAATTGCGCGCCGGAGACCTGGGCGCCGTCGCCAAGCTCAAGGATACTTTGACGGGTGACACGCTCGGCGATAAGTCTGCGCCGGTTCTCTTTGCGCCGGTCAAGCTCGCCGAACCCGCCATCTCTTTCGCCATTGAGCCGAAATCACGCGGCGATGAGGATAAACTCTCCACGGCCATCCACCGCATGTTGGAGGAAGATTTGCTCCTGCGCTTTTCGCGCGACGCCCAGACCAATGAATTCCTGCTCTCGGGCTCGGGCCAGCAGCATGTGGAGGTTGCAGTCTCCAAGCTCAAGCGGCGCTTCAACGTGGAGGTCACGCTAAAAGCGCCGAAAATCCCGTATCGCGAAACCATCCGCGCCAAGGCCGAGGCGCAGGGCAAATTCAAGCGGCAAACGGGCGGCCACGGGCAGTATGGCGATTGCTGGATCAAGATGGAGCCGCTGCCGCGCGGCGCCGGGTTTGAATTCGTCAATGATATCTTTGGCGGCGCAATTCCCCGGAACTTTATCCCGGCTGTGGAGAAAGGAATCATCGAGGCCGCGCACAAAGGCTACCTCGCTGGATATCCGGTGGTTGATTTCCGTGTGATCCTTTTTGATGGGTCCTATCATGATGTCGATTCTTCTGAGCTCGCCTTCAAGATTGCCGGATCGTTTGCGTTCAAGAAATGTATGGAGCAGGCCAAGCCCTGCCTGCTCGAGCCGATTATGAATGTCGAAATCACCGTTCCCGAAAACTATTCGGGCGACATCATGGGCAATCTGAATGGAAGACGCGGGCGAATCCAAGGGATGGATGCGAAAGGCGGATCAACAGCGATCAAGGCGCAAGTCCCGCTGGCGGAAATGCTGACCTATGCTTCCGACCTCACTTCCATGACGCAAGGGCGCGGGACTTACTCCATGGAGTATTCGCATTACGACCCGGCGCCGCAACAGATTGCCGATAAGATCGTCGCCGCAGCCATAGCCGCCGGACACGGCAAAGAAACGGAAGAAGAATGACACGTGATGAGTGACGAGTGACAAGCAAGAGAAGCTTTCAGCAAAGCTTTCGGCGGCTTCGTCCACCCGCCGGGGATGGCGTCCGCTGAGTGCTGAAGGCTGACGGCCTCAATCTTGTCACGGGTCACTTATAACCCTCCAGCTTTGCCTCAATCCGGTCGTGAATCCAATGCGGATCCCACCATTCGGTCGGGTTTACGGGAATGCCATCCAGCAACACCGAGAAGTGCAAGTGGTCGCCTCCGGCAAGGCCGGTGGAATCGCTCCGCCCGATGATTTGGCCCCTTTTCACCATTTCCCCCGCTTTCACGTCCATCGAGGCCATGTGCCCGTAGAGCGTCTGGACTCCGCAGCCGTGGTCAATAATGACGGCATTGCCATAGATATCAAACCATCCGGCGTAGACCACCTTGCCGTCATTCGCGGCGGCGATGGGCGTGTGCGCGACCACGGCCAAGTCATATCCCAAGTGGGTCTGGTGATCCACCACCTGGCCGTCGTAAACGTAAGTGCGGGCGTCCGCAAAGTAAGCCTCAACCTTGGAGTTGCCGAGCTGGACGAAAGGCTGAGTCCAATAGAAAGTGGGATTAGTTTGCTTGGAGAATTCAATCAGCCGGTCCGCATCCTGCTGCCGAAGCTTGCCGTTGATGTAAAGAAAGTTCTTGAGGATGCTTCCCTGATCGTCGATGCCGGATTGCGTCATGATGGGCGGAACGACGCGGTTCAGGAATTCCGGACTCAGATTCATGGTGCTCTGCTGAAATTTCTTGGGAAAGACCTTGTAATCAAAATTGGCGATGGTGTTGTTTCCAGCGTCGTCGGTGGCCACAATATGGGCGGGAGTTGACGGGTCCATATCCCAAGGAAACGCAAACACCGCCAGGCGAATTTCGGGTTCCGATTCCTTCACCGGGAAACTGGGAAAGTAGAGGTTTCCCACTTGAACTCCGGACCGGATGGCGCCGGGCGAGACTTTAAACAGCACCATATCGCAGCCACCTTGATTGATGTAGTGCTGCGTGGTGAGAACGTCCACTTCGGGCGGGGCAAAGCGAACGGGAAGGTTCATGCGGATGCTGGCCTTGCCTCCCCGGAAAAAGCGGCCCCAGGAATCATTGATCGCAGTGATCACAAGCGAGGCGTGTCCTGGTTGAAGCTCTGGGGCCTGCTTGCGCCCCACTCGCGCTTCCACTCGAAGCGTGGTGGCAGGCTTGTGGCGCCAGAACTTCCATCCGGCTGGCCCCGGCGGCGTCAGGTTCTTCACCGCAGTGAGCGGCATCAAATACGTCTTTCCATTCTGCAGCACCGCGACCTGCACTTTCTTGATGGCGTAGCTGGTGTCGCGGATCTCGATGGTCACGGGTGTGTTCACCCCGATGCCTTGAACTTGCTCTTGAAGCGCCAGCGTGGGCGCGGGATTCCTCGCCAGCCGGTAACCGATACTGAGAAAGATTAGGACAAGGACCACGATCAGGATGATGGAACCCGTGCCAATTCCTCGATTCGATTTCGAAGGCATATTTTGCAATCTTTATGAACTCCTCCCCATGTGGTATTGAGCTTACCCCTGATTCCGGCCGCAGCGGCCGGTTTCGGCCCCGTCAATTCACCGCAGCCATCCATCATACAAGAATTTTATGGTCTTCTACCGGCCAGAGCTTCTAAGACGCCACCATTGGGAAAGCTCATCCGATCCCGTCCCGCAGGGAAAACCGGTTGACTCCGTAAGTCTTCCCCGGCGATCTCAAAACATACGAGCCTTCTCTCCTCTCATTTGCTAGGATAATTTCTGGGAGGCGGGGAAACGGGCGATGGAATCATCCGCAAGACGACAGCAGGGAGCGCTGAGCTTCGCTCTTCAGAATGTTTGCGACCTTTCATTAAGAGCGTCCGCAAGCGCTGGAACCTCCAGGTTCCGGAAACCATGCTTTGGTTGGACGCCGATAGTAGTGGCCGCGCTTGCCGTTGCCCCTTGCTGGAGCACAGGGATCGCGGGCGGCCCATCCGGGGCTTCGCCGTCAATCCGTGCGGAAGCTGACTCCGTGTCTTCCACAAGCTCTTCGACGTCCTTGCCAGCCGGAACCATTCTCTATCTGCGGCTGAAGACTGCTGTCAGCACCACCTCTTCCCGCCTCAACGGCCCGATTGAGGCCGATGAGGCTCGCGATATCGATGCAAAAGGCGGCGTTGCAGTTCCCCTGGGAGCCATCGTGCGCGGCAAAATCGCTAAGCTTATTCCGAGTTCCAATCCCAGCGAACGGGCCGCGATGGGCTTTGAATTTGACACCATTCAAATGCCGGGTCTTTCGCCGGAAAAGATTTCCTGCCGCCTGACTAAAGTGGAAAATGCCAGGGAAACGGTGCTTGGCAACGGAACGATCCAAGGCGTCCTGGCCAGTGAGCTTCCTTCTTCTTATGTGCAGGGGGAATTGGCGAAGATTGCGCAATCAAACTCCTCCGTTGCAAAAGAGATTGGCAAGTTGGGCGATAAGGAACTGGGACAGACGGACACCGCCATCACCTATCCAGCCGGGACAGATTTTCAGGTGATCCTCACCGCGCCGCTCGAAGTGCAGCGGTGGTTTGCGCCGGCCGTGGCCCAGGAACTTCCTCGTGGCGACCTCGAAGCCGTTCAGAAGTTGCTTGCGAACAGCGCCAATCGCGTGAAGACCAAGGACGGCAAACCGGGCGATCCCATTAATCTGGTGATGATTGGGACGGAGGCTGAAATCCGGCAGGCCTTTGCCAAGGCCGGCTGGACCATTCCCAAAGCAAAAAACAGCTCGTCCATCTGGAGGACCATTACCGCTGTGACCGGAAACGAGGGTTACGGCGCCGCGCCGCTCTCCGATCTGTACCTTTTCGGCCGTGCCCAGGACATGGCTTATGAAAAAACCTTGAACACTTTCACCATGCGCCACCACCTGCGCTTGTGGCGTTCTCCGGTTGCGGCCCCGGATAAGACTCCCATCTGGCTGGGAGCGACGACTCACGATATTGGCTTCGATATTCATCCCGGCGTCGTTTCCCACACCACCAGCCCTCATTTGGATAACGAGCGGGCCAAGGTCGGAGCCGACCTGATTGTGACGGGCATGGTTTCTGCTGAACAGCTTGTGACCCGGCCTAACCCCTTGTCGAGCGGTGTCACCGGGACGGGCGGGGCCTGGAGCACGGATGGCCGCCTGATCGCCATCGATTTTAAGCGCAACTGAAAGAATGAGGCTTGAACATGTATGAAAACCAAAGATCGAGGAGGTCAAAACGTTATGCGAGGTAGCGTCACGTTCCATCGAACCCGACATTAGCAGTTCCTGGCTGTGGCGGCAGGCCGCTGGGAATAACCGCGTCACACTTCTAGAACAACTTAAGCCTCGCCGGAATGGGTCATGGGCTTTTACACAAAATGCATTCTGCCCCGCCTCATCGACGTTGCAATGCGCAACAAGGAGACATCTCGCCTGCGTGCAGAGTGGATACCTCGCGCTCGCGGCGAAGTGCTGGAGGTTGGAATCGGTTCCGGCCTGAATTTGCCGTTCTACTCGGCAGACGTTCAACATATTCATGGCGTGGACCCTTCTATTGAGCTTCAGCGAATGGCTCGCAAGAAGACAGAAGGCGGGGGCATCAAGGTCGACTTCCTCCTGCAATCTGCGGAGGACCCATTGCCAATCCCTAATGCGAGTGTTGATACAGTAGTCGTTACATGGACGCTCTGTTCAATCCCGAATCCCGGGAAAGCACTTCAGCAAATGAAACGAGTTCTTCGGCCGAATGGGCGCCTCATCTTTGTCGAGCATGGACGCGCTACCGATCCAGGCGTAGCCGTGTGGCAGGACCGGCTCACCCCGGCTTGGAAGCGGATCGGGGGCGGATGCCACCTGAATCGTAAAATTGACGAGATCATCTCGGCGGCAGGATTTCAAATCACTGAACTGAGGACGTGTTATCTTCCTGGACCGCGCGCGATGACTTACACCTACCAGGGATTTGCTCGGGGCGGTTAGCGCAACGAATGATGTGCTGGGCGCTCACGCCGGCAGAGCGACGTCGTGCCCTTCTACAGGGGCTACCCTCAGCTTGTCGGCCCACCGCCACCCTTGCTAAACCGGGCCAACTGGGTCATTATACATAAGTTGCATAATTATTCATGGACAATCTATACCGGCGCAACCAAATTCTGGACCTTCTCCGCAGCGAGGCCATTGGGACGCAGGCGGCGCTGCGCCGCAAGCTGGCCCATCGTGGCATCCGTGTGACTCAAGCTACCGTGTCGCGGGATATGGAGGAGTTGGGCGTCATTAAGACCCGGGATGGCTACCGGCTGCCGGGTCCGGGGACGGGCCGGGACGCCGCCGCGGCCCCGCAACCCACCCTGGTGATTATCCTAAAGGAGTTTTTGCGGGACGCCCGGCAAGCGGCAAGCCTCGTCATCCTCAAGACCTATCCGGGTAACGCCCACACCATTGCTGCGGCGCTGGACAGCGCGGGATGGAAGGAAATCGTGGGAACCGTCGCCGGTGATGACACCATCTTCCTTGCCACAGGAGGCGCGAAGGACGCGGCGCGCGTGCAGAGGAGAATCATGCAAGCCGTAGCTGAATAAGAAAGCAATCAGCCCTCAGTTTTCAACAATCAGCGAAAGGCGCGTTTTTGAAATGGAAAGACAATCCTTGCCTGCGTAGCCACGATGAGCGCCTTTTTCGCTGTATGTTTTTCCTGTTTGCTGACCGCTGATAGATAATGGCTTTTATTTAGATGAAAGGACTAACAATGGGTTTGAATCCGTCGAGATCAATTGGCAAAGTTAAGCGCGTCGTCCTGGCTTATTCGGGCGGCCTTGATACTTCCATTATCATCCCCTGGCTGAAAGAGAATTACGGGTGCGAAGTGATTGCCATGGTGGGTGACGTAGGACAGGGAGACGACTACCGTGCCGTCCGTCAAAAGGCTATCCGCACTGGAGCTTCAAAAGTATTCGTCGAGGACCTACGAGAAGAATTTATCACGGGCTATCTTTGGAAGGCGCTGCAAGCGGGAGCCATATACGAAAAGAAATACCTGCTTGGGACATCGCTTGCGCGCCCGGTACTTGCCAAGGCGCAGGTTGCAGTGGCGCTGAAAACCGGAGCGGATGCCGTGGCGCATGGATGCACCGGGAAGGGAAATGACCAGGTGCGCTTCGAAATGGGATATAAGGCTCTGGCGCCCCACTTGAAGGTGATTGCGCCGTGGCGCGAGTGGTCCATCAGCTCTCGCGAAGATGCGCTGGAGTATGCGCGCCAGCATCGGATTCCTGTTCCGGTCACCAAAAAAGATCTCTACAGCCGCGATGAAAACATCTGGCACCTTAGCCACGAAGGCGGTCCGCTGGAAATCAAGCTTGGCGATCCGCCGGAAGCTGCGTGGAAGCTTTCGGTAAGCCCCATGAAGGCGCCGAACCGGGAAACGGCAGTGACCATTGGCTTTGAAGCGGGCGTTCCGGTATCGGTCGATGGAAGAAAATTGACCGGCGTGAAGCTGATCGAAAAACTCAATGGAATTGCGGGCGCCAACGGAATTGGCCGGATCGACTTCGTTGAAAACCGTTTGGTGGGAATGAAGTCCCACGGCGCCTATGAAACACCCGGCGGAACTCTGCTGCATGTTGCCCATCGTGAGCTTGAGGCGCTCTGCCTGGACCGTGAGACATCTCACTACAAGCAACAAATAGGCTTGCGCTATGCGGAACTGGTCTATTACGGCCAGTGGTTCACGCCGTTGCGCGAGGCGCTGGACGGATTTGTATCGGTCACTCAACGGAATGTGACCGGCAATGTGACGCTCGGCCTCTATAAAGGCAACATTCGAATTCTGGACCGCAAGTCGCCTTTTTCCTTGTACGACACAAACATTGCCGCCTTCACCATGGGCGCTGGGTACGACCAGAAAGATGCGGCTGGATTTATTAACATTCTGGGGCTGCCCGTGAAGATTTCCGCGCTCAAGAAACACGCGCTGAGAGTGAATGACAAGAAGCCGGGGAAATCCCGATGAGGCTTTGGGGTGGCAGGTTCTCCGGCCGGCGGCGCGATCCGGATTTTGAGAGATTCGCGGAGTCGTTTTCCTTGGACCAACGCCTGGTGCTCTATGACCTGCGGGTGAACCGGGCTTATGTCCGGGCGCTTGGAGAAGCTGCGGTTCTAAAGCCCGCTGAATGCCGAGTGTTAACGCGAGGCTTAGACGCAATCCGCAGTCATGTTTCAAGCCATTCAGATTGGGCGAAAGGCCCGGCAACGCGCGGCGAAAAAAGTCAGATCACCGAGGACGTTCACACTTGGGTTGAAGCGCGTCTCGTCCGGGAAGTTGGTGAACTGGCCGGAAAGCTTCGCACTGGCCGCAGCCGCAATGATCTGGTGGCGACGGAAATGCGCCTTTTCGTAAAGGATGCGGCCACGGAGCTTCAGCGCGTAATGTGTGACCTGCTGGAGGCTCTGGTGGCTCGGGCCACGGAGCAAGCGGACACGGTTTTGCCCGGGTTCACGCACTTGCAGCCGGCGCAGCCCATCCTCTTTGGCCATTACCTGTTGGCGTACTTCGAGATGCAGTTGCGGGACTTCAGCCGGCTCGAAGGTTGCTGCAAACGCGCTGACGAATTGCCTTTGGGCGCAGGCGCGATTTCCGGGACTTCGTTCCGGATCAATCGCGATGCCCTGGCGAGGGAACTTGGCTTCGCCCGGGTTTCACGCAACAGTCTGGACGTGACCGCGGACCGCGACTTCGTTTGCGAAATGCTGTTCGCTTGCAGCCTGACTATGACGCACCTCAGCCGCCTGGCGGAGGACCTGCTGATTTATTCCACGCCGGCGTTCGGATTTGTGGAGATCGATGAAGCCTACTCCACCGGGAGCAGCCTGATGCCGCAGAAGCGGAATGCGGACGCTCTGGAGCTGATCCGGGGCAAGGCGGCGAGGGTTCAGGGAAAGCTCTCAAGCGCGCTGACCTTGCTCAAAGGCCTGCCCCTGGCCTATGACCGTGATCTTCAGGAGGACAAGCACGCGCTCTTCGATGGCTTCGACACGACGCGGGACTCGGTGGCGATTGCCGCACGAATCATCAAGACGCTTCGCCTGTATCCCGATCGGATGCAAGCCGCCACGCAACTTGGGTTCTTGACGGCCACGGACGTCGCGGATGAACTAGTGCGCCGTGGAATTCCATTTGCCGCCGCCCATGAGCGCGTGGGAAGTCTCGTTAAATATTGCGTCGAACGCCACAAATCGTTCGCCGAGCTAACGGGGCCCGAAGCAGCACGGTTGCTTCCCGATTGGGACGATGCGATGGCTGGCATTGCGGCCTCTCCTCGCCAGGCAGTCCGTTCCAGGCGAGTGGTTGGCGGGACTGCGCCGGAACAAGTGAGGCGCCAGATCCGGGCCGCGAAGGCAGTGGTCGAAAGACTCAGACGGGGATTGAAGACTGGCGCCGATGACAGGATAAAACAGGAAAAAAGGAAGAGTCGCGGCTCTTGACGCCCGGCAAACGACGGCCCGCTCGCCGCTAATGGTCAGTCCGGACTTCTGAAGCCCGCAATCTTACGATAGAAAGAGGGCGCTCCCGCGGAGAGTCTGCTTTCAAAAAGGAAGTAGCCTGAGACATCAAATGCACCAAGCGTTGCGCCTCGAACCTCCCGGAGCGCCGTCTCGATGGCCGGCCTCGGCTCTGGTCTGCCAAACCGGGCAAGGGTAAGGTGCGGCGTGAAAGCACGGTCTTCCTTTGCGAACCCCAGGCGCTCCATCGCCGCTTCCACGTCAGCGGCCAGGCAGGCAAGGGCAGCGGGCGCTTCGACTCCAACCCAAAGCACTCGAGCCCGGTGGTTATTAGGGAAAAATCCAAACCCTTTCACCTCGATTCGAAATCGTTCGACGGGTGGAAGCGACCTCAAACTATCCGTCACCAGCTCTGCCTGCGGGTCGCTAATATTACCCAGGAACTTCAGCGTCAGGTGAATTCCTTCGGGACGCGTCCATCGAATGTCCGAAGATTTGTTGGCCTCCAGCGGAAGCGATGACCTGAGCTTGGATTGCACAGCGGCAATGGCTTGCTTGAGGGGCGGCGGGAGGTCGATGGCGATAAAGGCTCTCATCATAATGTGGCGAATTGCAGGGGACCGCCGTGAGTTCAGATTCGAACCCGCCGCCGGATCATTTCAAGGGCGGCCTGCGAAGCCCAGAAGCGGACCCGCTCGCGATTTCCCGGGAAACGGAATTCGCGGATATTGGTTCCCTTTGCATCCGCCAAGGCGACGAACACAAGGCCAACAGGCTTTTCCGGCGTTCCGCCGCCGGGCCCCGCGATTCCTGTAATGCCGATCCCGATGGACGCGTCGGTCCGGCGGCGGATTCCCTCAGCCAGGGCCTGGGCCACCGGCTTGGATACAGCCCCGTTCCTTTCGATCAGCTCGGCGGGCACGCCCGCCAGCCGCGTTTTCAGATCGTTGCTGTAGCAGACAACTCCGCCCAGGAAGAAGTTCGAGCTTCCGGGCGTCTGGGTCAACCGTTCACTCAGCAATCCTCCCGTGCAACTCTCCGCGACGGTCACGGTGAGCTGCTTCATCACCAGATACATGCCCACCACTTCCTCCATCGACTCGCCGTGTGTGGAGAAGACGTGCTCGCCCAGCGCCAGTTCGATCTTGTCACCCACTTCATTAATCAGCGCGTCGGCTTCCTGATCCGACGCCGCACGGGCCCGCAGGTGGATTTCAATAACTCCGAGCCTGGCCAGGATGGTGGTGGTGGGATTGTGATAATTGAGGTAAAGCGGCGCAATGCGATGATCGACCTCGGACTCGGGAAGTCCCACAATCCGGTAAACGCGGCTTCGGATGCGTTCCTTGCCAGCATAGCGGTTGAGGCGGGTCATGCAGGAGGCTTCAAAAATAGTCTCCAGCTCGCCGGGCGGTCCGGGCAGCAAAACCACTAGATTGCCGTTATGCTCAATCCAAATGCCCGGAGCCGTGCCGTTGGGATTCTCCAGCCATTCGGCCCCTTCGGGGACTCGAGCCTGGCGAAGATTGTTTGACGCCATGGCCCGGCCAAGCCGTGCGAACCGGGCTTCGATGTGCTTTCGAAGCTCTTCCAATTCACGCAAGGGACGGCCCAGCACTTCAGAAACAACGTCGCGGTTGATGTCGTCCTCGGTGGGGCCTAGTCCTCCCGTTAGGATGACAAGATTGGACCGCTTCAGAGCTTCTTGAAACACGCCGGCAAGACGGTCGCGGTCATCGCCCACAATGGTCTTGAACCGGACTTCAATTCCAATGCTGTTTAACTTTTCGGTGAGATAGAGAGAATTTGTATCCTGATGCAGCGGGGTCAGCAATTCAGAGCCGACAGCGATAATTTCAGCGTCCATACGCGAACCGGAAATTCAAGAGAACCTGAAATCGGCAAGGTTTTCAAATTCGATGCGCGGTGGGATGATCTCCGCTCATCTTTTACGCCGGCGCCGGCGCCGCTCAATTGCCGCCAAGCAAGGACCGGCCCTCAACATCGATGAAGATTTCGTGAAGGGAGTTGTGGCACGCCAGAACCAACGACCGGTGAGGGGTGAAGGCCAGTCCAACCAGCCCGGTTCCTGAGACGGCAAGATCGGCCCGGGAGTCCGGCGTAATGCGAACCACGCCCCGGCGTCCCGCTAGCGAAGCGACGACGTAGAGATTTCCCTTGGCATCGAAAGCCAAGCCTTGCGGGCGGCCCAGTCCCCGGTAAAAGGTCGCGACCTCGCCCGCCGGTGAAATTCGGAAGACGTGATCAAAGCTGGAAGTGGTTGGACCGGCAACGTAGAGCGCTCCGTCCGGCCCGAAAGCCAGATGATAGGCGGCAACACTGGGCTCGAGGGTGGCAAAGACGAAGATTTTACGGTCGTGATTGATTTTGAAGATCGTCCCGCTCCGGTCTCCCACGTAAAGGTTCCACTCATGATCAAAGGCAATGCCCGTTGCGACGCCCATACCTTCTGCAAATGGGGTCCTTTCGCCGTCGGGCGCAACCTGGTAAATCGTGCCTTCGGCGCGGCTTGAGATATAAAGGAGTCCATCGCGGTCGAAAGCCAAGCCGGTAGGGTTCATCAAGTCCGTTTGGAACGAACGGATGTTACGGTTGCGGTCGATCTTAAAAACGGAGATGGGGACTTTCTGGCCCCGGCTACCGCTGAAAGTGGTGTAGATATTGCCCGCCGCATCCACTGCCGGATTGGCGACAGGATGAAGGTTCTCGGCGATGGTCATGCCGACGGCTACAGAGGTCGGAGCACTGACGGATTTGCCATTATCGACGGTCAATTCGCCGCTGACGGCGCCCTCTGGAACCCGAACAATCAGACGGTCGGTCGAGCTCATCAGGAGGCTTGCGGGCTGGTCTCCAAAGCGGACCTTGGGACGGCTCGAACCGTTCTGCACAAAACCGCTTCCTCGAATGGCGATCTCACCACCCGGAATCGCGGCCCGGGGCGCCACCTGGTCGATATGGGGCTTACCCGCTAGCGAACTAGGTTTTGCCATGGATGGCTCTATCCTTCCTCTCCTCTTCCAAAAATTCATCAGGTCAAGCATCCGAGCAGCAACAGGCTAAGGGCGGCATAAGCGCCGGCAATCGCATCGTCGGTCATAATCCCCCAGCCCGCTTGCAAGTGTTCAGCCCGCCGAGCGGGGAAGGGCTTGATCACGTCGAAGAATCTGAAAAGCACAAAACCCGCCAGAAGCCACTTCCAGCCCCGATGGGGTCCGGTCATGAATGCAAGCATCTGGCCGGCGACTTCATCAATCACCACATGACAGGGATCTTTAATCCCGAAGAACGCTTCGGATTCTCCCGCTGACCAGACGCCCAGGAAGAAGACGCACACCACCAAGGCGCCGAGAGCCAGCCGGAAACTCCAACCTCCTGCAAGCAATCTTGACAGAGCGTAAACCAGCGCGATGCCAATCGCCGAGCCTCCAGTACCTGGGGCAACCGGGAGAAAACCCACGGGCCAGCAGGTGGCAATCCGCACCGCAGACCCGGACCGCCGGTCAGTCAAGGTTCGTCCCGTCCGCGTCTTCAGTTTCAAGAGGGGCCGTTTCCTCTTCACTCTCAGGGACCGGCTTGGAAATTCTGTATCTCCCGGAAAGCCAGTTGTCCAAGTCAATCATCTTGCACCGCTCGCTACAAAAAGGCCGGAACGGATTGCCGTCAAATACCGTCTCGCGCTTACAAATGGGACAGCGCATGGTGTTCTTCCACGTTCACAGAAGGTTGAATCTGAATCAGCCGGGAACGTGCTCCGAACCCGGATGGTTTGGGAACGGTCGCAGCGAAGTAGTCCGCTTCGAGCTTAGCCACTACATCGTAATCGTGAGATTCGGTGATGACGGCCCAACGATATTCGCCCGGCCTGGGGCCGGAACCCTCAAAATCGTTGATCAGTACCCGGCCGTCAATGCCCGGCGCTTGCGATTCCATGCGGCCCTGGAATAGCAATTCCGTCTCTTCCGACCGGCCCTCCACCAGCACCGGGATGCGCCGGCCAATCCATTTGCGCAGTTTTTGCCGGGAAATCTTCTTTTGCAAGGCCAGAAGCTTGCGCTGGCGCCGGCGGGCTTCCGCAGCAGGAACTTGCCCTGGCAATGCAAAGGAGGCGCTGGTCTCCTCATTGGAATAGAGGAAGACGCCGAGATGATCGAATTGAGCTGCCCCAACAAACTGGAGCAATGTTTCAAAGTCCTGCTCCGTCTCACCCGGGAAACCCACGATCATGGAGGTGCGCAACGTTGCCTCCGGAATTGCGGCCCGGATCTTCTCGAGCATTTGCAGGAAATGTTCGCCGTCCGATCCCCGCCGCATGGCCTTCAGCACGGGCCGGCTGGCGTGTTGCAAAGGAATATCGAAATACTTGGCGGCTTTTGGAGTCTCCGCGACCGCGTGGATCAGAGCATCCGTCACGCGGTTGGGATAGCAATAGAGAAACCGCAACCAAACCAAGTCCCCGATCTTGCCCATTTCCCGGAGGAGCATCGCCAGGCCGTCACGCAGTCCCAGGTCTTCGCCATAGCTCGTATTATCCTGGCCTACCAAAATGATTTCGCGCGCGCCCCGCCCCGCAAGGTTCTGCGCTTCCTGAACCACGGACTCAAATCGACGCGACCGGAAATTTCCGCGCATTTGCGGGATCACGCAGAACGAGCAGGGATGATCACAGCCTTCGGCGATTTTGATGTAGGCTGAATAAGATGGGGTGGAAAGAAACCTGGGAGTCAGTTCGTGGTAGAGGTAGGGGCCGGCTGCGACGGTGGTTTCCCGATCGCCTTCATCCAGATTGCAGGCGGCGAGGACCTGCTCCAATTCATTGGTGCCAATGACGAAATCGACTTCGGGAATCTCTTCCAAAATCTGACGCCGGTAGCGCTCCACCAGGCACCCCGCCACCACCAGCTTCCGGGCCGAACCGGTCTTCTTGTGCTCTGCCATTTCCAGAATGGTGTCGATGGATTCTTTCTTTGCTGGCTCGATGAAGCTGCAAGTGTTGACTACAATCACATCCGCATCCCCGGCGTGCGGCGTCACTTCATATCCGTTTCGTGCCAGAATGCCCAGCATCACCTCGCTATCTACCAGGTTTTTCGGGCATCCCAAGCTGACCATTCCAACCTTCGGCATTATTGCTTAAGCCTTTCCTGAAAACGAGACGGCAAGATTCACCAGAAATTTTACCATACCTCGCGGCATCCCGCTGAAAGGTTCGAGGCGAAGATAGCGGGTCAGTTTGGCTGCTATAGCGCCGCTCGGAGCTTGCCCTGACAGGAAGCGGCGAAATCCGCCGGTCACAGACCGGCGCTACAGGACCGAGCGTCGCCGACTTACGACCGTGTGTATAGCATGAGTGAAGCCATGCCCTGGCGGTGTCTGATTCAACCTCATGAAGTAATACTCGCTGGTGCGCGGCAGAACCCCTTCTTCACGGCCGTCGGCGTCAATGTTGATCTTGAGGATCTTGCCTGAAATGCACCATTTTGAGCCGGAAACAAACCTAAGATTTCCATAGGGTGCCTGGTTACTCCTTTGTTTTCAATGAGTTTTAGGTTTGTTCCTGAAAGGAATCTTTTATGTGCCCCGCCGGTTCCCTCCAGCAGTGGTTTCTCAGGCCCTAAAATCTCCGTCTTCCTGCTTTCCCGGCGACAGTGCTTGGCGTATGGACTTTGGGATCTGGGCGGGCAAACGGCCACCGGTCCAGAGGCACAGACCGGGACTTCCGGCTTTGAATCCATAGACATGCTCTAGACATACTCCACGGGCAGACAAATCTCCTAAGATCGCGAGGGGGAAGTTGTATAGCGCACCGTGCCAAATGAGCAGAGCGCGACACAAGGTAACTACATGGTAACCGAATGGGAAGAATTGTCAAGGGGTTGCTGATGTTGCGGCTGCCAAGAAACGCCGGGTGGGGCACACCTAGGCTTAGCCCAACTTCGCTCGGATGGTATGGTTTGCCAAGCGCGCGAGACGCCTTCCAAGGAAAGCCTAATATGTAGTTTACAACATATGTTCTACCAAGCATGATATCTTAGTGGCTTGGGAAGTCCAGTTTTATGAGGAGTTCGACCCGGAATTTGACGACTTGCCGGAAGATGTGCAGGACGAACTGCTGGCGCATGACAAGCTGCTTGAGCAGTTCGGCCCACAGCTCGGCCGTCCCCGTGTCGATACGCTCAAGGGCTCCCGGCACGCGAACATGAAGGAGCTGAGGTTTAATGCCGCGGACGGAGTATGGCGCGCCGCTTTCGACCCGCAACGACGCTCGGTATCGGTCAGGAAGGCGTCTCACGCCTCGAAAAGCGGAGCGACCTGCTCATTTCCACCTTGCGAAGCTATGTTGAGGCTATGGGGGGGAGCCTGTCCCTGGTTGCGGAATTTCCCGAGAGGCAGCCCGTAATCCTGGCCGGGCTCGCCAACGTAGACACTGAACCGTCCTCCACAGACCGCAAGCACGCCTCAACAAGCCACCCATAGACCGTTGCGAGGACGCACCATGACTTTTGAACTGGCCCGTGGGTGGCGCACACGTTGGCCTTTATATATGCGGCACGCACGAGTGACTGCCGGTCATTTTAGATCGGGCAGTCAATCGCCTTACTCTGCCGGATAATGCCACGCTCATCCGTAATTGCTGCATATCCGCATTTCCGGTCAATCATGTCTTCAAGCTGAACATCATATTGCTTGCCGTTGCTAGAAAGAATGAGACGCAGCCTCCAACCGGGTAGAATCTCCGGCCCACTGGAAAGATGGATGCCGGCGAGTTGCGGGTCATTCATTGCGGCCCATTTCATAGTGTTCGCCGCGAACTTGCTATTTGAGACTAAAGCGTCCCAGGAAGCATACTCGTTGTGTTCGTGCAAGTAACTAACCTCCTCGGTGTTAATTGCCCGCAATAAGTTTATCGCCAGACTATGCTTCGCGTAATCTGGATCTGACGCATGGACGTTCTGAGCTCGTGTGATCCCAATTGAAATCAGCGCCAACAGCAGAATGCTGGCCGTAACCCATAGCTTTTTTATGCTCATGGCTCCTCCTTTACTCTTCCATTCCTCTTCGAGCGGGGCCTTCAAGCGATCATCACGGCTACGCTCGGGAGTAGCAAATACCGGTAGTGACGCAGTTTGCTGTAGCGGCGCTCTATGAGCGCCGGAAGCCGTTGAGGTTACAAGTTCGGCGCTCATAGAGCGCCGCTACAGCAAAGAAACTGAGACACTACCCAAATGCCGGCTGACAAGCCGAAAGATGAGTTGAAGTATTATAACTCTGGGCATAAGCAGCAGGTGGCTGTGTGCCGGCAAAATGCCGGCGGTACGGCGTCGTAATTTCGAACTTAAAACCGGCGGTCAGAGACCGCCTCTACAGCAGGTATATTGGGGAGGTTTTGTTTTGCGATAGAATGCCTCCATGCAGGGAGAACAAACTCTTTGGAACCGATTCTGGTGGCTCATCTCTATCCCAAGATTGAAGCCAAGTTGTTGGAAGTCCTCAAGGCGCTTTCGCCGCAGGATTGGGAGGCGCAGACACTGGCATCCAAGTGGAAAGTGAAGGATGTCGCCGCACATCTGTTGGACACGCAGCTTCGGAAGCTATCCATCTGCCGTGATGGTTATGCGCCGGAGGGCCCGAAGATCAACGAGGATTTTATTGCCTTCATCAATCGCATGAACGCCGAAGGTGTTGCCCATTACAGGCGCTTGAGCCCTGCCGTGCTGATCTCTTTGATGGAAATGGCTTCAGCCCAATGCGCGGAGTATCACTTGTCCTTGGACCCCTTTGCGGATGCACTTTTTCCAGTCAGTTGGGCGGGCAATAACAAGTCGCCCAATTGGTTCGATACGGCGCGGGAGCTTACGGAGCGTTGGCACCATCAACAACAGATCAGGTTGGCTGTCAACAAACCGGGGATCATGACACAAGAGTTGTACTTTCCAGTCCTTGACTGCTTCATGCGAGCTCTTCCGTTCACCTACCGGACGATGGCCAGCAAACCGGGTACATTCGCACAATTCAATATTGCTGGAGATTGCGGCGGAAGTTGGTTCTTATGCCGCGAAGCCGAGGGCTGGCAGTTGGGCGCTTCTCCAGTGGGCGTTCGAGTGAGCGAGACCGCCATTCCCCAGGAAATCGCTTGGCGCATCTTTACCAAGGGTATGGGGAAAGATGCGGCAATCTCCCAAGTCAGGGTGAGCGGCAATGAAGAATTGGGGCTCCATATTCTGAATATGATTTCAATTGTGGGTTAGTGTTACTTTGTTAGGTTGAATCAGGCACCGTCAGGGCATGGCTTCAGCCATGCCAAATCCCAAGGCAAGGAGAAGCGGCTTTAGCCGCTGAGGGCCTCAGGGGCTAAAGCCCGGATCTCGGCAGCACCGCCAACGGCATGGCTGAAGCCATGCCCTGACGGTGTTCCCAATGACTTAACATAGTAAGATTAGAGGAAGCTTGCTTCCGGCCTCCGCGCAGGTAAAGCGGCGGCAAGCCGCCGCACTCCAAGCCGCTTCGCGCCGTTGCCAACCGGTTGCTCGCCAATATCGGGCCTGGATTCCCGCCTGCGCGGGAATGACGCGGCAAACTGCGCCGCGCCTGAACCACCCACGGAATCATTGCGTCGTGTGCAGACGCCAAACCATGACATTTTTTTCCGAGGTGGCAGCGATGTAGCGGCCGTCCGGCGAGAAGGCCAGGGTGACGAGTGAGCTGGGGCTTTCCCGTAGGACCTGGAGCAGCTTGCCATCCGCAACGGACCAGACACGAACTGTTTTATCCTCGCCGGCGGAGGCAATCCAACGCCCGTCCGGAGAGAAGTCGGCCCATTGAACAGGACCCACATGGCCGGTGAGGGTTTGGAGCAGTTTCCAATCGGGAATAGACCAGACTCGAACTGCTCCATCCTCGCAGGCGGTGACCACCTTCTTGTTATCGTGCGAAAACCGCGCGCTCAGCACCACGCCGCCATGCCCTGCCAGGACGTCGGCAAACTGATGGTCGTGCATCCCGACAACGATGGGGTTCGGTGATGCATCCATCTCAATCTGAGCCAGAATCAGCCATTGCCCATCGGGCGAGAACTGGAAGAAATGGGGAGGTTGCTTAAGTTGTGGCACCACAAACTGGCCGGATTTCCCAGTCACGGGATCCCAAATGACGAAATGACTTTCTTTGTAGAGGCACAGGTCATGAAAATGGGGGAAATACCGGGCGGGCAGGAAGCCTCCCTTTTGGCCGATGGCATCCACCTTTCCGGCCAGTTGGTCCTTCACAGGATCCCATTGGAAAGCAAGCTCCGGGCTGCGTTCAAGGCCGCCTTTGCCCTTGGCGCGGAACAAACCACTGGCAAGAACGAAGAGGTTCCCGTTGGGAAGGGAATTGGCGGACTGAATTTTGATATCACTGATGTTTTGCAACCGGACGTGAAGCACCTTGCTGATCTCGCGGGTGCGCAGGTTATTCAGCGCGATTTTGTTCCGGCTGACCACGGCCAGGAAGGAACTGTCCGGGGAGAATGCTCCGACGGGCGAATAACGCAGCGCCAAGTGTCCTTCGGAGTGGAAGAAGTTTTCCCAAACAGGTTGGGAAGAAGGTCCGGCGACGGTTTCCACCTGGGCGGATGCCCGAAGAGCGGTGGCGGACAACGTTGCAGCCGCGAGAAGGGCTACTCCAAGAAGCCCAGACAGCCTGATTCCGGATTGCCGCTTCTTTCTTGAACCCGACACCAATAAAGGAATGATGACCTCCGGGCTGAAGATTTTGCTGGATCCTTGTGCCGCCTGGCTTTCGAGCGTCACAGCGCCTCATTTCTTGATAGCCGCTGAACCATCTCGCGGTCCGCTTCAAGAAAAGGGTACTCTACCAATTTTTCCCGGGGCGCCCACTCGATGGCTTCAAACACGTTGTTGCGAGGAATTCCATTGAATTTTGGAACAGCAAAGAAGACAACTTCCACGTAACGGTCAGGATAGCGGTGCCGTAGCCGGAGGATTTCTGCGCCAATCTCCGCGTCGATTCCAAGCTCTTCCTGTAGCTCCCGCCGGAGCGCCTCCTGCAGCGACTCTCCCGGATTTACCTTGCCGCCGGGAAACTCCCACTGGCCGCCATAAGTGTCGGAATGACGGCGCTGGCAGGCCAGGATGCGATCTTGATCCGTCAGGATTCCAGCGGCCACAAGGACCGGTAATGATATTGACTTGGACATGGTTTGGGGCAATCTTGCATTCTCTCGCTTACTGGTTCAGGAATTCCGCTTCAGCGGCTTGTGCCTTTTTGGCCCGCGCGATGCGGTCAACCAGAACCTTGTTGGCAGGGTCCAGAGCCAGGGCCATCCTGTAGTCGCGGATCGCTTGGTCATACTGGCCGAGCTCGAACAACGCGTCACCATTCTTCATTTCCATCCGGATCGTTTTGGCAAGCGAGGCGCTATCCAGCGGGGCCGGCGTGGCGAGCTTCCCGGGGGCGGATGGTGGCTGCTCGGAATAGGGGTGGCGCGCGGTTGGCGCTGCCGGAGGTTTCGATTCCTCCGGCGGCCTTGATTCATCTGTCGCGCGGTGCTCCCTAGATTCGATGGGAGGCGCCAGATTCTTGTTTAACTCAGCCACAGCGCCGCCGGACTCGTCCTCATGCGTGGCTGGCGAGGCGGTTGCCGTGGCTGGGCTGTGTACTAGCGTAGCATTCTGGGCTGGTGGCGCCGGGGTTCCTACCGGGATATTTGCGGGGGGGGTGACATCCGGCGGGGATGTAGCTGAAGTTGCAGCGGAGGTTGCAGTCTGCGCCGGGGCGGAAGCAAGAGTGGTGTGCCTCGCTGAAAGCTGTTGCTGCACTTTCTGGCTCCATGAATGAAGTCCTGCCTCGATCTTCTGGGCGGATGAATGGAGACTTGCCTCCAGCCCTTGTCCCCAACTTTGCAACCGGGCTGGGTTGACTTTCCCCGCCGCCGCCCAGGGAATTCTGCTTCTGAATTGATAGCTGGCCGTACCCAGGCCCGCTAAGGCAATCAGAATCGATGCCGCAATCATCCAACCCCGGCTTGATCTGCTCTGCGGTTGCGGGGATCTTAATGCGCTGACCGCGCCAGGCTGAAAGGGCGCTACTGCTATCTCCACAGCTCCGACCGGCAAAGTTGCAGCGGGAGTCACCGGCGGCGGAGACATTTTCGGAGATTCCGTTTCCGGTGGCTTGCCCTTTGGAGCCGATGGTTCCATGCTTCTTGCGGGAGGCCTCGGTCTGTTTTTGTCTGAAAGCAAGGCGAAGCTGGGCGCTTCAATGGCTTTGGCACGAACCCGGCTGTTGAGTCCCTCGAAGATTTCAAGCCTCTGAGACAGGGCGCGCGCGCTCTCAATCCGCTTTTCACGCGGCTTCGCTAACATCTGGCGGATGAGCTGATCCAAATCTTCGGGAATCTTCAACTCCGGATAGCATTCGCGCAGGCCGGGCGGAGTACCCATGACGTGCCATAACAGAGATTCGAGCGGTGGCTCAGGGGACGGCAGGTGGCCAGTCAGAAGCTGCCAAAAAATGATTCCCAGTGAGTAGATATCGGAGCGGCTTTCCAACGAATCGCAGCGCAGGCCCGCAGCCTGCTCCGGAGAAAGATACCGGGGATCGCCCATCATCGGCCCGGGATCCTTCAAGGTCAGCCGGTGGAGGCTGCAAGTGAAATTTTCACGGAGCCGGGCCATTCCAAAGTCGAGAATTCGGACCTTCTCGCCGCCCTCCGAATTGCAAAGAAGAATGTTCGCCGGACGGAGGTCGCCGTGAACCATTTTCATGCGCTGGGCGGCATCCAGCGCCAGCGCGATCTGGCGGACGACGTGAGTGGCGCGCGGGACGGAGAACGGAGTTCCATCTACAAGCGTGCTCTTTAAGCTTGGGCCTTCGACGAAGTCCCGGACCAAAATCGTTTCGCCGCCGCCGCCGAATTCCACTGCTTGCCAGCGGAGGGATGCCGGGTGGCGGAGCTCGTTCGATTTCACAACCGCCTGTTCCACCAGCTCCCTTGGGATTAAGGAAGGAACAAGGGAATCGTCCAGAACTTTAATCACGCAAACGGTGTTCGAACCGAGGACCAGGGCTTTGTAAGAAAGGCCAAGGGCGCCTTGGCCGAGCTCGGCCAGAATCCGGTATTTGCGGTTTACAAGCGCCCCTTCAGCAAACATAATGGTTTTCGTGGGGTAGGCCTGAGCTGAATACGGGGTACGCGCCCCGGCCGGGCCTTTCGCCGTCATGCGAGCGGCGCCTCACAATTATTATCCCGCTTTCTAGTATAACAAATCGGGGGAGCGCGCCCTGAAGGTAGACTTGCAGCCGGAATCGCATTATTTTGATCGAATCCGGCTTGAAAAGATGCCCCTGGGAGGGCGCAACTTATGGTGCATATTCGTGTTATATAGAGTGTGGCAACGATGACCGTCGACTCAGACCTGGAGTTGATGCTGCGGGTCCGAAGTGGCGATGCCGATTCGTTTGAAGTTCTGTTGAATCGGTACCGGGCGCCCCTGGTGGGCTATTTCTCCCGAATGGTTCGGGACCCCGCCTTAGCGGAAGACCTTGCTCAAGAGGTTTTTCTGCGTGTCTATAGGGCACGGGACCGCTACCGCCCGAATGCCCGTTTCACCACATGGCTCTATCGTATCGCCACGAATCTGGCATTGAATGCCATTCGCGACCGGAAGGGCGATGGCCCTCTGGAAGTGGAGAGTGACCTGGACATGGAGCCAGCCGCAGCAAGAATTCCAGACAAAAAACCGAGCGCCGAACAGCATCTGATGGATTCAGACCGCGAAAGGCTGATCCGGGAGGCGGTGGAGGAACTCCCGGAAAATCAGCGGGCCGCGGTGATCCTCCACAAGTACCAGGAGGTTGATTACCGGCAGATCGCAAAGGTATTGAACGTTAGTGAGGGCGCGGTAAAGTCGCTCTTGTTTCGAGCTTATGAAAATCTCAGGCGCCGCCTCGAGCCCTTTATGAAAGGGGGGCAGTTATGAAAAAAGATACATCCTGCTTGGAAAGAGAACAGATTTTCTACTTCGCTCAAGGAATGCTGGAGGGGCGGGAGGCGGAACGCGCACGCGGCCATTTGGCCGTCTGCCCGGCGTGCATCCAAACTGCGGAAGGCTATCAGCGGCTGAACCATGCGCTGGATTCCTGGAAAGTAAGCGGGCCTTCAGCCTGGTTTGAATCGAGGTTACAGGCGACGCTGGCCTCAACGGCGGACGAGCGCCGGGGCTTCTTCGGGTTACCTTGGGGGCGCTGGCTTGCTCCCGCATCGCTCGCGGCGATGGTCGTGTTCGGTATAGTGATGGTCCATGCCTGGCGGCAATCTGGCCGGTACTCGCAACCCGCCGTTCTAACCTCGGCTAGGTTGGCTCGATCTGGCCAGGCCCAGCCCCAGATCCAAAGCGCGCCGGCTTCCGTTGCAGAAGGCGCAGAGGCTAAACCCGCCGATGAGGAGATGACCCTTTACAAGAATCTGCCCATGCTCGAAAACTATGACATGCTCGCCAATTTCGATGTGCTTTCCGAATTGGCGGCGGATTCCAAAGCTGCAGACTGAGATGCGTTTAAAGACCTTCAAATCATTCCGCGGCGCGCTACTGGTCCTGTGGATGGCCTTGTCGCTGGCCGCCGGGTCCGGATGGGCCCAGGAGGGCGACCGGCCGGCACGGCGTAACGCTCAGCAGATGCGTGAGCGGAATCTGCAAAGACAACGCCAAATGCAGCGGCAGCGCGAACAGCAGCACAACCATGCGCCGGGCTTTTTCCAGCGTCTCCGCGACTTGCCGCCTGCCCAGCAAGAAAAGATTCTGAAAAACGATGCGCGTTTTCAGAATCTTCCACCCGCGCAGCAGCAAAAAATCCGCCAGAATCTGCAGCGATGGAATTCACTCTCACCCCATCAAAAGCATGTCATCCGCCAAAGGCAAAATGTTTTCCAGCACTTGTCTCCGAAGCAGCGCGAGCAGTTGAAATCGGTGTTTTCGCATTACCGCGAGCTGCCACTCAACCGCCGCCAATCTGTGAACCGTGCCTTTCTTCACATGCGCAATATGTCTCCGGAGGAGCGCCGGCGTTTTCTTTCGAGCCGGGCCGTCCACAACAACTTTTCGCCCGACGAACAGCGCATGCTCAAGAAGCTTAGTAAAGTCCTGCCGCCTCAATAGAAATCTCTGGCTACGTTGTGAGTCGTGGCCCATTCCATAAGTTGCGGCGACAAATCTAGGATGGCAACGGCAAAGCCGAAGTTTGACCACTCTAGCGGCGATGTTCTAGCCCCCGCAACCGACTGTATGGAGCTTCGGCGCTCAGAACATCGCCGGGGCCGCAAACCACGACGCCCCTTCTCTTATCAAAACACTAACCTCAGCCCAAACTGAATCTGGCGCTCTATGGTCGCCGTTCCCGTCGTTACTCCAAAACCAGATGAGCCGAGAATCTGTCCGGGTGTCCCAAAAGTAGCTTGGTTAAAAATGTTAAAGAACTCAGCGCGAAATTGCAGCATTTTCGATTCGGTGAGCTGCGTGTCCTTGATGATTGAAAAGTCCAAATTCGACCAGCCAGGGCCGGTGAACGTGTTGCGGCCTAAATTCCCTGGGGTTGGCAGCACCGCCTGGCCGTTCACCGGGCTGGTGACAGTGGGTAAACCGAAGAACCCGTCGCTGATCCCGTTGTTCGCAATAACTGCATTGGAAAAGAACTGCGGCGCGCTGCCGGCGCTGGGACTGAGCGTTGGGGTCTTAAGGAGGAACGGCCGAGCGCCGAAACCATCAAAGATGTCATACCCATATTGCAGACTTCCATAGGGACCGGCAACAGTGAACGGAAAGCCTGACTGGGCGCTGAAGATACCCAGCATTTCCCATCCTCGACTGAGCCGCTGCGGAAGCCGCGAGAACCCCCGCCACTGGGAGATCGGGACGTCATACTCGAAGTTGGCGACAAACCGTTGGCCAACACTGTAGCTGGCGGGCGCGTACTCGCACCTCCAGCATTGGGGGTTGTTTTGGCTGATGCCACCACTAACGCCCCCAGAACTCCACACCGCGTCGGCATTCGTCATATCCTTTGCCCAGGTGTAATTGGCTTGGAACTGCAGGCCGTGCGATGCCGAAATCTTGCGCGCCTGCACTTGTAAAGCGTTGTAGCTGGAGTAAGCGCCATTGTAAAACACCTGGAGTTCGCCCAAGCCGGGGGTTATTTGACTGTACGGAGCATACTGAGGTTCAGCCCCGCTGAACCCGTTTGGGTAGGTCTGGTTATAAAGACCGACGCCATTGTTCGCGACGTAGGACGCCTCGACATCAACGCCCCCAGCAAACTGGTGTTCCAAAGTAAAATTCCCGCTGATGGTGTAGCCGTTTCTCATTCGGTCGGAGGGATAATCGCCGCCGAGAGGACCCAGAATGGCCGCGAACGGGGCAATGTTCACGGGCGTATTGGCCGGAATCAGTTTAGTATTCCCATTGGCCGCGATAGGCTGCCCCGAAGTGCTCGTCAACACTGGAAGGGAAACTGGATGCGGGGTGAGGGAATAGGGCGCATTGGGCAAATAATTGAGCGAGGCAAGTGGGAAGTTCACCAACGCCTGGTCTGGATAAACGGTGGGGATCATGTTAGTGAAAATCCCAAAGCCACCCCGCAGGACGGTGTTCTTCCCCAGGTCAGCGGCTAAGCCAAAACGTGGGCCAAAATCCCCCGCCAGATAGTCCGGCTGCCATAGGGGTTGGGGGTTCACGACAAAATGGCCGTAAAGACTGCCGTAATCGGCCGGTCCCGCCAGGCGATTGCCCACTTCCCAAGGAACGGAAGTGTATTCGTAACGCAGACCAAAGTTCAGGGTGAGTTTCCGGGTTGCCTTAATGTCATCCTGAAGGTAGCCGGCGAGTGTCCACCGGCGCAGTCCCCACCAAACGCCGCCTCCTCCAGGCGGTCCAAAACCACTCACGGTGGTTGCCCGGGCATAATTGACGTCAGCGCCTTCCATCATGCTGATGAGGCCACTGGGACTGGCTGTGCCCACAAGCAAGGGGGCTCCGCCGTTGGTGGAAGGGATCGTCGCGGTGAGCGGCGTGCCAGCGTTAAAATTAAATACGCCACTTGGGCCGATCGAAGTCACGCCCGTACCATTATCCTGCTCCCGATAAACTTCTCCGCCCAGGTTCAAGGAGTGACGGCCTTTAATCCAAGCGACGCTGTCTTTGTAGTCGAACACGGTTGTGACGTATTTGGTCTCGAATGTGTCGGGTCCCCAACCCTGCAAGCTGCCGTCCAAAAAACTGGTTGCGGTCGTCGTGGCCTCAGCCGGGGCCTCCGGCACCCCCTCGATCCCGCGGTTAAGAGTAAAAGTGAAATCATTGAGCAGAGTGGGCGAGAAAAGGTGCGTTTCGCTAAGGGTGTAATTACGCGCCTCGCCCACATTACTCGTGGAAAAATTCGCACCACCCAGTTCGGCCGCCCAGGGATCGGTTTCCTTAGCAATGTTATTGACGTAAGAGGCGCGCGCGAAGAGGGTGTCTTTTGCGGAGAAATGCTGATCCAGGCGCGTCGAAAACTGGTCGTCATTCGTCGGCTGTGAGAACATGAAATTGAAGGTGTTTGGTCCGAACACGCCATTGGGCTGATTCGGGAATGGATAACGATTGAGAATCGTCTTGGCAACGGGGTTGAGCGGGACTTGAAGCTGGTCCCCGGCAATGGTCACCACGCCGTTTCTCTCCGCTGCGGTAGGGGTGGAGACGATGTCTGGCTCCCCGAGCCTTTGCCGGAGACCGGCGTATTCGACAAAGAAGAAAGTCTTATCTTTCTTGATGGGACCGCCAAACGTCCCACCGAATTCATTTCTTTTGAAGGGCGGAACGGAGGTAGCGAAGAAATTGCGCGCGTCAAACACGCTGTTGCGCAGAAACTCAAAAGCGCTGCCGTGAAATTGATTGGTGCCGGACTTGCTCACAATCTGGGTGATGGTGCCAGCGCCTCGGCCATATTGGGCCGAGTAATCGTTTTGCTGGACTTTGAATTCGGCAATCGCATCGAGGTTGAAATTCGTGAACTGGATGGTACCCATCTCCGCATCGCTGACATCGGCACCATCTAAAGTCCCGGTCAGTGTCTCTCCGCGGTTGCCATTACTGATCCACTGCGGGCCCATCCACCCCATGCCGCCCGTGTCTTGGGCCATGCCGGGCTGCATCATGACAAGACCTGCTATGTCTCTGCCGTTGAGCGGAAGATTCTGCACCTGTTCCTCGGACACCAAGCCCGCGAGCGTTCCGTTGGTGGTGTTAAGCAAAGGCGGAGCGGCGGTCACTTCAACCGTTGATTGCACCCCGGCCAATGCGAGCTTGAAATCCACTTCTCTCTGCTGGCTGACGTCCAGAGTAATGCTGTTGGCAACGCCGGTTTGGAAGCCTTTGGCTTCCGCCCGCACGGCGTAGGTGCCCACCACCAGGTTGGGAATCGTATAAGTTCCGGCGCTGCCCGACACTGTGGAACGTGAAACTCCCGTGTCAATGCGGACCGCAGTGACCTTGGCTCCAGGAATCACGGCTCCACTGGGGTCCGCAACCGTCCCCACAATCTCTCCTACAGCTTGCGCCCTGAGCGGAAGCGGCGCCATGCTGGAAAGCATCATCAGCAAACACCATCCTGCCGGCTTTGTGCACTTTTTGACAAAGGAGTACCTGCAAAAGGAATTCAAATTTAGATTTTGAATCAGTGGAACTCGCATCGTCACCTCCCTGCAATGATCGGCAGTGGGTCAGTTTGCTGTAGCGGCGCTCTATGAGAGCCGGAAACTGTTGAGAAATAAAGTTCGGCGGTCACAGACCGCCGCTACAGCAACCAAACTGCACCACTACCCAAGGATCGGAGCATCCTGGGGGAAATCGCAGTCAGTTCAGTGTAATATTAAGTTTGCGAATTTGCTTACATAGCACGGTGAGGGTTGGATTGTCAACCGAAATGTTTCGTGACGCAGTCTGCTGTAGCGGCGCTCTATGAGCGCCGGAAACCGTTGAGGGTCCAGGTTCGGCGCTCATAGAGCGCCGCTACAGCAGACAAACTGAGACGCTACCGTTTCGGCAGTTAGCGTAGCGCCGGTACGTAAGCGAAGGGTCCAGTTCTTTCGTGGACACTACCATTCGGCTCGGTGGGTAATTTCCGATAGGGTCCGGATGTCCATCTGGTCCGGCTACCCCACTTGGCGGTTCACGGCTTTCCGCTTAGAATAGTGAATCATGATCACCGGCAAGATTGGACAGGGCGGGAAGTTCCTGTGGGAAAGAATCGTGAGGGCCCTTGTCCGGAGCGGCGTCAATCCCAATTTTTTGACCGCTATTGGATTCGGAATCAACTTAGTTGCGGCCTACCTGTTCGCTTTTGGTTACTTCCGCTGGGCGGGTTTAACCATCATTCTGGCCGCCATCTTCGACCTTACAGACGGTCCGGTGGCGCGGCTCAGCAAAAAGGTGACGTCATTTGGCGCATTCTTTGACTCCGTGACGGACCGCTACTCCGATTTGTGCTTGCTGATTGGCCTGCTGATCTACTACGGCCGTGGCAACCGCTTCTGGTACGTGACGCTGGTGGCTGTGGCGATGATCGGCGCCGTCATGACCAGTTACACGCGTGCCCGCGCTGAAAATGTAATCCCATCCTGCAAAGTTGGCTTTCTAGAGCGGCCAGAGCGCATTGTGCTCTTTATCATCGGCGCTTTATTTGACCGGATGGCGCCGGTGCTTTGGGTCATCGTGGTTTTTTCCAATCTGACGGTTTTCCACCGCATTTTTCATACCTATCGGGAAACTCGGCGGCTCCAGAGCCCATCTCCTGATTGGCGGCCGACGGCAGCAGGATAGCCGGGAATATTTCCAGACCTCCCCACTGAACTGTGTTTCTGGTCTTCAATCGGCTGCATGAACTACCCCTGAGCCGCTCAATCAATAGTTGAAATCATATTTTAATATTTTAAATCAGATTTTGTTTTGATTTCCAACCCCCGTCCAGGCTTTGGGTCAGATAAAGATAATGTTTTCCGCGGAAGGCTTGGGCTGAACGGCCGCTCCGAGGTTCTTGCCCACTGCTTCTCGGTCCCCTGACCCGACAGAGCGGGGTTGGTGGTTATATGGGGTCTGTGCTACAACAGACTTGAAGGTACCCCATTCGGTCTCGATAAGCTTGACTCGAACATAATCTGCATGCCGGTCCAAAGCCCTTTAGTAAGGGACTGAAAAGGGAAGGGGGCATGAATCCATGAAATCGGAGTTGAATGGATTTAATACCAAAAACTGAATAACATATACAGATGTACATATCCGTAGAGCCAAGGAACCAATCAGCAGTCTATCTTATTGAAAATATATGTACTAAGTTTGAGTTTCAGGAAAGTGGATTGGAATCAAACTTGCTAAGTTATTCAATGCCAAGTTATTTTGTCCAGAGGGTTCCCCGAGTCAGTAATGAATAAATTTATTATACCTCGATTTACCACTCTCAGCCTTTGCCTGCTGACCTTGATTCTGGTCACTTTCGGTTGGATCAACTTCCAGCAGCGCAGCCGGTATCAGGCCCCGGATGATGGAGTGTCTTGGATTGATACTCCGAATGGAGTGAAAGCGTGGATCGTGACGGCAGATGGGCCGGGAGCCCGGGCAGGAGTGCGGGAAGGGGACATACTCCAGTCGATCAATGGGAACCCAGTGCAGCGTGCGACGGAAGCCACCCGGCAGATTTTTCAAAGTGGAATCTGGTCGCAGGCCACTTATGATCTGACGAGAAATGGGCAAGCATTTGAGGCTTCAATCATTATTGAACCTCAGGCTCGGTCGATTGCCTACCAAAACTTTCGGACTTTAGTCGGTTTGCTCTATCTGATAATCGGGATATTTGTACTATTCCGCCGTTGGACGGCGCCCAAATCATTACACTTCTATCTGTTTTGCCTGGCGTCCTTTGTCCTCTATAGCTTTTCCTATACTGGCAAGCTTAATAATTTTGACTGGGCAGTTTATTGGCTGAATGTGGCGGCATGGATCCTGGTGCCTGCACTTTTTTTGCATTTTTGCCTGACTTTCCCGGAAAATTCGAGCCTTTTGGAAGGACGCCGGTGGTTCGTGCCACTCATTTACCTGCCCGGCCTGTTGCTTTTGGGCTGGCACGCTGGCGTGGCAACCGGAACTGTTATTCTCCCAGTTTCGCTGTTAACGGCACGGTGGATTCTGGACAGAACGGAGCTGATTTACCTGGCCATCTATTTCCTGGCTGGCGCGGCATTTTTGCAGCGTTCTTACCACCGCGCCCAAGCTCCGGTTCTGAAGCAACAATTGAAGTGGTTGACGCGCGGGGCCTACCTTTCCATCATTCCGTTTGCAGCCCTCTACGCGCTGCCGTACTTCTTGGGGTTCATCCCGGCGCCCTGGATGAAGATATCCGTGGTTTCTTTGGTTTTTCTTCCAATCACCTTCGGTTATGCCATTGTGCGCTACCGGCTGATGGATGTGGACATCATTTTCCGCCGAGGCATTGCATATACCCTCGCCACGCTGGTAATCGTAGGACTCTATTTTGCGCTGATTGGAGTCTTTGCTGACATTTTTCACAACATGGTTCCGGTCACCGGCCACCTTGGATGGATTCTGGCGATCATTGTCACGGCCTTACTGTTCCAGCCGATGGTAAACTGGATTCAGGCGCGCCTCGACCGGTTTTTCAATCCGGACCGTTACGATTACCGGTCAACGCTGCTGGGATTTGCCCGGGAGCTTGGGTCCGAGCTCCGCGTGGAACGGCTGCTGGACCAGGTGACCGGACGTCTTTCAGAAATCCTGCATGTGGACCGCGTGGCAGTTTTTATGGTTTGCGGAGCGAAGCAGATTTCCCTGGCCAAGTCCCAAGGTATTGAGGCCTCCGGTCGCCTGGACTTGAGTTTTCTCGACACTGAAAATCCGGAACTTGCCAAGGGTTACTTGTTTTTTGAGGGCGTTCGCCGGGTCTTTGGACTCTCACCGTCAGCCCAAAAGACGGTGGAGCAGTTGGGCCTCCACTATTATTTACCCTTCCGGGTCAAGGACCAGACCCTCGGATACCTGGGGTTAGGCAAGACACGGCGGAATGACTTCCTATCGAGCGAGGACATCGACCTGCTCCGGACCATTACCGGATATGCCAGCATCGCTTTGGAAAATGCCCGGCTTTACGAATCGCTGGAGCAGAAAGCCTTGCAGAATCAGGCACTTTGGGAATTTAGTGAGAGAATGATCGAATCGATCGATGCAGGGGTGTTGGCCTGCGACCTGGCTGGGCGCATCGAGTCCTGGAACTCGACGCTCGAGCGGCTGTATGGACTGGAGCGCAAGAATGTCCTGGGCATGCGTCTGCGGGAGGTTTTTGATCCTGCTCTGGTGGATGAACTTCCATCAACCGGGGAAACGCGCCAGGGCATTTCGCTTTATAAGCGCCGGCTGCGAACGGCGGATGGCCGGGAATTGATCGTGAATCTTTCCGTGACGCCCCTGATTGGAAAAGACGGCCAAGCTTGCGGGCGGCTGGTGGTGCTGAACGATCTCACGGAGCGGGTAAGCCTGGAGGATCAACTCGTACAATCTGAGAAGCTTTCCTCCATTGGCCTGCTGGCGGCGGGCGTGGCGCACGAAGTGAATACTCCGCTGGCGGTGATCGCTTCGCAAGGTCAGATGTTGCTGCGGCAAACGCCGGATGAGAGTCCGCAGCGCCCGGTTCTTGAGAAGATTGTGAAGCAATCCTTCCGGGCTTCTGACATTGTCAACAACCTCCTCAAATTTTCACGGCTCAGCGGCAGCGAGCGGACGGAACTGGACCTCAATAAAGTGATTCAGGAAACGGCGTCGTTGCTTGACCCCATGATCCGGGCCTCGAAGATACGGTTGAATCTGCAACTGGCGAGCGAGCTGCCGGCGGTCTACGGTAATTTTGGGAGGTTGCAACAGGTCTTCATGAACCTGGTTTTGAACGCCCGCGACGCCATGCCCATGGGGGGCGAACTATTGCTGGTCACCGAGCACGATCAGTCGATGGTGCGGGCCGAAGTGTGTGACACCGGGGTGGGTATTGCCCCCGAGGTACTGAGCCGAATTTTTGACCCCTTCTTTACCACCAAGGGGACCGGTCGCGGCACCGGCCTGGGTCTTGCCGTTACTTACGGCATCATCAGTGAACACGCTGGCAAGATCCAGGTGAAGAGCAAGCTCGGCAAGGGCACTACTTTCCGGTTGGAATTCCCCCTGGTCAGGAAATCGGTCCATGTCGCCTAAAAGCTCAATTCTCATTATCGACGACGAGCAGGAAATCCGCGAGAGCCTGAGCCAGCTCGTGGAGCTGGAGGGGTACAAGTGGGATTCGGCTTCGACGGCCGAAGAGGGCCTCCACAAGCTCACCGAAGGTCTTTACGACCTGGTGCTGCTGGACATTAATTTACCCGACCGCAGCGGACTCGAGGTTCTGCGCTCCGTCAAGCATGAGAATCCACTGGCCAGCGTCATCATGATTACCGCCTATGATTCGAGTCAAGTGGCCTTCGAAGCCTCAAAAGAAGGAGCGGACAGTTACATTACGAAGCCCTGGGACAATGACAAACTGCTGGTGGAAATCCGCAACCTGCTGGATAAATCCCGCCTGCAGGTTGAAAATATCCAACTCCGGCGGGCGTTGAAGCGCTACGGTTTGCCCAACATCGTGGGTCACAGTGAGCCCATGCAAAAAATCTTCGACCTCATCACCCAGGTTGCCCCCAGCCGCGCCACAGTTTTGATTCTGGGAGAAAGCGGAACGGGCAAGGAACTGGTTGCCAAGACCATCCACGCCACCAGCACCCGTTCCGACCGCCCCTTTGTGCCGGTTAATACCGGGTCGATGCCCTTGGATTTGCTGGAGAGCACTCTCTTCGGCCATGTGAAGGGCGCCTTCACTTCCGCCGTCGCCACCAAGCGCGGGCTTTTCGAAGTGGCCGACCAGGGAACTATTTTCTTTGACGAGATTGGGACGATCGGACTTGAAACGCAGGCCAAGCTCCTGCGGGTGATCCAGGAACGTGAGTTTATGAGGCTCGGAGCTACTGAAACGATCAAGGTGGACGTTCGCATCCTGGCTGCCACTAACGCTGACCTGCGCAAGCTGGTGGCGGAAGGCCGGTTCCGTGAAGATCTTTATTACCGGCTGAATGTCATTTCCCTATCCCTACCACCTCTCCGGGGCCGCCGGGAAGATATTCCTCAATTGCTCGATCACTTTCTGAAGAAATTCGGAAAGGAGAACGGCAGAGACAATCTGCAATTTACACCCGATGCATTAAAAGCACTGATGGACCACGACTGGCCTGGTAACGTGCGTGAATTGGAAAACGCCGTAGAGCGGGCAGTGGTGCTGTCTTCCGGGCCGAGCCTGGGACGCGATTTGCTGCCAGAGCCCGTAGTCCAGAATGGGTCGCATGCCTCGAACCGCTTGGGCGAGGATGCCATGGACGGCAAGTCACTGTTCGAGATTACCGAAGCCTTCGAGCGGCGGGTGATTCTGGATATGCTCTCCCGCACCAACTGGAGCCAGACCGAGGCCGCCGAGCGGTTCAAGATACCCCTTTCCACCCTCAACCAGAAAATCCGTAGATTGCAGATCGATATCAAGCGCCACCGGAATAATTAGGCCCCCGCGGTGGTGTCTCAGTTTGTTTGCTGTAGCGGCGCTCTATGAGCGCCGAATTTTATTTATCAACGCCTTCCGGCGCTCATAGAGCGCCGCTACAGCAAACTGAGACACTACCGCACCCGCCGGTTTCTTGACTTCCCCAGTTTCCAATGGAAGGCTCCTCTCCGCATAAGCGGGGCACGTCCTGCCGCCTCAGGCACGGACACGGTTTGTGTGGTGTGAGTTTTGAGCGTCGTCCAGACCTGATGATACATGGCATGAGGCAGCCCTGGTCGCAAAACCGCCTGCCTTGCGCTTGCAACAGTCCCGGGTTCATGTAATATTAGGAGGCGAACATGAATTCCCAGGTCCAACTTTGGACGCCGGCTGTTCTTTCCCTGTTTGGCACGTTGATTGTCGTGGTGCTGACGGCTTGGCTCAATACAAGGATGTTGAGTGCCCAGATTGAATCTGTTCGCTTAGAGTTGCGGACCGAAATGCGGGCGGTTGAGGAGCGAGTCGGGCGACAGCTTGCCGAGCTGGAATTGCGACTGAGCAAGCAAATCTCGGAGCTTGGCCAGCGCGTTGAGCGGCTCGAAGAGGCGCGCGGCTTGGTCCGGCCCTAAGTTCTAATTCTCATATTCTCAGTCTTCTGGAAATCCTCTCGCGGGTGGCGAATACATTGGTTTTTATGTATTCGCCAGGGGGCAAGCCCTCACGGCGTCCTGTCCATCGCGGCTGGTGGTGGCGCACGCCTGAATATCCGCCGCGCAGTGTCCCTAAACGATACACTTTCCCGGTCTAATCCCGCCTCATTGGCCGGCGCGCGCCAAAAATCCTGCGCAACTGCCTGAATCTTCGCGCTTTTCGGGCGGCAAAAATAAACTGTCTCACCCGTCTCACCTGTCGCCACCGTCTCACGGGGCCGTGTTACAGTCATTTCGATTCCT
>CALCEB010000127.1 GCA_937900045.1 uncultured Acidobacteriota bacterium
GCCGATTCTCAACGGCCTCTTCCGGCCTGATCGGAGGGGTTTTCGACCCTGCGATGACGGACGGTCCACATGGCTGGAGGCGACGTTGTTTTGCCATGTCGCGGCCCCGGTTGGTGTTTGGTTGCCTGCGCCCCAAGCGGGGGCCCGCACGCACACAAGACACTTTTCCGCCCCGCCCGTGAATAAGACTTCGTGAATAATCCAGTCTAATAACCCGGCAACTGCACCCGGTCCCGGTCGGCGAGCATATACGCCGCCGGGATGCGGGGTTTAGCCGGCCGCAACAGGGCGTTTACTTTGCTCTTCAAGTGAATCAAGGCAGCGCTGTGGACTTGGGAAACGCGGGATTCGTCGATCCCGAGTTCATCGCCGATCTGTTTCATCGTCATGTCCTGTTCATAATAAAGCGTGACCACCGTCCGCTCGCGGTCCGTCAACAGGCTCAATGCGCGACCCATGATTTCCCGCCGTTCGTTGCGATAGCACTGGTCAAACTGGTTTTCCTGGTTTTCAGCCGGAATGTTCTGCTCATCCACCAAGGTTCTTTCCGGAATCAAGTTGGGCCTCATCCATTCCAGTCCCATGGCGTGCAACTCGTTGGCAGTGCAATGCCATTTCCGCAGGCTCACCCCCAGGGCTGCGGCCATTTCCTCATCGGTCACAGGCCGGCAAAGCCGCGATTCAAGCTCACGGTAAACTTTTTCGGCCATTTTGTTTTTCTTGCGCATGTCGCGCGATGCAGTGTCCATATTGCGAAGGCTATCCAGAATCGCGCCGCGAATGCGATGCCGGGCATAGGTTTCCATTTTGGCGTGTTTGCGAACGTCGAATTTATTAATGGCGTCCAACAGCCCCAACATGCCGGCCCCCGCCAAGTCATCAACTTCGACGTGTTGGGGCAGGTGCTCCCTCATTTCAAATGCCACGCGCTTCACCAAGGCCAACAGGTTCAGAGGAATGGCCGCCGGTTCCCGATTGGGGCGAGACGCCGAGGTTGAACGGTTCCTCGTCCGTGTCTTGGCCGCTGATCCAAGTCGCTTCAGCAGGCCAACCCGCTTGCGCGCGCCAAGACTACGGTTCGTTCTTGTGATGTAACCATATGGAATCGATTGTGTCGCAACCATCATTTTTCCCCTTTTTGCAGCCGCCCGGCCCGTGCTCAGTCGTCCTTAGCCGCCAGCCCTCAACTGCCCGTTAGCTATTGCTTCGGTTTCACTCGGCGCGTCACTTTGAGCGCACTTCACCGCCGGCGTGAAAACCGCTTTTTGGCCGTTTCCACGTCTTGGGAGCGTTTGTTTGTTGTCAGAACCCGTTGCGCTCTGGCCTATATGGAAGCAACCGATATGCCATCCGAGTAACTCCTTGTGGAAGGGACTGCTGGACGGAACTCAACGGCGGAAAGGACCCCATATAGGGGATTTTGAGCGGAGCTTGGCGGGGACAATCAAGGGTTTCGCGCCGCCGGGAAAACACCTATTTCAAAATCGAAATACTTATTAAGTTACTTATTATCAATAAATTGTGTTCGGGTTGCCAACAGGCCAAACGGCTTGACTACGGATGGCTTGATCCCGGGCGCTTCCGCAATCTGGTTGTAAACCTGGGATTTTGACCGTGCGGTGAACCTCAGGGTCTTCTACGGATGTGTTGTCAAATTTTGGCGCGGCAGGTCGCCCATTTTTGTCAATCTGTACCGCATTGGGAGGGGGAGTGCCGGTTTGGAAAAAAGCTGGCGAAGATATACCCGCACCGTGGGACCATCTTTTACAGAACTCACCAGGACTGGCGATGAAGTGGACCTCTTATAGCAAGCGGCCTCGATGTTGCCGTCAGGATCGAACTGGCAAGCAATGTACAGCGGCCACCCTCCCTCTTGACAAAAAATACAATTTTTTGTATTATTTGACTATCTTCCCCCAGATAATTCGGTTTAAGGGCAAGAGCTGGAAATCAGCTCTGGGGGAATTTCTATGGTTTGGAGGTTGAATGCGAAAGCTGATTATGGCAATGGGGCTGGTGGCGTTAGTCGCTTTTACAGCGCCATCAGAAGCGGGCCAACCGTCTTGTTTACCCTTCAGTGGGATCAGCAGGTCCAATCTGCACCACACCCAAAGAGGCCTTGCCAGTTGGTATGGCAAGGAATGCCAGGGCAACTCCACCGCAAGCGGTGAGTGCTACAACATGAACGGGCTCACGGCAGCCCATCTCACTCTTCCTCTCGGAACCAAGGTTCGAGTCACGAACCTGCGAAACAAACGATCCGTCATTCTGAGGATCAATGACCGAGGGCCATACTTTGGTGGCCGCCTTCTGGACGTTTCCAAGGCCGCTGCCATCCGGCTCGACTTTCTTGCCTCCGGCAAGGCGCCCGTCAAAATTGACGTCGTTTCGATGCCCAAAGTCGCGTCCTCACGTGTCATCTGTCCTGGCACGACCCTACACTCGTTGAACTAACTCATCAATTCGCCTTAGCCAAGGCTGAGATTTAGCTCTGCGGCTTCCATCTGCAGGCCGGACGAAGGGGGCGTGTGCCCGTCTTAACTTTGGACGGGTTTCGCGCCTCTGTCGAATCGTCCCTCGAAGGCCACAATGGAAGATCCAAACCGGCTCCAGGCAGGATCATCCCACAAACTGCCCCAAGCCCAGCCATTTCCGAAGATACGCCAATTGGCCCATATGGTAAGACTCATGGAAGGCCAGGAGGGCGACAGTCCCACCGGCCTTCCCGTCGAAACTGCTTGAACCTTGCGGCATGACCCGGTCAAGCACATCAGCCCTCGCGGTTTGAAACGCCTGGGCAAGCAACCCGGAAACCTCCCCCCACTTCTCCAGGATTTCCCCGGCCTCCGGGAAGCGCGAATCATCCCTCGATGACCCGCCTCGCCGGAATATCCCTCCCCAAGGCTCCTGCCATTTGTTTCCGAGCAAGGAAGCAAGGCTTCCCCGATACATGGTCAGATGGCCCGCGATCCAGATCATCGGGTTGGAATCCTCGCCCGGCCTTGCCAGCAATTGCTCCCGGCTTACGCCATCGAGTGACTTGCGGAACAAATTAGTGTTGGTTTTGAAGATTTGAGCAACCAGTTCAAGACGGGGTTCCACAGCATCCTCCGGTCCATGGCCTGCGATCAATGGTTGACCTGTAACGGGACGAGGCAGGCGGCTTGGAGCAAATTTACCAATTAGCATCAGATGCGCTGGTCATGCTGTCCGTTACTTGCCCTTTTTTCTACGGTGCCCGATGCGGTTCACCCACACCCTATCATGCCGGTCTGAATGTAACTTCTGGGCTCCCACCGGTTTCTGGTGGAATGTAAACGGTCTGTGACCGTTGATCCGCCCCAGATTGCACCCAGGCATTTCCCCAAGCGCCAAGAACCATGACGGCTTGGTCCAGGATTGTGCCGCTTCAGGTGGCAGATCGCGAGGTTGCATCCGGAGGCCATCAGTTGTATGTTACCAGTCGCCCGGGAAATTAAAATCGAAACCCGGGCAATACGCCAGCGAAAGGCGGAGGCTCTATGAAGGGTCAATCCCGAACCGTTTCAATCCTCGCTTTGATTGCCCTGGTTGTGGCCTTCTTAAGGTATTTTATGAAGGGCTGGGTGTGCCGGAGCGTGCCGGTTCTCTCATTACCAGCATCACCGTGGTTCTTCTAGTAAGCCTGGTGATCATCTTTGCGCAGGAGGGCCGCGCCGCCGAAGGACGCTACCTGTACGCCACCTGGTTTGTACCGCTTACAGCGTGGTGCGAGATTCTGGTGATTGCGGGCATTGTGATCACGGCGCGGACCGGCGCCGTAACGTATTATCAGGAAACGATGGGACGCGCTGGCTGCAGCCCACCACCTGCCACGAAGCACGCTCTTTCCCACGCCGTAGCGTTTTTTCCATTGGCGGCTATCGGATTGGCTCTGGGCGGGCTCGTCTATTGGGTAGCGAAACTCGGCCGCCGCGCGAACCCGGCGCTGGTCAACTGAGTGAGTCGTGCAGATCTGCGTCTTTCTGCGCGTTGCCGGGATTTCTGCGCTGGGCCTCAGCGCATCAAAGGGGCACGGCGAATGGCAAAACGGTACGGAGAAGAACTGGGCCTTGGCCCCCTGACGAAGATTTCACTCGCGCTGCCGGAAACTACGCGCCGGTGTACTGGGCGGCACGCCGCGTTTCTGGTTCGGAAAAAGACCTTCGCGTACTTCCTCAACGATCATCATGGTGACGGCATCGTTGCGGTCTGCGCCAAGGCGCTACCGGGAGATAACGTGGCGCTGGCCGTTGCCCAGCCGTCCCGGTTTTACCTGCTCGCATATATTGGTCCGAAAGGTTGGGTTGCGTTTCGCAGCAGGCATGATCGGGCTCGCTGCTACGCTCTCCAGGAGAAATATGGAGATAAACGGTGGAATTGAAGGATGCATGAAGGAGGTCTTGTTATGAATCGCAATCACCGGCTTACATCAGGCTTCGTGGCATGGGTATGGGTGGGACTGGCTTCAGTGCTCGGCATCTCGCCTGTATGGGGCCAGGCCGCCGGGGAACAGCAACGTCTTCCCAAGCGGTTGGTCGGCGACTACGGGTATTGGAGCCGGACCCAGAATCCGCCTTACAGCTCGGCTCAAATTCCGTTTACCAAGTTGACCCATATCAATCATGCTGGCGTCAGCTTCAACGCCACCGGCGGCCTCGTAGTACCCCCTGGATTCCTCGAACCCGAATTGATCGAGAGAGCTCATGCGGCAGGCGACAAGGTCCTTTTACTCCTGGGGGGTGACTTTGGCGCGCTGGAAACGGGTCCTGGTGTTCTGATCAATCTCGTCACCAACCTGCGGAGATTCATCAGTGTGTACGGCTATGATGGCGTGGACATTGACTGGGAGTATCCCAGCACACCCACTGACCGTCAAGCCTTTCTCGCGCTAATGACGGCGCTCCGTCAGGCGTTTCCGATGCCAGTCTATCAAATCTCCGCCGACGTGCCTCCTTGGGGAGGGGAAGACTATGACTTTCCCGGTGTGGAACCGCTGGTCGACTTCTTTAACGTCATGATGTATGACTGCGCGGGACCTTGGACGGATGACGCGCAGCTCAATTCCGCCATCTTCCCCGATCCGAATAATCCCCAGCCTTACGAGTGCGAGCCCGGCGGCAGCGTTAAGGAGGCCATTGACATCTATCTGGACCAGATCCACGTGCCCGCCGCCAAAATTAATATGGGCACGCCCTTCTATGGTTACGCCTACACCAACGTCAACGCCTTATGGGGAAACTGCTTTAGCAACGGCTCGAATTGCGGCAACACCGTGCTGACGGAAAACTACGGGACGTTCATCAAGCAACGAATCAACCAACTGGGGTGGGAGACTTTCTACGATCCGTTCTCATTGGTGCCCTACATGCTCAGGGCCGATGGGAGCGCAGGGTTCATCACCTATGACGATTCGTTCTCGACGTTTTACCGGGTATGGTATTCCGTGTGGCGGCGCGGCCTGGGCGGTAGCTTCATGTGGTCCTTGGATGCCGATTATGACGGCCACTCGCAGGACTTGCTGGACGCCATGTATAACGCCAGCCTGAAGCAAACGCCGTAGGGAGCGCACCCCGGCGCCAGTTGCCTGCTTGGCGCCGGGGTCTCCGCCTCTCTTCGGACGCCCAGGATTAGCGGATTTCGATAATCCGCTCGCCGTCGCGCAATGAGGAATCAATGCTTTTCCAAAGCCGGTCGAACGCGGCCAACAAAGCCGCGGTTCGGCAATTGCCCTAGCGCACCCAGATGAACCCCGTCCCTGCGCATTTCCTACCGCATAAGAATAGAAAGTCCTCGTCCTTGCTGACAATGACGCGGCCGGTTTCACAGGCATAGCGCCAGATTTCGATATCAGAACTTCCGGAAAGGTTCGCTTGCATGACATGCAGCGAGTCATAGCCTTGCGAGGCGAGAGAGTGGGAGAGAGCGAGAGGCAGTTGGTTATCGACCAGGAACTTCACGGGGTTTGCAGGACCACATGGTCGGCTTGGCGCGCGGCGTACTCAATAGCAGCAAGAATGTCTTCCTTTTCAAGAGCTGGATAATCCGAAAGAATTTCTTCAAAGGATGCGCCCGCGGCGAGTAGGTCCAGAACGTCCGAAACGCGGATGCGGAGGCCGCGAATACAGGGCCGTCCGCCGCACTTACCTGCTTCTACAGTGATCCGTTGGAGACGTCCGTTGTTCATTTGCCTTCAGTCTATGCTACAGC
>CALCEB010000128.1 GCA_937900045.1 uncultured Acidobacteriota bacterium
GCCACATCCGGGTGCTCCGGCCCCAACGCCTTTTCGTCAATCGCCAAAGCCCGCTGGTAGAGTGGCTCCGCCTCGGCGTACTTGCCTTGGTGGTAGTAGAGCACCGCCAAGTTGTTGAGGTCTCTCGCCACATCCGGGTGCTCCGGCCCCAACGCTTTTTCGTCAATCTCCAAAGCCCACTTGGCGAGTGGCTCTGCCTCGGCGTACTTGCCTTGGCGCTCGTAGAGCACCGCCAAGTTGTTGAGATCTGCCGCCACATTCGGGTGCTCGGGGCCCAACGCCTTCTCGTCAATCGCCAAAGCCCGCTGGAAGAGTGGCACCGCCTCGGCGTACTTGCCTTGGTGTTCGTAGAGCGCCGCCAAGTTGTTGAGGTTTGACGCCACTTGCGGGTGCTCCGGCCCCAACGCCTTCTCGTCAATTGCCAAAGCCCGCTGGTAGAGCCGCTCCGCCTCGGCGTACTTGCCTTGGTGGTCGTAGAGCAGCGCTAAGTTGTTGAGGTCTCTCGCCAGTTCCGGGTGCTCCGGCCCCAACGCCTTCTCGTCAATTGCCAAAGCCCGCTGGTAGAGCCGCTCCGCCTCGGCGTACTTGCCTTGGTGGTCGTAAAGCACCGCCAAGTTGTAAAGGACTCTCGCCACATTGGGGTGCTCTGGTCCCAACGCCTTCTCGTCAATCGCCAAGGCCCGCTGGTAGAGTGACTCCGCCTCGATGTACTTGCCTTGGTGTTCGTAGAGCGCCGCCAGGTTGTTGAGGTCTGTCGCCACTCTTGGGTGTTTCGGCCCAAGCGCCTTTTCGTCAATCGCCAAAGCCCGCTTGTAGAGCGGCTCCGCCTCGCTATATTTAGCTTCGGCATCGAGCACGACTCCAAGAAAATTCAGCACTAGCGGGTCATTGCTGTGAATGGCATTGGCTTTTCGCAGGGCAGATTCAGACGCCGGATAGTGACCCTGTCCATATTCTGCTGCGGCCAATGAGTCGTATTTACCGACCAAGTCGTTTTCGGAGGAACTGATTGAGTGTTGAATGTCGGCGCTCGCCTCCTGATATTGGCGCGCGTACAGAGCCGCCAAGCCTTTCTGGTACGGCGCTTGAACGTTTTTGCTCCACGCGGTGATAGCTAATTCGAGTTGTTCAGCGGTGAAGCCCAACTCCCTGGCCTGGTCAGCCAGGAAATGATCGGCCTCTGGTTGCGAGGTCGAGTTCGGACCGATCTGAGACGTAACCCCCTGAACTATTTTCTGAATGAGCTGCTGGTTGGACAACAGGCCTCGATCGCCCTTCCGGGCCACGACGATTTTCATCGGCTCGACATTGCTTCTGGGAATGTACGTCCTGCCGCTTGCTCCTACAAACGGGTCGACGACCACCCAATCCTTGACCCGAAAGAGGATGGGATCTCCCGGTTCGAGCTGGGAGGGCAAGGGAATGGTGAACTCGCCGGAGTCCGAGGACAGCGTCCCGCCCACGTTGGTTACACGCACCCCAACGTGCGCAACTGGCCTGCCATCCGTCCTCTCGACGACTCCCTTGATGTCCTGAGTGCCGGGTATCATCCCGTTCGCGGGCACGAACGCCAGTAGGGCGTAAATACCAATTGCAGGCCATGTTCGTCTGCACACCATAGAGCTAACCCGCCTGCTGGACCTTGTTACTCACAGCTCCGAATAGAAGGGACCGGAAGCGCGTTGTGGGGTCTGCTAAGTCATCTTGTCTTGTTGCGCTTTTGCCTGCGGCGACAGACTCGTCTTGGCGCGACATCGAACAATTCTACAAGCCCCAGCCTCACAAAGCACCTCCGCACCTCCCACGGACGGCTACGGCGGGGTACCGCCGAAGCCTTACGAAGACGCCCCGTTCCGGCGCGAGAGCAGAAACGCCTTGATGAAGGGTTCGATGTCTCCGTCAAGGACGCGCGAAGCGTCGCCCACTTCCACTTTGGTGCGATGATCTTTCACCAGACGGTAAGGATGGAGAACGTAGGAGCGCACTTGATTGCCGAAAGCGATTTCTCCCTTCGAGTCCTCCAGCTTCTTCGATTCCTCCCGGCGCTTTTCAAGTTCCAGTTCATAAAGCTTCGACCGGAGGATCTTCATGGCCATTTCCCGGTTGCGATGTTGCGACCGCTCGTTCTGGCACTGGGCCACTGTATTGGTGGGAAGGTGAGTGAGGCGCACGGCGGAATCCGTGGTGTTCACGTGCTGGCCTCCCGCGCCGGTTGAACGGTAGGTTTCCACTTTGAGGTCCTCGGGTTTGATTTCGATCTCGATGCTGTCGTCGATTTCCGGACTGACGAAGACCGAAGCGAAGGAAGTGTGGCGGCGCTTGGCCGAATCGAATGGAGAAATGCGCACCAGCCGGTGCACACCGATCTCTGAGGTGAGCAGGCCGTAGGAGTAGTGTCCGGTCACGGTGAACGTCGCCGATTTCAGGCCCGCTTCCTCGCCCGATTGGTAATCGACTACCGCAAACTTGAAGCCCCGGCGCTCCGCCCAGCGTTTATACATTCTGAGCAGCATCTCCGCCCAATCCTGCGATTCCACGCCTCCAGCGCCGGGATGAAGGGTGACGATGGCATTCAGGCGGTCGTTTTCGCCAGAAAGCAGCGAGGCCGTTTCCAGTTGATCCAGGTTCGAGCGAAAGGTTTCTAATTCGCCCTGCAGCTCAGCCGTGACGTCCTCACCTTCGCGCGCCAGTTCGAAGTATGCGTCGAGATCGGCGAGTTTGCCTTGCAGTTGGTGGTCGGTCTCAACGGTCTCTTCCAGGCGTTTGCGGTTGGACAGAATCTTCTGTGAGGCTTCGGGATTGTCCCAGAATTTGGGCTCCCCGATCTGTTTCTCCAGTTCTTCGATCTCGCGGCGATGGGCGGGCGCGTCAAAGATAACTCCGCAAGTCAGATGCGCGCTGCTTCAGCGCGGTATACTCCCGTTCCAGTTCTTCAATCATGTTGGTTTCCTCGATTATCTAGTCAGGGATAATCGCCGCCATCCTTCCTGTGATTAACCGCGGACCTTTTCCCTCGTAACCGGCCCCGGCCAGAAAACACTAACCGTTGCTACGATCAGCTACTGCTCATGCCTTTAGGAAATCCTCAACGTTGATGCTGGCTTCGCGGAGGATGGCGCAGAGTGCCCTCTGCCATTTCACGCGCATGGTGAGGAAGTGTAAGCTTAAGGCCCGTGACCGTGTGCCGCCAAACTTCGTGGCTGCCTGGACCGGGGCGGTCAAACGCGTAACCCAGTGCCCGTAGCCGACGTGCCACTTCACGATACCTGAATCCCGCGAGGCGGCCCATTCGAACCTTTCAGCGGATTCCTACGGGCACGAGAAGATCAAAATCTTTCCGCACTGCTTTGTTAAGGGCCGAAGGCGGGGGGTCGCCGTGTTCAAGGCAGGATTCCACAATTCTTCGAGTAAGTCCTTGAGCGATTTCGACAGCCTCCACAACGCTACGGCCCTCCGCTACCAAGCCCGGAACGTCCGGGCTGGTTGCAATGTAGCAACCTTCCTTCAATGCCTCAATGTGCAGGTGGATGGCGGCCTCATCCACTTCTGCCATTCTGTGCTGGTGTCGCGGGGATCGAATACGCTTTGGCTCCATAGGACATCACTCCTTGTTTACTGCGCCGATTCTACCACAAGCAGCTAGGTCACAGTGGTAAGAACATCCCGAAAGGACTGCCTTATCCGTAGCTACCCCCTTTGAGTCTTGAAGAAACTCGCCGCCACCATCAGGCCGGTGACCACCACGCACGTCCACGCGAATACGTCGCCGTGACGGTTGTAAAAGGTGCGCCCAGAAATGTAACTAAACCGGCCCGTAAGCGCCGTTCGCTGATGCTCCGGGAGACGCTGGGTGATGCGCCCGTAAGGGTCAATCACCACGGTGATGCCGTCGTTCGTACTTCGCAGGATGTAGCGGCGATTCTCGATGGCCCGCATTTCCACCATTTCGAGGTGCTGGAAGCGCGCCGCGGAATCGCCGTACCAGGCATCGTCGGAGATATTCACCAGCGCACTCGCCCCGGGGGGCGTCAGGCGCCGCACGAGCTGAGGAAAAATCGACTCATAACATATAAATATGCCTATTTTATCATGATTTAATCGTGTAAAACCGTAATTGCGGCCCGGAACAAAATCTCCCGCTTGGCTGGTGATCTTTCCGGCGATGCCCTTCAACCATGAAGGTGTGTATTCCCCGAAGGGTACCAGATGAATTTTATCATACCGGAAAATCTGGTTTCCGGAGGAGTTCACTACGTCGGCGCTCTCGCGAGGGACACTCTCGCCGGGACCGTCAAAGTTGACGGCCCCGACAATGGCATCGCCGTGGGCTTGCGCGGCCATTTGCTGAATCGCCGAGCGGAAAACCGGGTCGCGGTTGTAAAAAAACGGGGCGGAATTCTCCGGCCAAATGATAAGCGGAGGCCCGGCCTGGGCGGAACCGGAAGCGGGGAGCGCCGCCAGGCTCAGCCGGACGAGATTCTCAAGGTTCGTGGGATCGCGCCAAGGCGCCCAGGCGGCGAGATCTGCATCATCCAGCGGGACGTTCGGTTGCAACAGCACAGCCACTTCCTGACCTTGTGGCATGGACGGAGGCGCAAGCAAATAGTTTGCCGCGAATAGGGCAATGAACCAAAAGGCAAGCGCGTAGCGGCAGCTCCCGGCGCGTGAATTCTGCATGAACCAGATCAAGAATGCGCTGGTGGCGACGGCAAGAAAAGAAAGCCCGTAAACCGCAGTGACGGAGGCGATCTGCCGTAGGCCATCGGGCTTGATGGCGTAGCCCAGAAGATTCCAGGGAAACCCCTTGATGAAGTAATAGGTGCGCGCAAGCTCCAGCGAGACCCAAAGGAATGGCGCCAATGCCAGGGCGAGACCCGCCGAACGTCTCGAGACCCAGGCTATGGCCAGTGCGAAGATGCCATAGAAACTGGAAAACACGAGCAGAAAGGCGGCCATGGCCAAAACCGCCAAGGCAAACGTCATGTTCCCGTAGCCCACCATGACGGTAACGAACCAGTAGAGGCTTAGTGACAGGAAAATTACACCCGTCAGCGCGCCGTAAAGGTAAGCCCGGAGCAGCCGGTTCTCGCCTAGAGCGGCGATCAGCAGGGGGGTCACGGCTACCCAGACCAGGAAGTGCAAATTGAAGCGTGGGAAGCAAAAGGCCAACATGATGCCACTGATGGTGCTCGCTCCTGTGCGAACGCCTGGCAGCTTGAGGTAGGTTTGTAATCGGTTTAGTTGCACGTTCTAAGCCAAATTTTAGCACAAGCCACTGAATCCAAGTGACTTATGTCATTATTGCTCACTTTGATGAGTTCGATAACGGGCTCCAGCCACATTGAGATCAAAAAGACAATTCGAGACCGGTATCCTTAACCAACGGGTGTGATCTGCAGGCCAAAGACGCGGCAAACCACATTGAGAATTCCTTCCTCTCGCAAAGACGCCAAGGCGCAAAGCCCTCTATTCCCAGCCTGTGTACCCCACGCCCACCACCGCGGTATGTGATGCGCAAGGTGGCAAAAAATGGCAGACCCTTTGTTTTCTACAACATTCTAGCGTCGTTCCTTCAAATTGCAGTAGGTGCAGAGGCGGGTCTCGTGCCCACCCTTGGCGACCACCAGGGTCGTGTCCTTGGGCGAATACCGTGGCCGGCCCCATGGCGGCGGGTGGCGCCGCCCACCGGGAAATACACTGCCCCGCATGGTTAATTGCGCAAGCCATCGATCAACCTGAATCCAGGGGTACATTCGTGGCGCGAAGGGCCGCGATGCGAAGGGGCGTACTATCGAGTAATACAGTCATTGGCGTTGCGGAGTCAATCAGAAAATCGGCATATCCGCAAACATCAGGCGAGGGCAGGAGCAAAATGGCGGAAGGAGAAGGATGGGGTCGCCCAGCATGAATTTGCCCCGGTTGTAGCAGCAATGCCCCTACGGCCGGAAAAAGCAAAATGCGCGAACCCGCGGTTGAGGAGCCGCATCTTCCTCGACCTCCTCAAACATCTCAATGACAGATGTGAGAAAAATCGAAATCGCCGGTGAGGACACCGCCGCTCCAGAGGATCACGTGCTGACGACCTTATCCGCGTTCTTGGATAGGTTCGTTAAAGCGGGTCCGGTTGCCGAAGGGATCGATCACTTCCATACACTTTGCATTCCAGGGTGTTTGTTCGACACCGGGGCGCAGGTATGGGTAGTCCTTGGAGTTGATTTCACGATGAAATTCATCGATTCCGGACATTTCGACGTAAATCGTCGAACCCGGACAACCGTCACCATCGTGCTCACTGAGATGAAGCATCAAGCTGCCTCGGGAAATCTGCATGTAGAGAGGCGCCTTTTCCTCGAAGCGGTGTTCCCAATCGATTTTGAAGCCAAGGAACTGAAGGTAGAACTCCTTGGCTTTTTCCACGGAGAAGATGCGCAGGATCGGTACGACGCGATCGAAACTAACACTCATCGAGATATCCTAACCTTGCCGACTCGTGGTGGCGTGGACCCCCGCCTACGCGGGGGTGACAGCGCAGGGCCAGACCGTCGCCACCATCCTCGTCATTCCCACGAAAGCGGGCGTATGTCCCCCTTTGTATCTCTGCTCTCGGCCCTTGTCTCTAGCCAATGTGCTGAAGGCTTTCAAAAGCGTTCTGCTACTTGATGAACGGATTGAAGCCCTCTCTCACAAGTTTATCTTTCACCTTTTCAGCGGCGGGGCGGGCGGGATAAGGGCCGACTTGGACCCGGTAGACACCGTCATTGAGTCCAGATTTCTCAGGGGTCACCAGAAAGGCTGGAT
>CALCEB010000129.1 GCA_937900045.1 uncultured Acidobacteriota bacterium
GAACAAGTTACAATAGACCATCTTAGAATAATCAAGTTCTGAAAATTGTGAGGAGACTTGAAGAGGAATGTGCGCCCGTAAAAGAGAATGTTTAGGGGCAAACCCAAACTCGATTGAAAACAAAGGACGACTCGAGGACCAAACCCATCAAAAGCCACTGGGCAAAGCCATTAAGATAAAATAACTCCTGTATTATGAGTAAGATACTTCAATTTCCAGGGAAAATCCAAGCCTTTGATTTAGAATCAATAAGTTAAAAGGACAGCGAAGGGCCGTGAGGCACAAAGTTATAAATACGGTGTAAGTCGGCGCCGGATACGGTCGAAATTTCAAGCTGGGGCACCCTGCTCTGGCAGATGAACGCAAGCTCGCTCTGGGACGGGAAAAGTTGGCTGGGACCGTCGTTCACGTCATTTTGATGCTTGATTTTTAAATGTCCAGCCTGTAACATCGCGCTTTGGCTGAACGGGCGGTAAAGCCCAGAGCCACTTGTCAAAGCCAAGCAGGTTGCTGATAATATTGAGGAAACAGGCCAAACCCATGAGCGAAAACGCCAATCCCAAAAATCCCAGCCGTCGCGAAGCCTTTCGCAAGTTCGCATTTGGCGCGGGAGCAATCACTGCCTTCCCGATCTTGGGCCAGGCGGAGAGCATGTCCCACATGGGCGGAATGAGTATGCCCCCGGTGGCTGCGCAGGCCGCATCCACCCCAAACGCGGAGTGGAAGCCGCTCTTCTTTGACGATCACCAGAATGAAACGGTGATCGCGCTGAGCGAGCTCATCATTCCCGCCACCGACACGGGCGGCGCCAAGGCTGCGCAGGTGAACCGCTACTTTGACCTGGTGCTCAACGAATCAGATCCCGACCGGCAGAAGGAATTTCTGGAAGGCTTGGCCTGGATTGACGGACGGGCCTTGATGCTTCACAACAAACCGTTTATCGATCTGACGGCAGAACAACAGACGGCGTTGCTCGAGCCGCTCGCCGATCAGAAGAACACCAATCCGGAAGATCATACCGGCGTCCGCTTTTTTAACGAGTTGAAAGGCTGGACCATCTTCGCCTATTATTCGTCTGAAATCGGCAGCATCCAGGAACTTCACTATGACGGGATGAACTATCACACCGAGTTTCCAGGCGCTTGCAAGCATCCTGAACATCAAAGCTGAGGGAAAAACCAACTATGAAGCTGGCTAAACTAGCAATTCCATTGCTTTCTCTGTTTATCCTGAGTCTGGCATTTATATCCGCTTCCCTGGCCCAACCCGCCGCAAAGGCGGACGGTGGCGCGCTCTTTAAGGGCAAGTGCACCATGTGCCACGGGCCGGACGGAAAGGGCTACCCTGCGATTAAGACCCCCGATTTCACCAGTCCAAAGTGGCAGGCGTCGATGACGGATAAGCAGATCATCGACATCATCAAAAACGGCAAAAAGGGTACGGCCATGATGGCCTTCGGCAGCCAGTTTAGCGACGCCCAGATTGTGGCCCTGAAGGATTACATTCGCTCTTTAAATAGCGCCAAGAAATAGAAAGCCGTCAGTAATCAGCAAAGGAAAACCAACCGGGGCAAGCTGATGGCTGAACGCTGATTGCTGATAGCTTCTTAAGAGGTATATCCGTTGGACAAACTGCGTCTGGGGATCATCGGTTCGGGTTTTGTTTCGAGCATCCATGCGGAAGCCTTGGAGGAAGTGCCGGAGGCGGTGGTGGTGGCCGCTTGCTCATCAAACTCCAAAAACGTGGAAGAGTTCGCCCGCAAGTGGCGCATCCCGGAAACCACCACGGATTACCGCAAGCTTATCAAACGCAAGGATATTGACGCCATCGTGGTGGGCATTCCTAATGACCTGCACCGCCCGGTGGTGGAAGCCGCGGCCAAGACAGGTAAGCACGTCATCCTGGAAAAGCCACTTGCCCACACTTATGCGGACGGCAAGGCCATGGTGGATGCTTGCCGCAAACATAAGGTGAAGCTGGCCTATGCCGAGACCATTTGTTTTTCGCCCAAGTACGTCCGCGCCAAAAAGCTGGCGGACGAAGGCGCCATCGGCAAGCTTTATATGGTGAAGCAGGGTGAAAAGCACTCCGGGCCGCACTCCGATTGGTTTTATGACATCCGGCGTTCCGGCGGCGGCGCCATTATGGACATGGGTTGCCACGGCATCGAATGGGCGCGCTGGATGTTCGGTAAAGCCCAGCCAAAAAGCGTTTACGCCCATTGCCAGCGTGTTGCCCACACCCAACGCACGAAAGGTGAGGACAATTCCGTGCTGGTGCTGGAGTTCGAGGGCGGTGGCATTGCCGTGATTGAGGATAGCTGGGCCAAGCAGGGCGGCATGGATGACCGCGTTGAGCTTTATGGCACGGAGGGCGTGGTGCTGTGCGATCTGCTACACGGCAGCTCCATGGAGACTTATAGCGCCAAGGGCTACGGTTACGCCGTGGAAAAGGCTGGCGAAACCAAGGGCTGGACGTTTACCGTGTTCGAGGAAGCTCACATCTATGGATTTCCGCACGAGATGCGCCACTTTGTGCGCTCGATCCTCAACAACCAGCAGCCCGCTGAAACCGGTGACGACGGTCTGGCAACACTTGAGATCATTTACGCCGCTTATGAATCTGCCGGCGCCGGTAAAAAGATTACTTGGCCCTACAAGCCCAGGAATCCGAATGACGTTCCCGTCAACGGCTGGCTGAACCCATAATCGTAGCGCCGCCATCTTGGCGGCGTATTGGGTAGCCGCGGCGAACGATTATTCTCGCCATGGGCTCTTCGTCAGGGCATGGTTAGCCAAGCCTTTGCACGGGCCTAATCGAGTACCGGTTTTAGCCGCGATCGAGCCCCGGGCGCAATTCACTTCCAATTCCAACCTTTAATCTCAATCCATCGAAAAAATAGGACGGACCGCTTGACTTTCGCTTTTTATTCGCCCACCCTGCAAGGGTCATGGCGAAGGGATGGAGCGCGGCAAGCTGCGAGACCGAAAGCGCAGACTTCCGCGCTTCAGGAAGCCTGCGGCTTGTGGCCTGCAAGGGATAAATGCCGCAGAGTTTCTGGAAAGCGAAACTTTGCGCTGCTCAATAGGACGACTGTAGGCCAGTATCACTGCTAGGATAGGGCCTTATCCTGTGTTGCTGAAGCGCAGATCTGCACTCTCGGCCAGCTTAGTTTGTCCCTTTGCCTCTCGGCCATTGCGTGAGATCATGAAGTTGATGGCCCAAACAGGGGCCAAGTGAGGTACAGCAATGACCATCAACCTCAAGCCCGAACAGGAACGGATCATCCAAGAGGAAATCAAGAATGGCCACTTCCGCACTCCCGCTGAGGTGCTGGATCACGCTTTGGCCGCCTTGCAAGAGAAGGAACACAAGCGCAGAGCCACAACACCGCGGAAGAACTTGGCGCAATTCCTAATGGAATCTCCACTGGCTGGCGCGGAGTTGAATTTGGAGAGGCGGAAAGATTAGGGACGTCCCATTGAACTATGAGCGGATTCCTGCTCGATACCAATGTGCTTTCCGAGTTCAACCGGCGAGGCGAACCAGACCAGCGCGTGAAGCTCTGGCTCGAAGCAGCCGACACCGAATCCCTTTACGCCTGTGTCCTCACCTTCGGAGAAATTCGATTGGGAATCGAGCTTCTTCCTCCCAGCAAGCGGCGTACGCAGTTGGAGCTATGGCTTGAGCGGGATTTACGCGACTGGTTCGAAGGCCGAATCCTGGCGGTCAATGAGCCGATTGCAAATCGGTGGGGGTTGCTTTGCGCCCAGGCGCAGTTGAAAGGGCGGCCTCTCTCAGTCATTGATGCTCTGCTCGCGGCAACCGCCCTCCAACACAATCTTACGGTCGTGTCACGCAGTGTGGGCGATTTCTCGGTTGTGGGGCTTGGCGTGATTAACCCGTGGGAGTCCTGAGCAGGTAGCGCAGACTTCCGCGCTTCAGGAAGTCTGCAGCTTGTGGCCTGCAAGATAAATGCCGCAGAGTTTCTGGAAAACGAAACTCTGCGCAATCTGCTGATCGGTAATGGAGGTGTTCCGATGAACGTCCAGCTCAAACCGGAACTGGAGAGATTCGTAGCCGAAAGGGTCAAGACCGGGCAATACGCCGACGCCAGCGATATCGTCAACGAAGCGCTGGAGGTGCTCAAGGAGCAGGAGGAGTTCACGCCTGAGCACGAGGCCACCCTGCGACGGGAAGTGCGGCGGGGGATCGAGCAGTTGGATGCAGGCCAGTCCGCCGTCTTCGATGCCGAAAAGATCATCGCCGAAGAACGTCCGCGGCGGGCGGGCGGAAGAGAACGCGATTGATGGCGGTGGTGCGCCGCTCGGCGCTGGCGGAGCACGACTACCGGGACATTTGGCGTTACATTGCCGCCGACAACCCCGGCGCCGCCGATCGGTTACTTCGGCGGATCGATTCCAAGCTGGAGTTGTACGCCCAGAATCCGGCACTGGGCACGGCCCGCGACGGCTTAGCTCCGGGGCTGCGAAGCTTTCCAGTTGGAAATTACCTGGTGTTTTACCGGATTGTGCCGCAAGGGATCGAACTGGTCCGCGTGCTGCACGGCGCGAGGGATTTGAAAGGGCTCCTTTAGCAATAGGGCAAGGCAAACGGCGCTTGAGTAGAGGCGGCTTTACGCCGCCATTTTGAGCGGCTTGTGGCCTGCAAGGGATAAATGCCGCAGAGTTTCTGGAAAGCGAAACTCTGCGCTACCTGCTTTTCGCACCGGTTTCGAAATCGTTGACTTTACTTTCGCGGAGTCGTATACCTGATGGCGTTGCTTGTGTGAATCGAGCGTGAGACCCGAATGGCGGATGGCAAGCGGGCGCTGACGGGAACAGTAGAGAGAAGGGAGATTCCAGCCTTGAAGATTCGAATCAATTTGAATGGCAAATGGCGGGACGACGATGTGGAACCGAGGCTGCTGCTGGTGCATTACCTGCGCGACGTCGCAGGGCTGACCGGCACGCACATTGGCTGCGAAAGCTCCATCTGCGGCGCGTGTACGGTGCTGGTGAACGGCGATGCGGTGAAGGCTTGCACCATGTTTGCCGTGCAGGCGAATGGCGCGGAGATTACGACCGTTGAAGGGCTGGCAACCAACGGCAAGCTGCATCCGCTGCAACAGGGATTTTGGGAAGAGCACGGCTTGCAGTGCGGCTTCTGCACGCCCGGCATGATTGTGGCCGCTCATCAACTGTTAAAGCGCAATCCTCACCCCACGCGGGAAGAAATTCGCAAAGGTCTGCAAGGCAATCTCTGCCGCTGCACGGGCTATCAGCACATTGTAAAAGCGGTGGAGTGGGCCGTGGAGAACAAGGAGCAGTAAGCAGGAAGCGGGAATTTACAACAAAGGATTCGAAGGAGGACAACATGGCCATCGCAATACTTGGTGAACGGATCAAGCGCAAAGAAGACCCTCGGCTGATTCAAGGCCGGAGCCACTACGTGGATGACTTTAAGCTGGATGGCATGTTGCACATGGCCTTTGCCCGCAGCATTTACGCCCACGCGCGCATCAAGTCCGTGGATGTGACGGCAGCCGAAAAGATGCCCGGCGTGATGGCTGTGCTCACGGGGGCCGACCTGAAAGGCAAGCTTGGCTTGGTGCCGTGCGCGGCGGGCATGGAAGGACTCAAAGTCCCGGATCACCCCTGCCTGGCTATCGATGAAGTTCGCTACGCCGGTGAGCCGGTGGCAGCGGTGATTGCCACGGACCGGTATCTGGCGCGCGATGCCGCTGAGAAAATTGAAGTCGATTACGAACCCCTTCCGGTGGTCGTGAATCCGGAAAAGGCGATCGAACCCGGTTCTCCCCTGGTCCATCAAAAACTGGGGGACAATCTCGCTTTTGTGGCAAAGCTCGAAGGCGGGGACTGGAAGGCGATTGAGGCCGATACGAGTTTGAAAGTTGTGAAGCAGCGCCTGGTGAACCAACGCCTGGCGCCCGCTTCTATGGAAACGCGAGGCGTGATTGCCAGTTACTCGCCGGGCGAGGACATGCTGACGGTTTGGTCGTCAACCCAGATTCCCCACATCCTGAAGACTCAGCTTGCCATCATGACCGGCCTGGATGAGGCCCGGTGCCGCGTGATTGCTCCGGAAGTGGGCGGGGCCTTCGGCTCCAAGTTGAACGTTTATGGCGAGGAAGGCGTGGCGTGCTTTGCGTCGCGAATGTTGGGGAAGCCGGTGAAATGGATTGAAGGCCGCCGGGAAAATATGCTGGCCACCATTCACGGGCGCGACCAGATCAACAATGTTGAGATCTACGTGCAACCGGATGGCAAAGTGATGGGCTTGAAATGCTGGATCATTGCTGACCTGGGCGCGTATCACCAGCTTCTGACGCCCGCCATCCCCACGCTGACTGCTTTGATGATTCTGGGCTGCTACAACATTCCCAACGTGTTCGTGGAAACCAAGGGCGTGTTCACCAACAAGATGGCGACGGATGCTTATCGCGGCGCCGGCCGGCCGGAAGCCACGTATATCATTGAACGCATCATGGATATTGCAGCGCGCGAAATGAACATGGACCCTGCCGAGTTCAGAATGAAGAATTTCCCGCAACCCAAGGAATTTCCGCTGGCATTGCCCACCGGCGTCACCTACGACACGGCGAATTATCAAAAGGCGCTCAAGAAGCTGACCAAGATTTCCGGGTATGCGAAGCTGCGCCGCGAGCAGGAAAAATTGCGGAAAAAGGGCAAGTATCTGGGCTTGGGTCTTTCGACTTATGTGGAAATTTGCGCCATGGGGCCCTCCAGCCGCATGCCCGCCGGCGGGTGGGAATTCGGTTCGGTACGCATTGATCCCACCGGGAAGGTTACGGTGTTGAGCGGGACTTCTCCGCACGGGCAGGGTGAAGAGACCACCTTCGCGCAGATCGTGGCGGAGGGCTTCGGCATTCCCTACGATGACGTGACCGTCTTCCACGGCGATACTGGAATGGTGCCGCTGGGGATTGGCACGTTCGGCAGCCGCACGACGGCGGTGGGCGGAACGGCAATTCACAATGCGGTCGAAAAACTGAAGAAGAAGATGGCTCGCATCGCCGCGCCCAAACTGGAAGTGAAGCCCGGCGAACTGATTTTTGAAAGTGGCAAGATTCAAACCAAAGACGGAGCGAAATCCGTGGCCTTTGGGGACATTGTGGCGGAGGCCATCTTTGCCAAGCAGCTTCCGCCCGGTATTGAGCCAGGGCTTGCAGAGCAGTTCGTTTTCGAGCCGCCTAATTACACCTTTCCTTTTGGCGCGCACTTGGCCGTGGTGGAGATTGACGCAGAAACCGGTGAGGTGAAACTGCGCAACTATTACGCGGTGGATGATTGCGGCCGGGTGTTGAATCCGATGCTGGTGGATGGCCAGATTCACGGCGGCCTGGCGCAGGGCATTGGCCAGGCGCTGTGGGAAGACCACGTCTACGATGAGAATGGACAGTTGCTCACCGGCACGCTGATGGATTACGCCATGCCCAAGGCCCACCAGTTTCCGTGGTTCGAGACATCGGGCATGGAAACGAGAACTCCTGTGAATCCATTGGGGGTGAAAGGCGTGGGCGAGGCCGGGACCATCGGATCGACCCCGGCGGTGGTCAACGCCGTGGTCGATGCGTTGAGCCAGCATGGGGTGCGGCACGTGGATATGCCGCTGAAGCCTGAAAAAATCTGGAGAATTTTGAATCAGCCAATGAGCGCCTAGGGGCACGGGTGCCGGGTAGTGGGACAGTTTGCTGTAGCGGCGGTCTCTGACCGCCGGAAGTTGTTGAAAATAGAATTCGGCGGTCAGAGACCGCCGCTACAGACGAAGGAGATGGTGATGATTACGGAACCGTTTGAATACCACAGTCCAACCACGCTAGAGGAAGCGTGGCAGGCGATGGCTGAAACCGGCGCGGACGGGAAGATTGTGGCCGGTGGACACAGCCTGATCCCCATAATGAAGCTGCGGCTGGCCAGTCCGAAATATCTGATCGACATTGGCAGAATCGAAGAACTGCGGAATATCCGTGAGGAAGATGGGCGGATTGAGATTGGCGCGTTGGCGACGCATTACCAGATTGAAGCCTCCGATTTACTGAAGCGCCTTTGCCCGCTCCTGCCGGAAACAGCATCGGAAATTGGAGACGTTCAAGTCCGGAACAAGGGGACGATCGGCGGCAGCCTGGCCCATGCCGATCCTGCTGCGGACTGGCCCGCCGCAATTCTGGCTCTTGAAGCGGAGATTGAGGCGCGCAGCGCGCGCGGTTCGCGATCGATTAAAGCTGCGGACTACTTTTTAGACCTGATGACTACCGCCCTCCAGCCGGATGAGATCCTGACCAGCATCCGCGTGCGGGCGATGCCGCCTCACACCGGCCAAGCTTACTTGAAGCTTCATCACCCGGCTTCGGGCTATGCGATGGTGGGTGTAGCCGCCTGCGTGACGCTTACAGAATCCGGGGCGGTGGCAAAGGCGGCTGTCGGGCTGACCGGCGCGGGGGCAAAGGCGGTTCGTGCTGTGGCTGTCGAGGAAGTGTTGAGCGGGAAATCGCCAACGAACCATAAATTGGATGAGGCGGCTGCGGTGGCCGCACAAGGATTGGAGTTGAACAGCGACCTTTACGCCTCGGCCGAATACCGGGGACATTTGGCGCGGGTGTATACGCGCCGGGCGCTGGCCAAGGCCGTGGAACGCGCGCGCGGTGCATCATCGCTGCAACCCGTGGCCGTCCAGGGTTGATACAAAACCGCCCCCACGAAAGCCGCGTTTTAACCATGAAAATTGAAGGCGCCTACAGCATTGCCGCACCTCGCGAAACCGTTTGGCAATACCTGATGAGCCCCGAATCCCTGGCGCACGCCTTGCTGGGTTGCGAGAAGCTGGAACCTGCGCCTGATGGCAGCTTCCAAGCCGTGCTCAAGATTGGCATTGGGGCAGTCAAGGGAACATATCAAGGCAGGATCGAGCTTGCAGATGTTGTCCCGCCGGTAAGCTATCGCATGAAGGTTGAGGGTAAGGGCGCGGGCGGCTTTGTGAGCGGTGAAGGCACGTTGAGCCTCTCTGCGGATAACCAGGGCGGAACGAAGATCCAATATTCAGGTGAAGCGCAGGTCGGAGGCTTGATCGCCAGCGTTGGCCAACGGTTGGTACAGGCCACGGCGCGGCAGGTGGTGAATCAGTTTTTCCAGGCGTTCAGCAAGCAGGTGCTCTCACCATCAGCAAAGTAACCCGCGAGGATTGATTGAAAAACGTCATCGTAGACGCACTCTTTTTCGCATTTGCAATTCCTGCCATGGCGGCGCCGCCGAAGACCATTCTGCTTTGGCCCAATGGGGCTCCGGGCGTGCTGGGCACAGCGGACGCGGACAAGCCAAGCCTTACCATTTATCTTCCCGATCACCCGAACGCAGCGCACTCCGGCATTGTCATTTGCCCTGGCGGCGGTTACCAAGAGCTGGCCATGACCTATGAAGGTCGTGATGTGGCCGAATGGCTGAATTCATTGGGTGTAGCCGGGTTTGTCTTGAAGTACCGCCTGGGTCCTCGCTACCACCACCCGGCGGAAATGGACGATGGACTGCGGGCGATGCGAATGGTGAGAGCTCACGCTGCTGAATATGGCATTCGGCCCGATCATCTGGGCATCTGGGGATTCTCCGCGGGCGGTCATCTCGCCTCAACGGTAGGAACGCATTTTGATAATGGCAATTCCAAGGCGCCAGACCCCATCGAGCGTGCGAGCTCGAGGCCGGACTTCATGGTGCTCGCGTATCCGGTGATCACCATGAAGGAACCATTCGTCCATAAGGGGTCCCGCCGGAACTTGTTGGGGGATCATCCCTCTCCGGAGCTGATTGATAACCTCTCGAATGAATTGCACGTCACATCCCAAACGCCTCCCACGTTCCTGTTCCAGACGGATTCTGACCCGGTGGTTCCGGTCGAAAACAGCGTGATGTTCTATATGGCGTTGCATAAGAACCACGTCCCGGCCGAGCTTCATATCTTTGAGCGTGGCCCCCACGGGGTAGGACTGGGGCAGAAGTATCCGGAACTCTCCATTTGGCCCACACTGGTTGACCACTGGTTGCGGCTGGAAGGTTTTTTGAAGTAGCCCGGATTCCCTCCTGCGCCGCAGGCCCCGCGCCTTGCACTGCCCCAAAACAGGGCATAACAAGGGCCGCGGTAATGACTCAGTTTGCTGTAGCGGCGCTCTATGAGCGCCGAACTTGTATCCTCAACGGTTTCCGGCGCTCATAGAGCGCCGCTACAGCAAACTGAGTCACTACCAGGACCGCCCTTTTCTTGACACAATGCTTCCTTATCCCCAACAATGGCTCATTGCCCTGAAGGAGCGCCAGAACGTCCGGGCGTCTTCCTGCCGGAAAGAATATCAAACGGCTGCGGAGGCCGGACCAGGAAGGACGATTTCTTCTTATGCGATGGAGCAAAGTCTTTATTCCTACCCTGCGCGAGGCGCCCGCCGACGCCGAAGCTCCCAGCCACCAGTTTCTGTTGCGCGCCGGTTACATCCGGCAGGTTGCGGCCGGGGTTTACGCCCATCTGTTCCTGGCGCAGCGTTCTTTCTTGAAGATCAACCAGATTATCCGTGAGGAGATGAACCGCATCGGCGCGCAGGAATTCTATCTGCCGGCGCTCAATCCCGCAGAGCTCTGGAAGGAATCGGGCCGCTGGGATCAGGTGGATGTGATCTTCAAGTTCAAGGATCGCAACCAGCACGATCTTTGTCTGGGTATCACGCACGAAGAGGAGATGACCAACATCGCCCGCAGCGAGCTGCGGTCTTATCGCCAGCTTCCCCAAATCTGGTATCAGATTCAGGAGAAGTTTCGCGACGAGCCCCGGCCCAAATCCGGCCTGCTCCGCCTGCGGCAGTTCATCATGAAGGATTCGTATTCCTTCGACCTGGACGAAGCGGGCCTCGACGTGAGCTACCAGAAACACGTTGACGCCTATCACCGCATTTTTGAGCGTTGCGGCCTGCGGTTTCTGCACGTCGAGGCGTTTTCCGGGATGATGGGTGGCAAGGTGTCCAGCGAATTCACGGCCCCGGCAGAAGTGGGCGAGGATTCTATCGCTGTGTGCGATTGCGGATATGCCGCGAACTTTGAGAAAGCGCAATCACGGCCCGCGCCGGTTGATGATCTTCCCGGCGATTCGCCTCCGGAGCCGTTTGCCACGCCAGGTAAGAAGACCATCGACGATCTTGTGAAATTTACTGCCGAGAGTCCGGCGCGGATGATCAAGACTCTGGATTTCTTTGTGGAGAGCCATCCCGTGGTGATCCTTTTGCGCGGGGATCACACTATGAGCGAGACGAAGCTGGCAATGACCTTGGGCACAGACGTTTTCCGGCCGGCAACCCCGGAGGAAGCATTTGCCTTGCATGGAGCTCATCTTGGATCGCTGGGGCCGGTGGGATTGAAGGGCGTGCGAATCATTGCGGACCTGGCCTTGGAGGGTCGAAAGAATCTGCTGGCCGGCGCCAACCGCGACGGCGAGCACCTTCGCAACGTCACTCCCAGCCGGGATTTTCAGGCTGAGTTCGCCGATGTCCGCCAGGTGGAGGAAGGCGACCCGTGCATTCAATGCGGGCGCCCGCTGCGTGTGACCAAAGCCATTGAGCTGGGCCACGTGTTCAAACTGGGCCGCCGGTATTCGGAGGCGATGCATGCCACGGTCCTCGATGAACAGGGCAAGGAGGTAACGCTCGTGATGGGTTCCTACGGCATAGGAGTTGAACGCATCCTGAGCGCCGCGGCGGAGCAAAATCACGATAAGGACGGTCTGTTTCTGCCCCGTCCCATTGCCCCGTTTGAGGTTATCCTCACGGCCGCCAATATGGATGATGCCGCGGTGCGCGCTGCCGCCGAATCACTTTATGATGAGTTGCTCAAGCACCGTGTGGATGCGCTCTTTGACGACCGTGACGAGCGGCCGGGCGTCAAATTCAAAGATGCGGACCTGGTCGGCGTTCCTTTCCGTATTACTGTGGGCAAACGGAAAATTGGCCAAGGTTTGGTGGAGTTGCTGGAACGCTCGACAAAGCAAGCGACGGATGTTAAGCTTCCAGAAGTGATCCCGGCGTTGAGGGGAAGGCTGGGATGCTAACTTCGGAGGGGCTCGAGGGGGTTGTCGAAGTTTCGCGGCAGGCACGGATGAAGCCGGAAAGAATAGACGGAGGGGCGGATTCGTATGCTCGCTCCAGGCACTTCTCAGACTTGCTAGGACCGGATTGTAAAATGTCAACCCTCGATTCGGGCCGGGGCCGCTTAAAGGGCATCGTCACGCTCGTCATTCTAGCGGCGATCGCATACTTTGCCGTTAAGACGATTCCGGTTTACGTTCAGAATTACGAGCTTGCGGATTACATCCAGAACCTTGCGGTTCAGGCCACCGTCTCTCGCTCGGCGCCCGAGGATATCCAGCGAAACATCGTCGATAAAGCCCATAGCCTGGATTTGCCCGTTAGCTTCGACAACGTGCAAGTGTCATCCAACATGGACGGAGTGAAGATCCATGTGGATTACACAGTTCCTATCGATTTGAAGGTCTACACACTTTCCTTGCACTTCAAACCTTCGGCTGAGAACCGGGCTTTGTAGATGTCAGCGCCCACCAAAAAACCGGCCACTAAGAACCCCGCTCGCCGCAAGCCTTCAGCATCTCTCATTCGCGGCATAGCCCTCAGTATTTTGGAAATCCTGATTAACTGGAAGAAAGAGATCACCGTCTTCGTTCTGGTGGTCTTATTCTTAGCAACGGGCGTATTCCTGCACTATTACGTGCGCTTTTCGCAGATGATTGACGCCCGGCTCAACGGCAACGTCTTTGACAATCCGTCCCTGGTATTCTCGGCCCCGATTGAGGTCGAGCCGGGCCAGGCCCTGACTCCCAATCAAGTGGCGGCCCGCTTGCGCCGGGCGCTCTATACGGAAGGCAAATTACGTAACCCGGCAATTGGGGCCTACCGGTTGAAAGGATCGCGGCTGGAGGTTGAGCCGGGAACCGCTTCCTTCCTCCACGATGGTCCGGAACCCCAGGGGTCCGCAGCATTGGCCTTCAACTCCGGCCGGTTGGTTTCCATCACGGACCTTGCCAATGGCCAGCCGCTCAGCCACTATCTGCTCGAACCCGAATTGATCACCACGTTGTTCGGCCAGAATCGAGCCAAGCGGCGCGTGGTGGATTATGACGAATTGCCGGAGGATTTGAGGGATTCCATCCTGGCGGCGGAAGATCGCCGGTTCTTTTCCCATTTCGGAGTGAATGTCTACCGCATTTTTGCTGCGGCCGTGGCGGACATTCGAGCCGATTCGCGCGTGCAAGGCGGAAGCACCCTCACCATGCAGTTGGCGCGCAACTTCTTTCTCTCTCCCCGCCGCACCTACAAGCGCAAGATCGAAGAGATTATGCTGGCTCTGATGATGGAGCAGCGGCTCAGCAAGAAACAGATCTTTGAGCTTTATGCGAACCAGGTGTATCTCGGCCAGCGGGGCAGCTTTTCCATCTATGGGTTCGGCGAAGCTGCGGATGCGTATTTCAATAAGGACGTGAAGGATCTGACCCTGCCTGAAGCGGCGCTGCTTGCCGGCATCATTCGCGGGCCAAACCTCTACTCGCCGCACAAGTACCCACGCCGGGCGACGGATCGACGCAACACCGTTTTGCGTTTGATGGTGGAGGACAAATACATTACGCCCCGCCAGGCTGCGGAGGCTGAAGCTGCGCCTCTCGGAGTGGCGGCCCGGAACGTGGGCGGCAGTCAGGCCCCCTATTTTGTTGACTTGGTGAAGGATCAGCTCTCCTCACAGTTCTCCGACCAGGACCTTCTTTCCCAGAGTTATCGCATTTATACAACGCTCGATCCTGCGTTGCAGAAGGCCGCTTCTGCAGGAGTCTTGGAAGGCATGCAGGACGTGGATAAAGAGTTGAAAGGAAGACGTCCTGCAAAAGGATTGCCTCCGCCCGGGCCCGATGAACCACAGGTGGCGCTGGTGGCTCTTGACCCTCACACCGGTCAAGTTCGCGCCTTGGTGGGCGGACGCAACTATGCCGTCAGCCAACTTGACCACGCCATGGCCCGGCGCCAGCCCGGCTCAACCTTTAAGCCCTTTGTCTATGCCACCGCGCTCAGCTCCGCCGTGGACGGATCGCAGCCGGTAATCACCCCGGCCACCGTCCTTCAAGATGTACCCACCACCTTCCAATTCGGCAACCAGACCTATGAGCCCAAAGACTACAAAGGTGAATACTACGGCCTCGTGACCGTGCGGGAAGCCTTGGGGCTTTCGTTGAACGTGGCCACTGTGAACCTCGCGCAAATGACGGGATACGACAAGATTCGCGATCTCGCCATCCGCGCCGGTTTCAGCCCGCAGATTGAGGCCACGCCGGCAATCGCTCTCGGCGCCTATGAAACCACGCCGCTCAATTTGGCGGGGTCTTACACCATTTTTGACAATAATGGCGAGTATGTGGCGCCGCAACTGATTCTGGCAGTGAAAGATTCCAGTGGCAGGGTGCTTTATCAAGGTCAACCCGTAATCCGCCAGGTCTTAGACCCACGGGTGGCTTACCTCTTGGACAGCCTGCTTGAAACCGTCATCGATCATGGGACAGGCGAGGGCACCCGGGCGCGAGGTTTCATTGCTCCCGCCGCCGGCAAGACCGGCACTTCCCATGACGGATGGTTCGCTGGCTTCACTTCCAACCTGGTTTGTGTCACTTGGACCGGCTACGACGATAACCGTCAACTGAACCTTTCCGGGGCCCGCTCCGCTCTCCCCGTTTGGACGGCTTTCATGAAGAAGGCCATTCAATTGCCGGAGTATCACAAGGTTCAGCCCTTCGCCCCGCCCATGGGCGTGATCACGGCGTCCGTCGATCCGAAGGCTCTGGCTCAGGTCACTGGAAATCCCTTCGCCGGCCCGGATGAGGTTTACATTGATGGAACCCAGCCGGAATCGGGAAGCTTGGGCGCAAAGCTGGCTGGAATAATCCGCAAGGTATTTCCCATCAATGGACCTGCCGCCCAAAAACACCCCTCAAATGCGACGGCCGCATCCCCGTCGTCCACCGCAGTTCCGGTCACGGATGGCCAGGGTTCGTCGGGACCAGTTGACTCTTCCACAGGCATGGCGCAAACTACTCCCCAGGCGGCGAAGAGGCCGGCGAATAAGTCGCAAGGTGGAGTCTTCAAGAAGTTTTTCTCGATTTTTAAGCACAAGAAGGGAAAGCAGGAAAATCCGCCTCCTGCAACCGATTCCAACCCGTGAAGGCGGTCGCCGCCCGTCCTGAACACGCTTGGCCTCTTGAACGGAGGTGAACTATGAAACTAAATCTTAGGTTCGGACGGCGTCTTCCTCTCCGGATGGCATTTTTCGTGGCCCTTGTTGAGTGTGCTCTGTTCCTGCCTTGCCTCCATGCTGCGGACCTTCCGCAGGGGCAGCCCATCCCTACTCACTCCCCCCAAGACAGCGCGGCCCCAGCTCAATCCTTCGCGCCTCTCTCCCTCGAAATGCGCGGTGACATTTACATGGCCCGCAAGTCTTACGAGGACGCGGTGGATTACTACTACCGGGCCTTGCGGCAGACCGGCATCTCCAATGCCGCAATCTGGAACAAGATGGGCATCGCTTTTCAGGAGGAATCGAATTTACGTTCAGCGCGGAAGGCATATCAGCGCGCCATCCACTTTCAACACAATTTCGCCGCAGCCTGGAACAATGCGGGAACCACCTTCTACCTCGCTGGCAAGGATAAGAAGGCCATCAAGTTTTACAAGCACGCCCTCACTCTTGAGCCTAACAATCCTTCCTTCCACCTGAATCTTGGGACCGCCTATTACCACCGGCGCAAGTACCAGGAAACCGTAGAGCAATACCGGCAGGCATTGATGCTCGATCCTAATATTCTTCTCCAGAATTCGAAGACGGGAACTATTGTGCAAGCGCGCGGGTCGGACGTGGAGTATTACTTTTATATGGCCAAGGTTTTCGCTTCTCTGGGCCGCAACACGGAAGCCATCCGCTATCTGCGCCATGCTCTTGAGGATGGATTCCGCAACTACCGGCAGCTCAATAAGGATCCTGACTTCGAAAAGCTTAAGAGTGACCCCGCCTATGTCGCTCTTCTTAAGAACCCGCCAATTGCCATCAAAGATTAGCGCGGAGTTGCTGCGGAACACCCGTTCGGTGCAAAGGCGCCTTTCCATCAAAGCGCCGGGTGAGGGGTTCACCTCAACGTCTATTCAACTTGCTCCCGCTCGCTGCTTCAATCTTCACCCCCGCGCTTTTCGCTGGATGCTATAATTGCCAGGGCATCATCTTTCATGAGAAAAACACTCATCTTCTTGTTTTTCTGGTCCATAGCTTGTAACCTCCACGCCGCTCCCGGCACGCGGACTATTGTTGTATTCCCGTTTGAGAATCGCAGCGCGCAGTCCGATCTTGGCTGGATTTCCGAAGCCTTTTCGGAAATTCTTTCGGAGCGTCTCGCAGGGCGGGGCCGCTACGTCCTGGGCCACGATGAGCGCAACGCTGCTTATTCCCAACTGGGTGTTCCACCGGCTACGGTTTTGACGCTCGCCAGCGAATACAAAGTGGCGCAGACTCTGGGCGTCGATTGGGCCATCGTGGGTTATTTCAAAGTGACCGGAAAGCAACTTTCCGCTTCCGCTCAACTCTTGAACGTTCACAAGCTGAAGCTCCATCCTCCGCTTCAGGCTTCGGGGGCGCTGGCAGACCTGGTAAGCCTTCAGACCAACCTGGCGTGGCGGATTCTGGCCACCTACGATGCCTCGTTCAGCGCTGGTACTCAGGAGGACTTTGCCCGCCAGTTCCCGCCCGTGCGCCTGGACGCTTTTGAAAGTTACATCCGTGGCATCCTCGCCCTCGATGATGGAACGCGCATTCATTTCCTCCGCGAGGCCGATCGTCTGAATCCCAGCGATCATCACGCTGCCTTCCAGTTGGGACGTTACTACTTCAATCAGAAGGATTACTCAAGCTCCGCCCAGTGGCTGGGAAAGCTTAAGCCGGCGGATCAGCATTTCAGCGAAGCCCTTTTCCTGCTCGGCGTGGATGATTTTTTCCTGGGGCGCGATAAGGAATCGGAGAGCGCCTTCCAAACGCTTTCCCTCTCCATGCCTCTCAACGAAGTCTGGAATAACCTGGGAGTCCTGCAGGCCCGCGCCGGAAACTATCCAGAAGCCCTGAAGAGCTTCCTTCACGCTCATGACGGTGATGCCCGGGATCCCGTCTTTTGCTTCAATCTGGGCGCGAGCTACTACTATCTGAGAAATTATCAGGAATCGGCAAAGTACCTCCGGCAGGCCATAAGCCTTAATGCCAATGATCTTCGCGCCCGGACGCTTCTCGCCTCGGCCCTCGGCAAAATGGGCAATACTGAAGGAGAACAGGAGCAACTTTCCTGGGTCGCGGCTCATGCCGGCAGCTCCATGGCGGATCTTGCCGAGAATATCCTTCCGCAGCCTCGCATCACCAAGGCTTATCACGGCAAAGCTTTTCGTCTGCTTTCCGTCACCGTGCACAATACCTTGGAGCAGAAACTTTCGATGCTGCCTCCCGAAGTGCATGGCAGCTTCCATCTGACTCAGGGGCGGCAACTGGTCTCGCAGGGACGCTATCCCGAGGCCATCCGCGAACTCCAGGAAGCCGTCTCCTTGATTCCGGAAAGTAGCGAATGCTATCTGCTGCTGGGCCAGGCTTACGAGCTTTCGGGGAAGCACCTGAAGGCGCTGCAGGAATTTCAGACTTCACTCCAGCTTGACAACAACGCCGCCACGCATCTGTGGCTGGCGCACACTTACCAGTCACTGAAGCGGCCCGCCGAAGCGCTGGAAGAGGCAGAAACGGCTCTGAATATGAATCCGGGAGACAAGAACGCTCGGCAATTGATCCAATCCATTCAACAACAGTCGAAAACGGCCAGAAAGACGCCTTAAAATGAAGCCAACTGGACTGATCCTTCAAACCTTAATTGCGCTGACGGCGGCCACGGCGATCCTTTCCGTAACACCTGTTCCGGCTTCCGGCTCGAACCCTGAAGAAACCCGTCCGGTTGTGGTTGAAGTCAACCTGAATGACATCATTGAGCCGGTCACTGCGGAGTACGTTGCCCGCGGCATTGACGATGCCAATCACATCGGCGCGCAGGCCGTGCTTTTAGAACTGAGCACCCCCGGTGGCCTTGAAACTTCCATGCGGGAGATTGTGAAGGCCGTCATCCACTCCCATGTTCCCGTCATTACCTACGTCGCGCCCAGCGGCAGCCGCGCCGCTTCCGCCGGCTTTTTCATTCTGCTCGCCGGCGATCTGGCGATCATGGCGCCCGGCACCAACACCGGGGCCGCCCACCCCGTGATGATGAACGGCGCCGATATCGGCAAGACCATGGAGGCGAAGGTCGAAAATGACGCGGCGGCTTTCATCCGCAGCATCACTCAGAAGCGGGGCCGCAACGTCCAGTTGGCGGAAGCGGGCGTGCGCCAAAGCAAGTCCTATACCGACAAAGAAGCGCTGGACGGGCGCCTGATTGACGCCATTGCTAATCAACCGCAGGACATTTTTAACCAATTCGACGGCAAACCGGTCCAGCGGTTTGATGGCTCAACAACCGTCCTCCACCTTAAGAATGCCCGTATTGTTGCCTACAACATGACTTCCCGGGAGCGCCTGCTGGCTCACCTGGCCGATCCCAACATCGCTTTCATTCTTGGCGCCCTCGGCGCATTAGGTCTCTATATTGAGTTCACCCATCCCGGCATGGTCCTGCCCGGAGTGGGAGGCGCTATCGCCTTAGTGCTTGCTCTCTACGGATTCCATATGCTGCCCATCAATTACCTGGGCGCGGTCCTGATCTTCCTGGCCTTTCTCCTTTTTGTCCTGGAGGTCAAGATTACTTCGCACGGCATTCTGGCGGCGGGAGGTGTGGTGGCCATGGTGGTCGGTTCACTGATTCTGATTGACTCCCCCTGGCCGGGCGCGCAGATTCATCTTTTGACTTCGCTGAGCGTGGCGCTGCCCGTGGCGGTGATCTGCGTGCTCCTGCTTCGCGCCGCGGTCATGGCAAGCCGGCAGAAGGCCATCACGGGAGGCGAAGGGCTTATCAATTCAACGGGCGTCGCCCGTACCGACCTCGCTCCTTTCGGCAAGGTGCTGGTGCACGGGGAAATCTGGGAGGCGCGGGCCGCGGCCAGCGTTCGGGCCGGTGACCGTATTCGCGTCCGCCAGATTGATGGATTGACACTGGTCGTAGACTTGGAGCCGAAGACATCGGGGTGAGTTGCCACGGTGGTTGAGTGGGCGTGGGGATTTTGAGGCGACGCCGGGGTCGCCTGCGCACGGCGGGCCAAAGAAGCCTGTGGGCGGGTATAAGACCCGGCCCTGCCTAGAACCCGCGAATTGTGAGCTGCACGCTGACTGCTGAATACTCTTCACAAGAAGGAGCCGAACATGCCAAGCGCACTGATTGTACTGGTGGTCATCATTGTTCTCTGGGTCTTTGGATGTTTGAACGTGTTGCGCGAATATGAAAAGGCGGTCATCTTCCGCTTGGGCCGCGTTCAGACCCCGGACAAGGGCCCCGGCCTGATTTTCATCCTTTGGCCCATCGATAAAATCGTCAAGATCTCGCTGCGCGTCGTTGCCTGGGACGTTCCCCCGCAGGATGTCATCACGCGGGATAACGTTTCGTTGAAGGTGAACGCCGTCGTCTATTTTCGCGTCATCAGCGCCCAGCGAGCGGTGATCGAGCTGGAGAATTACCGCTATGCTATCGAGCAACTGGCGCAGACGACGCTGCGTTCGGTGTTGGGCGAGGTGGAGCTGGATGACCTGCTCTCCCAACGCGAAAAACTGAACCTGCGGTTGCAAACCATTCTTGATGAGCATACGGAACCGTGGGGCATTAAGGTGGCCAAGGTTGAAGTGAAGCAGGTGGACCTGCCGCAGGAGATGCAGCGAGCCATCGCCCGCCAAGCTGAAGCAGAACGTGAGCGCCGCGCTAAGATTATCAACGCCGACGGCGAATTTCAGGCTGCCGCCAAACTCGCCGAGGCTGCCATGATGATGGAAAAGGAACCGGTTTCCATCACCCTCCGATACCTCCAGACGCTCACTGAAATCGGTACGGAAAAGAATACCACCATCGTCTTCCCGCTGCCGCTCGACATGCTCACGGGCCTGACGGGAAGGGTGACTCAGGGGCTTTCACCCTCGACGGTTCGGGCTGCAGTTCCGGCGGCTTCGACCGGCCCGGGGCCGGCAGCAACTCCGCCCGCTCCGGCAGGCCCAGCCGGTTCGTCCGCTTCTTGACAATCCTCAACCCAGCCTTCTCTCCCGCGCGACTGGGGGAGAGAGACGGACCCGGCTGACCAAGGAAGATATTCACCCTCTTCCCCGCGCGCGCGGAGGGAGAGGGTGGACCGCGTAGCGGGACGGGTGAGGGGGCATTTCACTCTATGTGGTGAACCATGGAACAGAGAACCGATTCGCGCTCCACGGCGCGAGGCCTGACCGTTAAGCAACTCACTTTTATCTTTATTGCTGGTGTCGGAGTCTGCGCCGTTTTCTTTACTCTTGGATTTCTGGTGGGATCGAACGAAAGGAATGTCAACGCTAACACCCCCGAGGTGGAGCGCGTCTCGCCTCCTGGCGACATTCCGCCGCCCGTCAATGCTCCTCCGGATACCACGCAATCCTCCGAGCCCAACGCTACCACCCCCAGCAATGCCGATTCCGGCGGTCAAGTGCAGGAACAGAATATCCCGTCAACAGGACCGTCCGTCACGGCGTCAACTCCAGGTACGCCTTCTTCGACGACGGTTCCGGTCTCTTCCCCAACTCCGGCGGTAGTTCGGAAACAATCGTCGGCCGCCAAATCCGCAGCACCGCCGGCACATCGCCAGCAGGGTTCAGGCTTGATTGTTCAAATCGCCGCTCTGCACTCGGCGGAGGATGCCGAATCGATGGTCGCCACACTCCGGTCGCAGGGCTATCCAGCCTTTCTGGTGACCCCTGAGAAATCTGGACTCAATGACGGTGTCTACCCTGTCTCTTATACACATCTGACGCTGCCGACGATCTTACGCGTGTAG
>CALCEB010000130.1 GCA_937900045.1 uncultured Acidobacteriota bacterium
CAATCCGCGACCGAGACGCCGTCCCGCCTCTGAGAATGCGCCGGATTCAGGTATGAGCGCCGGAATCCATTGAGAAATAAAGTTCGGCGGTCACAGACCGCCGCTACAGCAAGCGAATGACGCCACCACCTTCGATTGGAGTGGAGATGCAGTTGCCCGTAGCGCCGCTTTCCCAAGGGTCGCCGTTGCGAGATCGCGGCGAAGCCCTTGGCCAGCTAGAAGGTCACGCGCACACCAAGCTGGGCGGCAAAGGGGATGCCCACCGTCGTCCCTGGACCAAAGAAATCTCCAAGAGCCCCGGCTGGCGCCAGCAGTTGCTTCGCATTGGTGATCGGCGATGTTTGGGTGCATGCCACATTCAAGCAAAATGCCGTGGCGTTGAACAGGTTGTTGACCGGCGTGGGCAAAGCCGCAATGTTCGTGACGTAGTTCGCCCCCGGGTTGTTGCGGTTCAGCAGGTTGAAGAATTCAATGAAGGGCATCACTGACCAGTGTTCGTGGAAGTTGAAAGGCCGGCTGACGCGCATATCAATCTGGATGTATGGAGTTCCCCGGAACTGGTCGAGGGCGGTTTGGACTCCGTTGATCACGGCGCGATCGTCCAACGTATCCCCCAGGCCGTTCACGTCCACCGGCGTAGTTAAAGTAATGGGACGCGCACTTTCCGCCTGGCCCAGCATCGTCATCTGAAAGCCTGCCGGAGCGTAGAAGGTTCCCGCCAGAACGAAGCGGTTGAGGACGTCCTCCCCCGATGGACCGTAGTCGCCCGGGGCAAAAGCCTGCAACGGGTTGCACACGCCGTTGACGTAGTCGAAGAGCTCGCCCAGCACACAACCCCAGGTCTTGGCGCTGGCCAGCGTATAGTTGGCAATCACGTTGAAGCGGCCCGAAACGTTTCCTTGCAAGTGGACGGACGCGGCGTCATAACTCGAACGGTTGTCCGTTCGGAAGACGCTGAGGTTGGGAACATTGTTCATCTGGTCCGCCAAGTCCCGCGCGAAGAGAGGAGAAAACAGAGTATAACCCGCCTGATATTGGTATCGCCGGTAAGCGTGAACGCCTTCCTCGTGGGTCCAATCGGCGCTCATCATCCATTGGGAGTTGAACGCATGTTCCACGCCGGCGCTGGCGTGAATGGCGTAAGGGGTCTTATAACCGGGATCGATAATGGCGCCTGCGCCGCCTGCCGCCGCTCCCGGCAAGCATCCCGGATCACCCGGTTGAATGCAGAATCCTGCGGGTGTATTGACGGCCTGAAACGCGGTCACCCAGCCGTTTTGCGCCAGGTCGTTGTAATAAAGGCCGAAGCCAGCTCGAAGCACCGTGTTCCGGGACTGCCCCAGCGCATATGCCATGCCGAGACGCGGCGCGAGAGCGCCGCGATAGTCGTGAGGCGCGCCGCTGACGAGCGGAATATCGAGGGCTTTGAGCGTCTGCAAGGCAGGATTATCCAATTGTGACCGGCCCGAGGCAGTGAAGAGCCCAAAGGTGGTATCGTAGCGCAGCCCGTAGTTGATCGTGAGTCCGGGCATGGCCCGCCAGGAATCTTCCGCGTAGGCTCCCAGGCGCTGGACATCCTGCGAGAAACTGCCGTCACTGGCGGGAGTGTGGGTACACGTCGCGCCCGGCGTGGCCGTTGGACCACAGACGAGATCGGCCGAAAACTGATTCGGATTGGCCAGGTAATTCGCGGGGTCCAGCGGAAAGACGGTGAGGTTTTCCGCCGTTGCGGCAAGCGCCCCGCTCAATACCGGCTCATGAATGAAGTCAATACCGAAGCGCGGCGCATGATTTCCTGCCACATGGCTCGCGTCTACGCGGAACTGGTATTTTTCCTGATTGCGCAGGACGGGAAAGGCGGTGATGGGCGTCACGAATTGGTTATCACCAAAGGTTTCGAATCCGGAGATGGTGCTGGCCGTGGAACTGAACGGGAAAGCCAGCGCAAAACCCAGGTTTTGGTTGCGCTGTTCCGTATGATGCAAAAGGCTGGCGTCAAAGGTGAAAGAGGCGAACCAAGTTGGACCGAAAGTGTATTGGTCGCTCAGCACCGCGTTGAAATAGTTGGAATACGATGTGGCGCCGGTCGACGGCAGGGCGCCCTGCTCCACCAGGTCGTTGCTGGTGATGGTGTTGTCAACCGATGCCCGCAAAAACCACTGGGAGTGGGGGGACTGTGACCAATCAAGCCGCGTGCTTCCCAAGTAGTCGTGAAAAGGCGCCGGAATATTGTCCGGTACGGGAATGGATCTGACTCCCGGAATCAGTCCTTGCGAGGCCAATGCCGCCAGCGCATTGAACTGCGTCAGACTGGCGGGACTGTAGGCGACGCTGGCGTTCTCATGAACGGCTTCGAAAGATGAAAAGAACCAAAGCTTGTCTTTCCGGACCGGTCCCCCCAGCGTGGCCACATAATTCTGTCTTGAAAAAGGCTGCTTGGGGTTAGGGGCGGGATTATCAATTGGAAAACGCGCATTGAGCGCGGCGGCGCGCTCGTAAAAAGCCAAATCCCCATGCCAATGATCCGTCCCGCGCTTGGTGCTGATCACTACCGAGCCGCCGGTTGTGCGCCCGGTCTCCGCATCCTCCTGGGAGGTCCGCACCGCGAACTCCTGGATCGCATCCACCGAGAAGTTCTGCAGGAATCCACCAATGTAATCGTCCGAATCATCGCCACCGTCGACAGAGAGCTGAACGTTGAGGCCCGAGCTCCCGCCAAATGAAACCGCCGTGATGCGCGCTTTGGTGGGGTCGGAGGGTTCCACGGGTTCCGTCCCAGGCACCAGATAGGCGATATTGGCGAAACTGCGATTGGCCAGCGGAATGGTCATCAGGTCGTGGGCCGTTACCACGCCGCCGTGAACGTCGCTGGTGGTATCCATGGGTTCTGTGGTAATGGAAGATGGCTGCCCCTGGACGGTCACCGTCTGCCGCAAGTTGGCCGGCTGCATGGTCACCGTAATCACCCGGGCGAAGCTGACGGTCACTGAGACACTCGATCGGGCCGTAGCAAACCCCTGAGCATGGACAGATACACGGTAAGAGCCGGGCAGCAAGCCGTCAATCCGGAATTTGCCCTGGCTGTCACTGGTCGATGGGCGCCGGACTGGCGAACCCACCATGCGAACCACAACTTTAGCGGTAGCAATACGTTCGCCGCTGGGATCTTGCACCACGCCCTGAAGCGACCCAGTTGGACTTTGTGCAGACAAGACAAAGGGAATCAGAAGGACGATGACAAGCAGTAAAGAACTGGTTCTGAACGGACGGCATCCATTTATTTCATCAACCATCCTGGGGCAATCCCCTCCGAAAGGCTTATGGCTTGGTTCGGGTTATTATCCCGGTGTGCTTGTCCCGGCGTCTGCGACAGAGCCAGCCCACCGGCGGAGTGGAGAACGTCGTAGCAGGTTCCTGAAAAACGCTGGATTGTCATGCTGAGCGGAGCATCCCCGTATTGCATTGAAAAGAAATGATGCAGATCCCGTTCGCTCCACTCAGTGTAAGCTCTTCGCGGAGTTTACCCTGGGCGGAATACAGTGATCCTTCGCTCCGCTCAGGATGACAAGCGGAGGGCTCAGGATGACGGGCATAGAAGCCTTTTTCAGCATTCCATCAGAATGGTTAGACGGGAATCTGTGAAATTTCTTCCCTGATTTGATGGGTTCGTTGGTGGGATGAGGCGGAGAATGCGAGGATGAATATTGGACCGGTGTTCCCTCCTTGTAAAACTCTGTGGAGTTGTTATGTGGGCCATTAAAACGGCCCCGAATACGGTATGATGGACTATGGCGTCAAGGTATGAAGGAAGATTGAAACTGGCCGGAGTGAACGCGAGCCTGGCAGGTTGCGGAAAAACTCGTTAAGGCTGTCATTCTGAGCGAAGCGAAGAATCTCTGCATTTTGAGAATCAAACACTTACGAGATTCTTCATCGCCTGCGGCTCCTCAGAATGACAGGATGGCATGGTTTTTCCGCAGCCTGTTGGAAGGATTTCGAGATGGCACACGATCCACCCAATGCAAAACAACAGGCGCATGAACTGATCGAGCGCCTGCCACCCCGTCAACTGACGGCCGTCGTCGGCCTCCTCGAAGCCATGCTTGATCCCGTTTCCCGCGCCATAGCACACGCTCCCTTTGACGATGAACCCGAGACGGATGAGGAACGCCGGGCCGTGGCCGAAGCCAAAGCATGGTTCGAGAAGAATCCCGGCATTCCGTTCGAGGAAGTCCTCTCCGATTTCGGCCTCACGGCCCATGACCTCAAGGCTTCCAAAGAGTCCAAGTGAAGAAGATCATCTTCTCGAACCAGGCTCGCGCTGACGTGCGCCGCCTGGACCGTGACATTGCCATGCGCATCTTCGGCCCACTGCATCGCTTTGCCGAAACCGGGCAGGGCGATATCAAGCGGCTGAAGGGAGAAACGGAAGAGTTCCGCCCCCGTGTGGGGGACTATCGCCTCCGCTTCACGGAAGAACCGGTCAATACCCTGCGCATCCATTCGGTCCGCCATCGTAAGGAAGCCTACCGCTGACTGGCTCTTAAGCGCAGAGCTTGCGCTTGAGAGACTCCGTGGTTCTTGAATTGGGGCGCAACGGGCCGCAGAATTTCCCGGAAGCGAAACTCTGCACCACCTGCTTTCCGGATGAGCGCATACATAAACGCCAATGTAAGCGCCCCCGCGTCCTGCCGGACGAGGGGAGAGGTGCGTTGTCCGCTGCCTCTGCTACTCCACCGCCACGCCTGGGGCACAGGCAGCCGAACGCCGAACGAGGCCGCGGCATGGCAAAATAATGTCGCCACCACCCGCGTGAGCATTCACAGGGGCCGCTTTTCCAGAACCTCCTTCAAGTCCCGCTTTCCGTGCAGGACGGCAATGACATTTAGCGGGACCGTCTCGGGACGGTAGACAATTACGTAATTGGGGAACATTGTGACGGTCCAGAAGCGTACCGGCAGGTGTGTTAGGTCTTGCCGCTTCGTTCCCATCATGGGATGTTTTGCCAGCCGATGACAGGTGGCGATGATCTCGGTTTCGACCCGATCTGTCGCTTCAAGATTGTCCCTGGCGATAAACCACCAGATGCCATCGATGTCTTCGGTTGCCTGCGGCGTGAGCTGAAAGGGCGCACTCATCCCTGCGGCTTGAACTGTTCAGCCTGGCGCGCCCGCAGCATCTCGATGGCGGCATCCCCATCCACCAATTCGCCCCGCCCGGCCTGCGCAAAGCCCGTGGCGATATGAGCGGCTACCGCGTCGCGCTGCTCAACCATCCAGTCTTCAAGATGAAGCTGTTCCCGGATGATCTCAATCGCTTGATCGAGGACCTCACCGGGATTCTGGTACGCGCCGGACTTGACGGCGAGATCGATCACGCGCTGCTGTTCAGGTTTGAGGTCAATCACCATGACTCGATACTTTCCAGTTGTCTCCCACCTTACCCCGCCCCCCCGCTCATCGTCAAACAGATATTACAACACAACGCCCTTGCTAGCCGGGACTGGGCAGCGCGGGCCTGCTTATATCGGGAGAATGCCTTCAAAAGTTGAGAATCTGATGGTTTGAAGATCGCGTCTGAATTTGGTCTAGCAGCCGGTCGAGCAATCCGTTCCCGGCCCGGCCCAGGAAGTAAACGCCGCTCACCACCCGCTCCTGAAGGTGGCCGGTCGGCATCAGGAACCGCATCAATTCCTGCTCGTGGCGCTTGAGGACAGCCGACCGCTCGAATGCGGCCCGGCTCAGCTTGCCGCGCAACCGTTCAATCTGGTATTTCATCTTTTCTTCGGTGTGTTTCAGCAGATCGAGAAGGGTCGGATCAATTCGCTCGATATCGGCGCGGATGCGGTTCAGCAGCCCCTCAATCTCCTTTTCACTTTGTTCCATCCGCCCTGACCAACCTTCCGCGCCGCCATCCCCAAAACCGGCGGCGGCAATTTTGCGTTGCAGGTGTTCTTCGCCCTGCCAGACGTCCGGCGCTTCAAGCTTGTATTTTTCGAGAAGCCGCTGCGTGCTATGGTCCACCAACGTGAAGCTGGCGCGCGGGAAGATCACGGGGAAAGGCCGCCCAAACTCCTCATAGACTACCTGGGATTGCGCCAGATATGCGATTTCCGCCGGACCTGCCACATAGGATATCGTGGGCAGGAGAAAATCCTGAACCAGCGGGCGAAGCAATGCGCTGGGAGAAAAATCGATGGGGCGGCGGTTCACCCAGCTCTTCATGTCTGCTGCTGAAATCTGCCCTGCGCCTTCCACCTGGTATTCGCCGCCCCGCTGGTGAATCGATACCCGGCTGCCTTCATGCGTGGCAAACACCAGAGTGGAATCTTCGCCCACATGCACTTGGGCGTGATAACCGGAACGAATGAGCGTTTCGGACCGCTCCCGCAAGAGATCCCGGACGCGCGCCGCTTGAAGAATGGCCCGCTCATAGATGGGCGCTGCGAGGTGATGAATTCCGTCGTCCAGCGGATCGAGAAGAATCACACCCCAGGCGCTAAACAAGCGGGTCATGAGCTTCCCGAAGGCCGCGCCCCAAGTGGCTCCGGGGCGGTAAGAGTCACGCAGCGCTTCCATCATTTGATCGCGGGCATCTCCCAGAGGCAAGCACTTCTCAATCTCTCCCAGAGTCAGCGCGATGTCATCGGACAGCTTGACGTAACCCACTGAACTTCGTTCAGCCGGACGCACACCTTCATCCCGAAGTGAGACCGTTTCATATTCTTCATTTAAGACCTGAGCTTGGGCCACTTCCTCAAGGTCGTGATCTTCAGTAGCCAGCCAGAAAACGGGGACGGCAGGCAGGCCCGAATCGGAGATCGCGCTGGCCAGGCGAACCGCAGTCAACGCCTTGTAAAAAGTGAAAACCGGCCCTGAAAACAAGCCCACCTGCTGGCCCGTCACCACGGCGAACGTCCCGGGCTCCGCCAAGCGCGCGATGTTCGCCAGGGTCGCTTCGCCACATCCAAACGCCCGGTTCTGGCGAAGCAGAATCTCCGCAAGGCGCGTGCGGTTCTTGTGAAAATCGCGGATCATTTCAGCGGCGGAATGGAAACTGGAGGAATCAAAAGGAGAGTGTTGATAAAAGCGGGAGAGGTGATCCGGGCCGTAAACGTAATCGCGATAGAGCGCCGTTGACTTGGGAGCTTGCGACTGCGGGACACAGGAACAGTTCATAACCGGGCCGTAGCACCATTTCGAAGGATCGAGTTCGACTCCAAGTTCGCCTCAAATTGGATGATGCCGCGTGGAGCGAAGATTCAAAGCAAAATGGAAACGTCCGATAAGCACCGTAGACGTGTCAGAACATGGCTTTAACCATGCCGCTCAAGTTTCTACATTTGGGCGCCCAGCTTGTCATTCTGAGTTCTTCGCCGTCATTCTGACTGAAGCCTTCGCTGTCATTCTGAGCGCAGCGAAGAATCCCGGCATTTCCTTCGGAGTAAACTCCGCGAAGCATCTCCAGGTCGTTCGCTGCCCAGAAAGAAGCCAAATACAGAGATTCTTCGCTGCGCTCAGAATGACAGCGAAGCGCCAGTTGGGGCTAGACGTTATCCTCCCAAGTGCGTTAACAAGTGAACCAGAGTCTGGACGGGATGACCCGTTGGACCCTTTGCCAAATACGGTTTTTCTTCGTTTGACCATCGAGTGCCGGCAATATCCAAATGCACCCAGGGAGTATCACCTGCAAACTCACCCACAAACATGGCGGCGGTAATCGCCCCGCCGTAACGTCCGCCGGTGTTGGCAAGGTCGGCGATGGCGCTCTTATATTGTTCGCGGTAATCATCGTCGACCGGCAATTCCCACATGCGGTCGCCCACGGCCCCGGCGCTGGCCAAAATGCGCTTCACCCAATCTTTATCCCAGCCAAAAACGCCGGTGGTGATGTTGCCGAGCGCGACGGTAACAGCGCCCGTCAGGGTGGCCGCATCGATCAAGACTGAGCAGCCTTGTGAACGGGCATAATGCAAGGCATCCGCCAGCAACAAGCGGCCCTCGGCGTCGGTATTCAGGATTTCAATCGTCTTTCCGGACATGGATGTAACCACGTCCCCTGGCTTGTAAGCCTTGCTGCCCGGCATATTCTCCGCGGTTGGGACAAATGCTATCACCCGCACCCGCGGCTTCAGTTGGGCAATAGCCCGCATCACTCCCAGCATGGTGGCGCCGCCGGCCATATCCGTCTTCATTTCGTGCATGTCCGTTGCGGGCTTGATGGAAATGCCGCCGGTGTCAAACGTCACGCCTTTTCCCACCAGGCCGATGACCGGAGATTCCGGCGCATCGGCGGGAAGATAGCGGAGGACGATGAAGCGAGGCGGCTCGGCGCTTCCCTGCGCCACGGCCATCAACGCGCCCATCTTCAGCTTGGCAATCTCGTCCGGACCCAGCGCTTCCGCATCCATCTGGAACTGCTTGGCCATCTCCAATGCGCGCTCTGCGAGCAGCGTGGGCGTCATGCGGTTCGAAGGCTCATTCACCAAGTCCCGGGTAAAATTCTGGGACTCCGCGATCGCCTGCCCAGCCTCCGCGGCGGCAGACTCAGCCTTTCCGGGACGAATGCCACCCGTTGCCAGGACGAACTGGTCAATGCGGCGGTTTGGATTACGTTCTGTCCGGTAACTATCCGCGTCGTAGTCAGCCAGAATCGCCCCCTGAACGGCGCTTTGGATCAAATCAGGCTCGCCGTTCTTGCCGTTGATCCAGGCAATTTGATGGACACCACGTGCGCGGGCGTAACGGACGGCAGTTCCTGCGAGGCGGCCGACAAGGGTGTTTGTGAATTTTTCCTTCTTACCCGCACCCACCACCAACAATTTTTGCGCCGCCAGCCCGGCGGGTTGGTGGATTAATGTGCACTCATAAGCTTTCCCTGTCAGCTCGCCGCTTTCCTCAAGAGTCTTAAGAAAACTTCGGGTGGCATCCGGAAGTCCCTCGATCGTTCCGCTGCTGGCTGCGCTGCCTTCAAACGAATAAACGGCCAATAGGGGCGATTGCAAGTGGTCAATTGCATCGTATACGAAGTCGATTTTCAATTGCTTCTGCTCCTTCCTAAACCTCCAAGCGGATTTTATGGGTTAAGTCATTCGCTGTAGCGCCGCTCGGAGCTTGCCCTGGCAGGGAGCGGCGAAATGGGCCGGTCGCAGACCGGCGCTACAGTCCTGGAGCGCCGTTCCCTCACGTGTGACGCTTGCGGTGTTCCCGGATATCCTGCTCGGTCT
>CALCEB010000131.1 GCA_937900045.1 uncultured Acidobacteriota bacterium
GGCTCAGCAGGGCAAATCAAATACGTTAGTGTATTTAAGAAATATGGTACTAAGGTGTGCCACGGCCACCGCCTCGGACAGACAATGCCGGACGGCATGGTTCGGCGCTAACCTCTGGGGCGGATTTCCAAACCGGCAAATGACGGGGCGTAGTAAACTGTCCTGCGGCAATTCCCGGAGTGGAATCGGCCGGGACCTCTCCACGTGATTTAACGGCCGCGGTTTTCCGCGTTTGGAGTCGGAAGCAGAAAGCAGATTAGGCTTGACCGGGGCGAAGGGATAGTGTACTATATAGTACATATATTCTAAGTATCCGAGCAAGAAACCGGGTCCTCCAGTGACTCAAGCCATGATCGAGATTCCGGGAGGGAGTCTTGGAAAACCGTCATTCCCGGGTAGCTTATGGCCTCGAAGGCGGAGAGCCGGAATCGACGGCGGGCAGATACACAGAAGCAACGTGCGCCTCGTAGTTACCTTCTAAATCTTTTATTATGCGGAAGATACTTCGAAATAGAGGAACAAATTGCAATCAACTACTTTAGGATCAACAAGTTATTAGCAGATTGAGAGGCTAGGGACAGGAAAGTGCCCACCAAAAAAGATTGTTTAGGGGAGCAAACCCGAACTCGATTGAAAACAAAGGAAAATCTTTGGACCAAACCCATCCAAAGCCACTAAGCAAAGCCATTGAAATCTAGTAAATCTTGTATTATGAATAAGATACTTCAATTTCAGGGGCAAAGCCAAGCATGTTATTTAGAATCAGTAGCTTATAATGGACGTGAGGATTGAATCGGCCCGGTGCGGTAGTATTTTACAGGTTTGCGGAGCTTTTGAAGCCAAGGTGATCGGGCCGGTTGTCGGCCTTAATGATTTAGGAAGTTTTGTTCGAAAACGGTCAATGCACGATTTCAATCGTGTCGTTTGAGCGCAGGAGAAACAACGGTCAAACTGGCATTGTCCGGCACGGCTAATGCCGTGGTTTGGCGGTCCTCGGGGGCCCGGCCATTCAGGAGCGAGAAGAGCTTTCGATGAAGGGACCTTTTCCAATGAGAAATGTGGTGATTATCGGTTCAGGCTGTGCAGGTCTGACCGCTGCGCTTTATGCGTCACGGGCGAATTTGAAGCCATTGGTCATTCGGGGTCTCGAAGCCGGAGGACAATTAAGCCTGACGACGCTGGTCGAAAACTTTCCAGGTTTCCCCAAAGGAGTTCAAGGCCCTGAATTAATTGAGCTCATGCAAAAGCAGGCAGCCGAATTCGGAACCGAATTCAAGGAAGGTGATGTAACTCGTGTTGATCTTTCCAAAAGGCCTTTTGTGATCGAAATGGGTGAGGAGCAAATTGAGACCCGGACGTTGATCGTCGCCTCGGGCGCCTCGGCCAAGATGCTGGGATTAGACTCCGAAAAACGACTACTGGGGCACGGCGTTTCCACCTGCGCCACCTGCGATGGCTACTTCTTCCGAGGCAAAGAAGTGGCGGTGGTGGGCGGCGGCGACACCGCTGCTGAGGAAGCGCTTTTCCTGACGCGGTACGCAACTCGAGTGAACCTGGTTCACCGGCGTGACCGGTTCCGCGCCTCGAAGATTATGGCGGACCGGCTGCGCCGCAGCGAAAAAGTACAGCCGGTGTGGAACTCCGTGGTGATGGACATCCAGGATGTGGATCAGGGTCACGTCACGGGTGTGAAGCTGAAAAATGCCGTGACGGAGGAGGAGAGCTTCCTTCCCGTCCACGGAGTTTTCATTGGCATCGGGCACTCGCCCAATACGGCGATCTTCAAAGGCCAACTCGAAATGGATGATCTCGGCTACCTGAAAACGACGGATGGAACCCGGACCAATGTTCCTGGTGTTTTTGCGGCGGGTGACGTCCAGGACCGGATTTACCGCCAAGCCATTACCGCCTCGGGTTCGGGGTGCATGGCGGCCATTGATGCCGAGCGTTTCCTGGAGGCTGAAGACTGAATTCGGCTCCCGGCCTGCGCTTTTCTGTTGCTGAAACGCCGCTACCCATCATGCTTCGGTCAACTCTGCTTTACCTCTCGGAGTGCGAGGCGCCACGAAAACTGATCAGCCGGCTCCCGGCCGGTAAGCGGCTGGCGACTTGCTTCATCGCGGGCGAACACCTGGATGAAGCCGTTCATGTGGTTCGCCAACTGAATCATGACGGCTTCGATGTGACGCTGGATTTGTTGGGTGAAAGCGTCTCCGACCGCGCCGCTGCTGAACAGGCCAGCCTGGCTTACACCGCCATTCTGGAGCGAATCGCGGCGGAAGGCTTGCGCTCCCATATTTCTATCAAGCTGACGCAGTTGGGTCTGGCCATCGGCGCGGGAGTGGCGCATCAGAACCTGAGTCCCATCTGGCAAGCCGCGGCCGGGCGCCATAACTTCGTCCGAATTGACATGGAAGGCTCCGCTTATACGCAGAGCACGCTCCGGGTTTTTTACGAAGCGGGCGCGCCTCGTGACTCGCTGGGCGTGGTCATTCAATCCTATCTCTACAGGAGTGAAAAGGACGTCGACGATCTGCTCAAGCATGGAGCGCGCATTCGTTTGGTGAAGGGGGCTTACAAGGAACCGCCGGAAATCGCTTTTCCGCGCAAAGAAGACGTTGACAGGAACTTCATAATGCTGATGAAGAAGCTCCTTGCCAGCGGAAATGACCATGCGATCGCAACCCATGACCCGGCCATGATTCAGGCAACGAAGACCTTTGCGCGGGAGTCCAGGCTGAAACAGGATGGCTTTGAATTTCAAATGCTTTACGGCATCCGGCGTGACCTGCAGAATCAGTTGAAGGAAGAAGGCTATCGAGTCCGGATTTATGTCCCTTACGGAGGGCAATGGTATGCCTACTTCATGCGCCGCCTGGCGGAACGGCCTGCTAACCTGATCTTCCTGCTCAAAAACCTGGGGAGGAACTGAGCCAAGCTTCCCGCCCAAAATAAGGTAGTGGGTCAGTTTGCTGTAGCGGCGCTCTATGAGCGCCGGAAACTGTTGAGAAATAAAGTTCGGCGGTCACAGACGCTACAGAACCGAGCATCGCCGAATTACGATCGTGTGTATAAAGAACTGTGACAATTTCAAAAAATTCTTCTTGACACGTGAAATAATATGTGATCAATTCTTGCGCATCCGTTGGGTCGCTAACCCAAGGCAATCGGGCAGGCAACGTAACCTAAACTTTAAGGGGGAATTATGAGACGCCGTTCCTGGCTAGCTCTTGCTGGGGGGATAACTCTTCTCGCTGGTCTTTTTGTTTCCCATACAGTTTACGCGTACACGCCCAGTCCCCGCCGGGCGCTCAGGCCTCGTCGCGCTATACTGAACGGAGTATCGCACCGCGCGAGGTCGATCTTTCTTTGGAAAAGGTACGAAGTCGGGATATTGGCGCGTGAGGAACCGCTCCAATTCATAGTGGCCGAGACTTCTCCCGAGGCAAGAGAGTTAAGGCCAGTCAACGGAGTACACGAAAGAGGAAACGGAGGAGGTAAAATGGAAACAGATCGTAGGCAGTTGCTAAAGATTTTATCGGCTTCCGGGGCGCTCGCTCTGGGCGGAACAATGGGTAGGGGCATGTTGAAACAGCTTCTGGCCACTCAATGTGAAAAACCGGGTTATTCAGGCTGCGGTGGCGGCGGCACGAATTACACTCCGTACATGGATTGGGCCAACGTCTACAGCACGGCCACGTTGGAGTTCGATTTGAGCATCATTAACAACGACCTCGCTCCCATCTGGAGAAATTATGTTGCATACGGACAGCTTTCGTCCAGCGACATTGCCAGTTTTAACGCCGCGCTGTATTCACATGCCAATTTCCATATTGGCTCTGGGTCTGGCTACCATTACAATGCACCTCTGGGGTCTTTCAACCCAACTGCCCGCCCCAATCGAGCATCGTCAACTTCCCGATTCTCACCTCGTCAAATTTGAGCTACCTCAAATCCTACATGATCAACAATTTCGGGATTGATCTGTCCCAAATGATGTCAAACGCTTACTCCACAGACTCTCCGATTTTCATTGATCCCAGCTTCCAGACGTCGAATCCGTCAACCGGAGTTATCCGCATTCTGGCCGGCCAGATGGGAGGCGACCAAAAAGGGGCTGCTAACAATGGGGGAGGCAGTGCTGGCCCATGTGGGATGATAACCAATATGCGAGCTGACGCACAAGCCGCTGCGGAGCTCGCTGCAGGTGCCGCATTTTTCGCTGGTCCCGAAACCCCTGTCGGCGCCGCCGCGCTAGGATTCGCTATTATTGCTGGACTCGCAGATGCTGTGCTTTACGGAGTCCAGAAAAAAGATGTTGATGCGGATGGCGTGCGACCGTCCATCGGCAAGGAGATACTTTATGGAGTCCAGAAATACGAACAGTGCCGACCTGAACGCCAAGAAATGGGTGCTCTTTGCATATTTGGTTTTGGCTGCTGTAGGAGGCTGGGCCATGCACCAGGGGCATACAATCATCGATGGTATTACTGCTATCGCCATGGGTTTGCTCGCTCCTTACGGTTTGTTTCTGGTATACAAGTCTTTTCGCAACAGAAGGCAGTGATCTTTCTGCCCTAATGGAAGGCTGGCGGCGGGCGCAAGTCCCGTTGCCGTGCCACTGCCGGTTCAGAACCTTCAGCCGAATGAGACGCGCCAGCTTAACCTGATGGCCATGCTCCCGGCGTCATTCCAGAACTTTAGCGGCACGGTGAACCTTGAGCTTTCCTACACCGGGCAGAACGGCCAGGTGGCGATGGCGGCGGGCAGCGTCGACCAGACCGGGACGTACGTCTTTGAAACGAATCCGGAGGGCCTGGGCCAGACCATATGCCGAGACATGACATACTGGTCCATCGCCAACGGATCAGACACAATGATTTCGCTCTGGAACCCTGGCAACCAAGCGGAGGATTTGACGGTCTTGTTTTACGTTGCCGGAGCGCAAAAACCGTACCAGCTCCCCGTCCACCTGGAGCCGCAGGCGCTTTACAGCATCGACGTGATGCAACTGGCCATGACCGGCCTGCCGGACGCAAGCGGCACGATGATCCCCATGAACTCGCAAGGTAGCGCCGTGGTGGACCGTGGTCCATCGAGAGACTGATTGGGCGCCGGGCCTCCCCGCACGGGGCGGGGAGATTGAAGCCAGAATCATGGTCGTCATGATCGCATAGATGAGTGGTGGAACCAGCGTTCCATCCCAGGATTCAGAAAGGCGAGCCTTGGTCGGGACCAGCCCAAAGAATCCTCTAAGGACGAAGCCCTGGAAAAAGCCCCAGGGCTTCGTCCCAGGCCCAGGATGGGCGAGCCGTTCGCGGCGTCAAGGGTCTGCGATGAACGCCCCGCTTCGCGGGGCGTCCTTGACTCCGCTCCCGGCTCGCACCGGATACGTGTCCCTTGACAGAGCCGACGCCGTTATAGACGCCGCTACAGAGGTCGAACTGCACCAATACCGGTTAGCGGCCTCCCGTTCCGTACCAGTCATAGCTTCCATACCATGCAAAGAAAGCGCCCGGATTGCTGTCCACCCGGTAGCGAACATTGGGGTGGCTGTTCAGGAAGGCTCGGAGTTTGGGATGATGGCGCAAATATCCCGGGTCGTTCACCAGCGACGGGTTATGCGCAAGTTGGCGCGCGACACCTGGGTTATCGTCCAGAAACTGGCTGAACTGGGCCATTTCCCCGCGTGCTGCCGCATTATTCCACGGCCCGTAATTTCCATAATGGGCGTATCGCGACCCGGATCGCTCAAAGTCCCGCTCGCGTTCCATAAAGCCTCGGGGGTCGGCACGAAACTGACTGCGAGACCAGGGATGATTTTCCAGCCAAAACTTCAGCTCGGGGTTATCGTTTACGAAGTCCTTGCTGTTGGCGCGCGAAGGCTTCTGCCAAAGTTTGTGCGCAATCCACGGGTGATGGCTTAGGAATTCGTCAAAATCGCGCAAGTTCCGCTGAGCAGCGCCGCTGCCCCAGTCGCCTTGCCAGCCTGGCGCCGCCACCGCGCGCGGAGCCTGCAAGCCGGTCAACAGAAGAAATGCGGCCAAGGCCGCCAAGCTCAAGTACCGCGTTGCTCTCTTCATCGAGTCTTCCTCCTTAATGGTTGTTACGTCCTTCTGTCCAAACGTTCAAATAGCAAGAACCGTGCCAAATGACCGGCCGGCTCCTGGGCGGAGAAGCCATGCCATGAGTTTTCAATAGAATAACGCCCTGGGACGGGCGGGTGCTGTCGCAGAGCCAGCAAATCTTAGAAGCGAAATTTTTACACGAGGTCGTATTGCCCTGCACCGGATCGTCACCGCAGGTTCGCATTGCGATGGACGGAGCGCGGGCGTTTCGACCGCATTTAGCGCCAGCAACCCTGGCAGCGTCCTCAGCAATCCTTCGCTACCGGTTGCCGCACACGTGTTAAAATCAGCCGTCTTCCGGCAATTCATCTTGTCCGATGGAGTTCAACTTGCATTTATCCCTCCAAGGTTTTAGTGAGAGTCTTGCCAGGCTGGTTAACCGGTTCGAAACTGACAAGGCTCATTATTTGTCCAGGGACTATTCCGAAGCCCAAGCCCGGATCGACTTCATCACGCCATTCTTCAAGGCTCTGGGTTGGGATGTGGAAAATGAGGCTGGATTGCCGTACCACCAGCGTGAGGTGCTGGTGGAAAGAGGCGAAACAGAAGGGCGGCCGGACTATAACTTCCGCGTTGGTGGCCAAACGAAATTCTTTGTGGAAGCCAAGGCTCCCCGCGAGCCTCTTGAAACGCCCATGTTTGCCTTGCAAGCCAAGGCATACGCCTGGAACACCAAGCAGGTTTTCTTTGTTGTTCTGACGGGCTTTGAAGAATTCCGCTTCTATGACGCATCCATCCGGCCCGACGAGCGCAGGCCCCATGAAGGTCTGCTTCTGAAGCTGGGCTACACCGACTATCTCGAAAACGCCGGAAAACTGTGGGAGTTCTCGCGGGAACGGGTGCTGGAAGGTTCTCTTGATGCCTTGCTTCCCCGCAGCCGCAGCGCGCAGAGGGTGCGCATCCCGGTTGACAAAGCCTTTCTTGAGGAAATGACCGGCTGGCGTGAAGACCTGGCCAGAAATGTCTATAAGAACAATCCTGAGCTCACGGCCAAGCAGTTGAATGAAGTCGTGCAGCGTCTGCTGGACCGCATCGTCTTCGTCCGCATCGCCGAAGACCGACATATTATCGAGAGGTTCCAGCTTCGTGAGGCGGTGGACGAATGGAAATCGCGCGGCCGGAAGTTTCACATCTTCGAGTGGCTTAGGGACATCTTCAGATGGATCAATGAGGACTTCAACGGCGAAATCTTCAAGCCTCACCTTTCGGAAACCATTCAGATTGACTCGGAAGTTCTGGTCTCGATTATCGAGCGCATCTATCCCCCACGAACCCCCTACCGTTTCGACGTGCTCGGTGTCGAGCTGCTCGGCTCGATCTACGAACGCTACCTCGGCAAGACCATCCGCGTCACGCCCAAGCGAGTTTTCGTCGAGGACAAGCCGGAGGTGCGCAAGGCGGGCGGCGTCTATTACACGCCGAAATACATCGTGGATTACATCGTCAAGAGCACGGTAGGGAAGGTCATTGAGGGCAAAACGCCCAGGCAGATTGAAAAAATCCGCATTCTTGATCCCACTTGCGGCTCCGGCTCTTTCCTGATCGGGGCTTTTCAATACCTGATCGACTACCACGTGCGCTACTTGACCGAGCATCCCAAAGAAGGGCAAATCCATCCGTTGTTTCCCGACCTGATTCCTGACGGTAACGGCGGCCACCGGCTCTCCGTCATTCGCAAGGCCAGAATTCTGAAGAACAACCTGTTCGGCGTGGACATTGATCCGCAGGCCGTCGAGATCACCATGATGAGCCTCTATCTGAAGGCGCTCGAAGGCGAAAAATCCCAACTACCGCCCAAACAACATTTGCTCCCCGAACTCAAGTACAACATCATCTGCGGCAATTCCCTGATCGGCCCGGATATTTATGACCAGGGCGTGCTCTTCGGCGATGAGGAGCGCGACCGGATTAACGCCTTTGACTGGAATTCCGAGTCCTTTGGGTTCGGCGACATCATGAAAGAGGGTGGCTTTGATGGTGTAATTGGGAACCCGCCGTATGTGCGCATCCAACACCTGAAAGAGTGGGCGCCTTTCGAAGCGGAATACTACAAGCAGCGTTACAAGGCCGCGGCCTCCGGTAATTATGACATTTACGTCTGTTTTGTTGAGCGGGGACTCGAAGTTCTCGACAAGAGTGGCCACCTGGGGTTCATCTTGCCTCACAAGTTCTTCAACGCGAAGTATGGCGAGGGCCTGCGGCGGCTGATTGCCGATGGCAAACACCTTTCTCACGCCGTTCACTTCGGCGATCAACAGGTCTTTGAGGGGGCGACGAATTACACCTGCCTGATTTTCCTCGATAAATCTGGCAGCAGGGAATTTGAGTTCGAAAAGGTGAATAATGTTGAGGCATGGCGGACCATCGGAGAAAGCGCCAAGGGCGAAATTCCCGCGCGCAATGTCACAGCGTCAGAATGGAATTTCACAGTAGGAAACGGCGCGGCGCTGTTCGAAAAGCTGAGCACGATGCCGGTAAAGCTCAAAGATGTTGCAGAAAGGATGGCGCAGGGCATTAGGACGAGTGCAAACGAAGTGTATGTCCTGGATTTATTGTCCTCACCGGAAGGCCGCACCGTGAGTGTCTATTCAGACCAACTCGGGGCACGAGCCAGGATCGAACGCAAGGCCGTAAGCCTCTTTTTGCAAGGGCGTGAAATCAGACGTTATGTCATTAACCCCAGCGGGAAAGCTGTCCTCATTCCTTATGAACTCCAGAGGGGGAAAGCTGGACTCATACCCGAGCCGGAGATGAAAAGCAGATTTCCGAGGGCCTACAACTACCTTCTCATGAACAAATCGGTCCTTCAGAAGAGAGAAAGAGGAAGAATGCGTGGCCGCAACTGGTACGCGTTCGTTTACCCGAAGAACATCGAGCTTATGCAGAGGCCAAAGATTCTTGTCCCCGACATCGCGGACCGAGCTTCGTTCGCGTTGGATAATTCCGGCGCCTTCGCCTTCACCAGCGGCTATGGGATCACTCTGAAGCCAGAGCTAAGCGGGTCACCCCAATACATCCTGGCCTTGTTAAACAGTAGACTGTTGGACTACTACCTGAAGACCGTCAGTACGACCTTGCGAGGGGGCTTCTTCCGCTACTTCACACAGTTCATCGAACAGCTACCCATCCGTCCCATCGACTTTTCCAACCCCACCGACAAAGCCCGGCACGACAAGATGGTGACACTGGTCGAGCGCATGATCCAATTGAACAAGAGGAAGCATTCGGGCAAACTCGCGCCGTCACAGATCGACCGTATGGACCGCGAAATCGCCGCCACGGACGAAGAAATTGACAATCTGGTTTACGAGCTATACGGGATTACGGACGAAGAGCGGAAAATCATTGAGGACAACAGGTAGCGGCGCGGGCGCATTTGAATCTGGGGCTGTGAGGAGATAGAATAACAGGCGCGATGGCGTTCCGAGTGTTTCTCAGCTACAGTCTTCACCCGTCCGAGCAAGCGCTGGCTTGGCGTCTGCAAACCCTCGCCGCGGCGCACGGTATCGAGATGTACGTGCCCCGAAGGAAGGCGTACCTGGTTTCGCTGGACAATGCGACTTTGCAGGTCCGTTACAGCGAAGCCGACAGACGTGACCGGGAGGCGATGGAGCGATCGGATTGCGTGTTGGCGATTATTGCTCCTGGGGACAGGCAATCGCACGGCTCCGTCAGGGAGGAGCTGAGGCGTGCGGCGGAGATGAAGAAGAAGCCCATCATCCCAATTATATGGGAGGGCCTTGAGCAGGCCGACTTCCTGAAGCCATTGCGGCGAAGTTCGTCCCCACTTTTTGTGCTCTCTCCGCAGGATGGTCCAGGGAAGGTAGAGGGCGAAGTTGTCGAATTCCTCAAAAAGCAGCGGCTGAATGAGGATAACCGGCGAACAATCGCGGCCTTAGTTGCGCTGGCCGTTGGGCAACTCCTGCTCTTCTCGCTTAGTGAAAAATAGTGCGCATTGCCATCGTTGACAGCTCCCCGCTGATTAACCTTACCCATCTCGGCCTCGCTCGTGCGCTATCCCTGTTTTTCAACAGAATCTACGTTCCACGGGCGGTCCAGAGAGAAGTAAACAAAAAACAGAGATTCCGGTACCGCCTCAATAAGCTCTACGAAAGCGGCTTCTTTACCAGATGCGCGGCAGCCGACGACACGAACGTTGATTTGCTCCTAGCGGAGCTAGACGAAGGCGAGGCAGAGGCTATCATTCAGGCGCAGGAAAAACAGGCTGCGTTCTTCATCGGAGACGACAGACGCGCTCGCGAAATCGCAGAGGCAATGGGTCTGAAAGCGGTGGGAACTCTACGGATTCTTGCGCGTTTGAGCTTGCAGGCACAGGCGCCAGAATTGGGGACGTTGGTTCGCAAGTTGGAAAGAGACCTTGGGTTTCGGGCTTCCGATAAGGTTATCCGCCGGGCGGCTGAAATGGCCGTAGAACCGATCTGAAGAGCGTGCTGGCTGGCGGGCAGCCTCGCGCCGTCTCAACTCGAGCGCCACGAGCGCGAAATCGCCGCCACGGATGAAGAAATTGAAAGTCTGGTTTACGAGCTTTACAGGATTACGGACGAGGGGCGTGGGATCATCGAAGCGTCGTAGGGGAGGGCTCGGCCCTCCCGCGTCGCAAGATGCGTGACAAATGTAATGTAGGGATGCTCCGCCCTCCGGGCACCCAAAAACATACGGGGAGCGCGGAACGGGCAACTTTTGGGTAAAAGAAAACGTCTAACTTGTGTAAAGTGGGTGTAAAATTAAGCCACGGACCGGAACCAGCACCACCCGGAGGTGACCCATGAAGCGCCGTACATTCACCGCTATCGCAATATTCCTGGGATTAGCCGCTTCAGTTTTTCTGACTCCAGGCTTTGCCCAATCGCAGACATCCGCGCAGCAGTCTCAAAAGTTATCGCATGTCCGTGTGGTGCGCTTGAGCTTTGTTCAGGGCACCGTAACCGTGCGGGCGGCAGGAGCGACCGAATGGGCCAAAGGCTTAGTCAACTCGCCCATCCAGCAAGGGTTTTCCCTCGCCACGGCGCCCAAAAGCTTTGCCGAAGTGGAATTCGAGAATGGATCGACGGTACGGTTGGGTGAACTTTCCCGGCTTGACTTCACGGAGCTGGCGTTGACCCCGAAGGGCGACAAGATCAATCACATGGCCTTCGATCAAGGTTACGCCACCTTCCATTTCCTTCCTGAACACAACGATGATTACCGGGTGAAGACCGCGGACGCGACGCTGACACCGCACGGTAAGGCTGAGTTCCGTACCGATTTCGATCAGGGCAAGTTGCGGGTTGAGGTCTTCAGCGGCACGGTGGACGTTGCCAACCCAAAGGAGTCTGAAAAGCTGGGCAAGGATAAAGTTTTGGCTTATAACGGCGCCGGATCCTTCGACGTGACGCATGGCATTCAAAAGGATGAATGGGATAAGTGGGCTATGGCTCGCGACGAGCAGACGACGCTTGCCTTCAATGACCAGGCGGTGGCTCCTGAATCTCAAATGTACGGTTGGAGTGACCTGGGGACTTACGGCGATTGGTCCTATTATCCCGGTTATGGCTACGGCTGGGCACCCTATGAGGGGATGGGTTGGTCGCCATATTCGATGGGTATGATGGGTGTGTATCCGGGAATGGGCTACACGTGGATTTCCGGTGAACCGTGGGGTTGGTTACCCTACCACTATGGCATGTGGAACTTTGATTCCGGCATGGGTTGGTTTTGGAGTCCAGGCCTTATGGCGGGTGGTTGGTCTCCGGCGCTGGTGAATTGGTATGGGGGCGGCGGTATGATTGGTTGGGGACCGATGGGAATGGGTTGCGCCCTAAGTGGGCCGGGCTGCATTATGACCGCTCCGTACGGAGCGATGCAGAATGGGGGCCTGATCGCCTCGGGCAGTGGCGCCGGTCCGGCTCCGGGTAGAGTTAAACTTATTCACGAACCGCAGGCTCCCCTAACGGCTCTAACCAGGTCGCCTGGGTTGCCGCTTCCCCATGGAGTGGTCTTTCCGGGCGGGCCGCGCGGCGCCCTCATCGCTTCGGGCGGAGGCCGCGTGCCCGCCAGTTTCCTGACCAGAAGCCCTTTGGCTCATTCGACGGCCCTGAGCAGAATTCAAGCGGCCCACGGAGCTAGTGCGCGAGCGCCGCGAAGCTTTGCGGCCTCTAGTTTCGCACGCAGCGGCGCGGCGGCCCCGTCCACCGTGATCCTGGGAAAACAAGTGAGTCCGCGGGCGATTTTGGGAGGGCATCAATCCTTCTTCGACCGTGCCTTCATCGGCAGGAACCAAAGTCCCGCACGTGTGGCGCTCGGCAATACGCTGGGTGGGCGCTTCCCAACCGTGGCGGACACGCATGGGAATTTGATGCCGAAGCCCATCGGCGGCATGGGCGCACGCAGCATGGAGGCCGGAAGAGGGTTCGGCGCGGTGGGAGGCAGAATGAGTGGTCCGTCCTTTTCAAGAATGAATGGACCGGTGGCGCTTCCCCATATGTCGGCGATGGGCGGCGCCCGGGCGTCCGAGCACTCGGGCTTCTCCGGCGGCTCGTTTGGCGGCGGGTCATTTGGTGGCGGGCATAGCGGAGTTGGCTTTTCCGGACCGAGCGCAAGTGGACCCTCGGCTGGCGCTGGCCATGCCGGCGGTGGCGGCGGCGGCGGGGGCCATCATTAGCAAGGCTGCGGCTTAGGCTGATGGATTACCCCTCACCAGTTGTCGTGCGTCAGCATCGTCCGCAGGAAGATGGGCACGATTCAAAGTGAGGAGTGCATTGGCCTTTTCGGGAGGTAGAGAGAGTTTCGCTCGAAAGGCCACCCCAAGATTTCGGACTTCCCCATGATTCGACCGTAAGTTGGTGACCCGTTCTGTTTCCCCGCTACTTCGCCTTCGCGGCTTGCTGCTGGCTTATCGTCACCACTACACACGGTCGTAAGTCGGCGACGGCCGGTTCTGTAGCGCCGGTCTGCGAGCGGCGGATTTCGTTGCTCCCTGCCAGGGCAAGCTCCGAGCGGAGCTACTTCAAATGCCAGTCGCCGACTTGTGTTCTCATGCATAGCAGGGTCATCCCTGGATCGCAGTTGAGATGTCTTGCGATTGAGGTGGAGATGTGGCCGGAGGATAGAAGGGAAGCCGTGCAACTTCCGCCGCACCGCCGGACTGGAGTATTAGCCGCATCCCGGGTTCCTGGAATTCACGCCGAACGTATGCCAGCGCAATGGTCCTGCCAAGCGAAGGTGAAACGCAGGAGCTGGTGATCTCTCCGATTTCCTTGCCGTCGGCAAACAGCTTTTCTCCGGCAGCCGGAATTTGAGAGGAGTCCACAAACAATCCCACCAGTTTCCAATTGACATGCCCGCGGCTGCGCGCCCTTTCCACGATCTCCTGTCCAACGTAGCAGCCCTTGGTGAAACTGAGCGCATTCAGCAAGCCGGCTTCAAGAGGTAGCGTGTCCTCGGCGAGTTCCTGGCCGTAGCGGGGAATGGCCGCTTCAATTCGTAGCGTTTCAAGCGCCTCAACACCGCACGGCAGGACGCTGAACTCCGGCGCGATGTCGAGGGTGTGTTGCCATAAACTCGTGATTGCGTCAGGGCTGGTCCACACCTCGTAGCCTTCTTCGCCGGTCGAACTGACGCGGGCAATGAAAGCCGGATTTCTGTCAAACGCCGCGCGGATGAAGTCGTGCTCATTCATTGGCGGAAGATCGATCCGAAGGCAGACCTCCGCAAAATGTCGTGAGACCAGGCCCTGGAAAGCAATCGCCCGAAGTCCGTCCGGATCTAGCGGTACTCGTCCGCCGATGTTGTAGTGATTCAGAGCATGCATCGCCTTTTCGGCGAGATCCGCATCGGTCTCAAGGATAAAGGAATCCGGCGTGCAGTAAATCCATGTGTCGAACAGGATATGGCCTTTGGTGTCGAGCATGGTCGCGTAAGTGCCTTGTCCCGGCTCGAGCTTCTTCACGTCATTTGAAACCATGCCTTGCAGGAAGCGAGTGCGGTCGTTCCCCTTTGCCGTGAAGCGGGCGCGGAATGAGAAGTCAAAAATCCCCGCCGCCTCCCGAACCGCTCGATGCTCCACCACTGGATCCGAGAATCGTCCCGGAAGGAGAGCGCCGTGATATTTGACGAGCGGAAATCCGCCTTGAGCGTAGACATTCTCCAGCGGACTTTTGACCGGCGTATTCATTCAACCTCGACGCAAATAAGCAGAGATCAGGATGACGGCCATGCCCAGACCCAGAGCCACCGCGAGCCACTTTTCTCTTCGCGCTCGAAACCAGTTTAAAGACTTCAGAGGAACGGTCAGGCACAAAGCGATGAGGAAGACGGCCAGCGCCAGGATGATCTTCAGAGTCAGTATTTTCCAGTAGATTCCCCAGGGCGCTTCCCAGACCAGACTCATGTTGTAAATTCCGCTTGCGATGAGGAGAATAATCACCGTCCAAGTCACCCAGCGGAACCGCATCAGGACGGCGCGGATCACGGCCTCGCGCTGCGCTGGCTCAGCTTGCCGCAGGGATGGGACCAAGATGACAACCAGAAATGCCATCCCGCCTATACCGGCTACGGCGGCGCTGAGGTGAATCCATTGCATGATGGTTGATAGCATGGTTGTTCGAAAGAAGCCGTCAGCGGTCAGCTTTCAGCAATTAACTCGCTAAGTGTTTCGCCCTTGATATCCCGCAAGGCTCGCCCCTGCAATCTGAACAGGATTCTCTTAATCCCGCACATAACGGCCAATGGCCTGTAAGCAGAACAGCACGCCGCAAAGGCTCTTTCGCCGACGGCTGAAAGCTGATGCCTGACTGCTGACTACGTTACGCCCACCGGCGTTTCTTGCGGCTCGTAGGCCAGCACGGTCGCAAGCCAACGTTCAACGGTGCGCAAGTCCATTCCCTTGCGCCGTTGGTAATCAAGCGCCTGATCCTGCCCGATCTTCCCCACTGCGAAATAGCGCGATTCGGGATGCGAGAAATAGAATCCGCAGACGGCAGCGCCGGGGACCATCGCGAAGCTTTCTGTCAGCTCAATTCCCGCCGATTCTTCGGCTTCAATCAAGTCAAACAGCGCACGCTTTTCGGTGTGGTCGGGGCAAGCCGGATAACCCGGCGCGGGCCGGATGCCGCGATATTGTTCGTGGATCAAATCAACCGGGCTCAGGTTTTCATTTTGCCCAAAGCCGCAGGCGTCGCGGGCGCGCTTGTGCATCAACTCGGCCAAGGCTTCAGCCAGCCGGTCGGCAAGGGCCTTCGCCATGATGGCATTGTAATCGTCATGATCCTTCTGAAATTCTTCCACCAGCGCTTCCAGCCCGAAGCCGGCGGCCACTGCAAAAGCGCCGATGAAATCCGTCAGGCCGGTTTCGCGCGGAGCAATGAAATCAGCCAGAGCGAGATTGAAATTTCCGGCAACCTTCTTCATTTGCTGACGAAGCATGTAAAAAGTGGCGAGCACGACATCGCGCGATTCGTCCTGATAGACCTCAATATCGTCACCCACGCTGTTGGCCGGATAAAAGCCCATGATACCGCGCGCCGTCAGCAGCCTTTCCTCGACGATCCGTTGCAAGAGACGCTGCGCGTCATCAAACAACTCTTGGGCTCGGGGGCCAACCCCATCGGCGCTTAGAATTTTGGGATACGTTCCTCTCAATTCCCAGGCTTGGAAAAAAGGCGTCCAGTCGACGTAAGGGACAATATCTTCGAGCGGCACCGGATCGAAGACGCGGTTGCCGAGAAACGCGGGTCTCGCAATGACGTTTTCAGTCCATTCGAAGCGAGGTTTGTTTTGCCGGGCCTGTTCGATGCTGACCAGGGGTTGGGCCTGCGGGCGGTAAATCGCGCGCAGCTTTTCCTGTTCCCGCCGGACCTCTTGCGCGAAATCATGGAAAAGCCCGGGACTCTTCAGCGCGCCCACCACGCCGACGGCCCGCGAAGCATCCGCCACGTGAACCACCGGATGGCCGTAATGCGGAGCAATCTTCACGGCCGTATGCAGCTTGCTGGTGGTGGCGCCGCCGATTAGGAGAGGAAGGGAAAAACCTTCGCGCTCCATTTCTTTGGCCACGTGAATCATCTCATCCAAAGAGGGAGTGATAAGGCCGCTCAATCCCACCATGTCCGCGCTCACGTCTCGGGCCGTCTTCAGAATCTTCTCGCACGGCACCATCACGCCCAAGTCAATCACCTCGTAGTTGTTGCAGCCCAGCACGACGCCCACAATATTCTTGCCGATGTCGTGGACGTCGCCCTTGACGGTGGCCATGACGATACGCGCTGCGGACTGCCGCTCCCCGGACTTTTCCTTCTCTGCTTCCATATAGGGAAGCAGATAGGCCACGGCCTTCTTCATCACTCGCGCGCTCTTCACCACCTGCGGCAGAAACATTTTGCCGGCGCCAAACAAATCACCTACCACGTTCATCCCGTCCATCAGCGGGCCCTCGATCACGTGCAAGGGCTTTGGATATTTCCTGCGGGCTTCCTCCGTGTCCGCCTCGACGTAATCCACAATGCCCTTCACCAGGGCGTGTTTCAGCCGCTCTTCCACCGGCCCCTGGCGCCAGGCGGCCTCTTCCTCCTGGGTCTCGACCTTGCCGCGATGCTTCACGGAATCCGCAAAGGCCAGCAGCCTTTCTGTTGCGTCGGTACGGCGATTCAGCAACACGTCTTCCACCAGTTCCAGCAGGTCTTTTGGAATCTCCTCATAGATCTCAAGCTGGCCGGCATTCACAATTCCCAGGTCCATGCCGGCGCGGATGGCGTGGTAGAGGAAAGCGGAATGCATCGCTTCCCGCACCACATTGTTGCCACGGAAAGAGAAGGAAATGTTGCTCACGCCGCCACTCACCTTGCAGTAAGGCAGGGTGGCTTTGATCTCACGCGTCGCTTCAATGAAGTCCAGGGCGTAATTGTTGTGTTCCTCGATGCCCGTGGCGACCGTGAAAATATTCGGGTCGAAGACAATGTCCTGGGGCGGAATGCCCACCTCCTCCGTGAGGATTTTATAAGCGCGGGAACAGATTGATATCTTCCGATCGAGCGTATCCGCCTGGCCGCGTTCGTCAAAAGCCATCACCACCATGCCCGCGCCATAGCGGTGCACCAGCCGCGCGCGCTGCTTAAAGATCTCCTCGCCTTCCTTCAAGCTGATCGAATTGACAATACTCTTGCCCTGCAGGCACTTCAGCCCAGCTTCGATCACGCTCCACTTGGAGCTGTCCACCATGATGGGGATGCGGGCAATGTCCGGTTCGGAGGCAATGTGATTCAGGAACGTGGTCATGGCCTGTTCGCCATCGAGCATGGCCTCATCCATGTTGACGTCCAGGATTTGCGCCCCGCCCTCCACCTGCTGCCGCGCCACGCTCAAAGCCTCTTCGTATTCGCCGGCCTTGATGAGTCTTGCGAACTTGGGCGAGCCGGTGACGTTAGTCCGCTCTCCGATGTTCACAAAGTTCGAGTCCGGGCGCATCACCAGCGGCTCCAACCCGCTGAAGCGCGAGTAAGGCTCGGGCCGGGAGATCACATGGGGTTTCAATCCGCGCACCGCTTGGGCGATAGCGTGGATGTGGGCCGGAGTGGAGCCGCAGCACCCGCCCACGATGTTTACCCATCCGTTCCTGGCAAAATCGCGCAAATCGCCGCACATGATTTCCGGCGTTTCATCGAAGCCACCGAAAGCATTGGGCAAACCGGCATTGGGATAGCAACTGATGTAAACCGGCGCAATTTGTGAAAGCTCTTCAATGTAAGGGCGCATCTGTTTTGCGCCGAGCGCGCAGTTGATACCCACACTCAGGAGCTTCATGTGCGAAACTGATATCCAGAAAGCTTCCACCGTCTGGCCGGAGAGTGTGCGGCCGCTTTGGTCGATGATGGTGACCGAGACCATCACCGGAACCCGCTTGGCGGTGTCTTCAAAAAGCTGATCGATGGCGAAGAGGGCGGCTTTGGCGTTCAGTGTATCGAAGACGGTCTCCACCAGCAGCACGTCTGCGCCGCCTTCCAGCAAGCCTTTGGCTTGCGCGTAATAAGCAGCGCGAAGTTGATCGAATGTAACGGCGCGAGAGGCAGGACTCGAAATATCCTGCGACGCGGATAAGGTCCGGCTGGTCGGTCCCAACGAGCCAGCCACAAAGCAGCGCCGTCCCGGATGCTCCGCCACGAACCGCTCCACGGCCCGCCGGGCGTTGCGCGCGCCTGCCACGTTCAAATCGTGAATGTGGTTCTCCAGCCCATACTCGGCCATGGAGATGGCGGTGGAGTTGAACGTGTTCGATTCAATAATATCCGCGCCCGCCTCGAGATATTGTAAGTGGATGTCTTCGATGATTTGCGGCTGAGTGATGTTGAGCAGGTCATTGTTCAGCCGCAGATCCTTCTTGTGATCTAAGAACTGCCTGCCGCGATAATCCGCTTCCGTTAAGTTGCGCTGCTGGATCATCGTCCCCATGGCGCCGTCAATGATCACGATGCGCTGGCGAAGCAGCTCTTCGAGGGGGTGAACGGGATGTGCTTCCTGAGTCATGAAGTCGAGTGCATTCCTCCCTGGCAAATGCCTTTTTCTATCATATCATCCGGCTGCCGGATTTGGGGGAGGCATAGAAATTCGGTCGTGGCGCAAATTGCAGTAGCGGCGCCCTCTATGAGCGCCGAAAGCCGTTGAGGGTCCAGGTTCAGCGATCATAGAGGGTCGCTACAGTAAACAACCCGCGCCACTTCCAGAAATTGGGTCGTGGGTGAGTTTAAGTCAGGACAACTTGGAGTTTACCCGCCGGGGCGGGAACGGCGAAATACGCCGCTTGCAAACTGGCGCCACTCGACGGAGCTCCGTAAGCTAATGCCGCTATGTTTCAATCCACCGGCTGGGGTCCGGGACTGAGGGGTATTTTCAGGACGACGTCAATTGAACCGCACGTCGTCAATCTGAAACCGAAATTTTCCGGGCGTGGGGCCGCCGGAAAACAGGACTCCAGCCAGTTGATGCGGATCACTGCCAGCAAACGACGCCAAGGAAAACGTATAGAGCTTCCAGTCGGGTCCGGCCAGGAAACTCTGGATCGCAGGAATTGGCCCTGTGTCGCTTGAGAAAACCATGATGCGATACGTCTTGCCATCGCCTTTCGTCCAGAAGCTAATCTCCTTCATAGCCGAAAGGTTGGCAGGACCGAACGGCTTAGAGCCCGGCATAAACATGGCGCCTGCCCAGGGATAGCTCGATCCTGGAGCGATTTCTCCGGTAATCAGCAGGCTGCCCGCGCTTCCCTGAGCTCCACCCCCAGTGACTTGCATTTGCGCGGTCGACCTCCCGCCCATGATCGAATCCGTCGAGATTTGCCACCCCACGCCGAATTGGACGCTGGCGCTCCCGTGGTCAAAATCGCTGACCAATCCGGATTCCGAACCCGGTGGTGGAGTCTGGCTCGTGGCTGCCGCATTCTCCTTCTCAATCTTGGCGCGGTAGGAAGCCCGGTCAAAGGGAACGCCATTTTTCCAAACCGCCACGATGTCGCGAGTTCGGTCGATGTCCTGTGTGGGGTCGCCTTTCACCAGGAGAAGGTCAGCACGAAGGCCGGGTGCAATCCGGCCCCGGTCATCAAGATGGTAAGTGTGGGCAGGCACCGAAGTGGCCGTGGCGAGCGCCGCAGCGGGGGTAAGGCCTGCTTTCACAAGAAGGGCCAATTCTTCATGAAGGCTTGCGCCGTAGGTGGTTCCGAGATTTCCTGAATCCGTCCCAGCCAAAAGAGGAACTCCAGCCGCCTTAAGCTGCTGAATAGCCAGTTCCGCCGCGTCGAAATCGGTATGTTCCCCGGGCCTGCGAGGGAAAACGGCTTTGAGGTTGCTGAGGGCGGAGTCCGGCAGATAATCCGAAATTCTGGGATCGGCGGCCAACGCCGCGCCATCTTTCGTCCCGCAGATGCTGGCGAGAACGGTGAGCGTGGGTGTGACGTAAGCGTGATGCGCGGCGACAAACTTGCCGAAATCGGGACCGGGTCGACGGTCCACGAAAAGATGGGCCAGTCCATCCGCTCCAACTCCGATGGCATCGCGAGCGCCTTGATAAGCGCCGATGTGGACAACGGCAATTTTACCACGCTGGTGGGCGGCCCTCACCACTGCCGCCATGGTGGCCTTGCTAATGGTGGGAATGTGCATGCCGTAGGTGCTGCCGTCATCATAGATGATCTTGATGTAGTCGGAACCTTCGGCAATGCGGGCATCGACAAAAGCCTGAGCTTGGTCCGGCGAAGTGATAGTTGGAATCTTGAGGCCGTACTCTGTGCCGTGGCCGTGCGGCGCCGTGATCAGAGTTCCGGCTGACCGCATATCCGCCAGGTCTTGATCTTTTCCTTCCGCTTCCTCCTTCTTGATCTGGTCTGCAAAGTGATAATCAGTGAACATATCCAGCACGGTAGTGACACCAAAGGCCATCTCCTGCTGCAGGGCGCTTCTATTGAAAACGTGAACGTGGGAATCGATCAGTCCGGGCAGTAGTGTTTCTCCCTTGCCGTCGATAATGTGAAATCCCTGGGGAACGGAAAGATTCTTGCCCACTTTGCTGATCTCGCCATCTTGGACCAAAACTGTGTCCGCAGGGATGACCTGCTCTCCATCGAAAATCCGGACGTGCTCAATCGCGAAGGGTTGGGCAAGAGACGCCAAGGTTGGGCCGGCATAAACAGAAGATTTCCGCGACGCTGCCGGTTTGGTCATGAGGTTGTATGATTTCGAAAAGGACGAGGAAATGTTACCTCTCGCATTCATCCATGCGCCGATGATGAGGAAAGGCACGATAAATGTGGCCGCGAGGAACTTATTCGAGCGCGGAATGCGTTCCTCTTTTTCCCAACGGAAGAGCTTCCAGGCAAACAACAGCCCGAATATCCCGGAAATCATCAAAGCAGCCAGTTCCGGCCAATAAGCCCACAACGGCTCGGACGTGGACATGACACCCTGGAAGGCGTCCACAAGATAAGTTGCAGGCAGGAACGCGGCCACCTCTTGAAGCCAGTGGGGAAGAACCGGCAACGGAATGGTGGCCCCCGAAAGAAAAAGCAGCGGAAACCAAATAGCGTTGTTGTAAACCTGCGCCTCCTGCATGGTATTGGCGATGCTGCCGATGGTCAGGCCAAATCCCGCGAAAGCAAACGATCCAATGGTGACCAGAATCAACAAGTCGGGAATGCTGATGGTGAGAGGCATGTGGAAAAAGATCATCGCGCAAAACAACAACAGAGCCACGGTGGGCAAAAGGAGCAGATAGTTGGAGAGCAGGCTGCTCATCACCATGTCGCCCGCGCCGATCGGGGCAAGACGGAACCGGCGCAGGCTGCCTCGTTCGCGCTGCGTCACGGATTGCAAGCCAAGCCCCCAGAAGGCGCTGCCCATCACTTGCAACACCACCACCGGGCCAAAGAAATAGGCAACCGTCATGGGATTGCCGCCTGCAAATATGCCCGCGTAGGCGAAGAGAAAAATCAGGGGAAAAATAAAAGTGAAGAAGAGCGCCGTCTTGGTGCGTGTGACCAGCCGGATGTTATTCCACGTGATACTGAGAGCAGCCATAAAACCTCGATTTCAGATTCTCTCATCTGCCCCGGATTCCGCAGGCGCGCCGTTGGGGGGTGTATCATCTAGCATGGATTATTCATGAAGCTCCCTTGTAGGACCGGAAGGGCACGGTTTTAACCGTGCCCTTCCAGTCTGCGAATAAGACTTCGTAAATAATCCGGGCTACGAGCCCTCGCCGGACAGCTTTCGTCCGGTCATTTTGACAAACACATCTTCCAGGCTGGGCTGAGCGATGTGAAGGTCAACCAGTTCGTTGCCTTCCGATTCAAGAAAGAGAACAAGCGCCTTAACGGCCTTGGCAATTGGATCGGCCTGAATTAAATAACCGCCGCCGGTTTCCTGGCATTCCCGGACGCCCTCCAGTTGCTTCAGCCGCTCGACGTCGACCGGCCGGAGAAATTTCACCTCCAAGTGAGCCCCCTGTCCGGACTGATTGATCAAATCCCGTGGCGTGCCAATTGCCGCAACCAACCCGTGATCGACAATGGCGACGCGGTCGCAGAGACGCTCCGCTTCCTCGATATAATGCGTGGTGAGGAGCAAGGTGCGGCCTTCCTCATGCAACCGCTCCACCAACGCATAAATTTCCCGGCGCACCTGCGCATCCAGGCCTACCGTCGGCTCGTCCAACAATACCAACTCCGGATCATTGACCAAAGCCAGGGCCAGGGCGAGGCGCTGTTTCTGGCCGCCCGATAGAGTCTCGTAAAGCGCCCGGCGCTTTTCGGAAAGCCCGAATTGGTCAAGGAGCCTTTCCGCCGGGACGGACCGCCGGTAAAATCCGCCGTACAGGCGCAGAGCTTCTTCCACGCGGATTTTGTCCGGCAGGACCGTCGCCTGCAACTGCGCTCCGATCCTTTCCTTCAAATCCCGGCTTTGGCGGAATGGGTCCAGCCCACAGACTCGAACCTCGCCTGCATCCGCCCGGCGCAGTCCTTCAAGAATTTCAATGGTGGTGGTTTTCCCGGCGCCATTTGGACCGAGCAGCCCGAAGACCTCACCCTTCCTGATTTCGAAGCTGACCCCGCGCAGCGCCTCGACTGACCCATAGTGCTTTCGGATGTTCCTGGTTTCAACCAGCACACCATTTCCGTTAGTTTGTGTCATAGTCCCATTGCAGTCGCAAGCCTCGCGCCCGTCCGCAACCATCAAGGATGCGTCCCTCTCGGTCACCGGCGGCGCCCGACTCGCTCCCACCGCATAAATTTCTATTACGAAAAAGAGAGTATGAAAATTGCAATGCCCTATACCCACGCCTGGGCAGGCCACCGGGTACTGGCGACCGGCGGCTCAGGCCGGACTTCGCACCCTGATAGGATCATCTCTGGGAAAAGGCCAGAAGACATCTCCATTTTCGAGTGCGGTTGTGGCTTATTGCAGTCTTGCGAAAAGATTTTCAGAATGAAGGTCGAGCTTCCCGTGCAATCCCCGAACCACGTCAGCTTGCAGCTCCCCGGATCGCGTCGGCTGGAGAGAAAACTGCCAGACCTGGCTGCCGGTCTTGAAAGTGAAGCGCACTTCGTCCTGATTCAGAATTGCCTGCTGCTCTCCCCAGTCACAGTCCGCGGGTTTGCACATTCCCCAGGCATGAACCAGGAGCCGGTTGCCATCGGCCACGATCCGGAATCGGTCGATCCCGTTGTACCCAACCTTGCCGAGGTTCGCCCAGTTCCCCAGAAAGGTAGCGATCGAGACTTGTATCTGGCCAAAATAGGCCGGTGCGTCGCTGGGTTTTCCGAGATATTTGTCCACCGCCGAGGCAGAAAAGGTGGCATCGTCCGGGTCAAGCAAGACCGGGCTTGAGTTGCCGCCCGCAGTCACATTCGATCCAACCGCTGAGGCTGAAAGATCATGATTAGAGTGAACCAGGAATCCGAGAGCGACGAACAAGCAGGCAACTAAACTCAACAGCAGGCGGCGGCCCTGATCGGCTTCAATCCTGTTGTTGAGGCCGCCAACAATGGCCACGGCCAGAATCACCAGGCCAATCAGGACCAGCAGATCCGCGGATGGGTTGTTGAGCGCGTGGTCCAGCATCTTTACGTCTGCCATTCTTCTTTGGGTTTAACCCCGAAAGGATTAGAACCTAAGGCTTGCGAACCGTGAACCGCGATGTGCAGCAGCAGTAAGGTGAGAATCGCGGCGGCAATATACTCCCCTATACAACTCGGAGCCTAGCACCCAGACCCCGGTGAGTCAAGCGAAAGCAAGTCTGCGTAGTGGCGCACTTTGCTGTAGCGGCGGTGCCCCCACCGCCGAAACTCCGCACAATCAATGGCGGCTCGACGGGTAGTGGCGCAATTTGCTGTAGCGGCGCTCTATGAGCGCCGAAAACCGTTGCGTATCCAGGGTCGCCGCTCATAGAGCGGCGTTACAGCAAACCGCGCCCCTACCGCTCGACGAATGAATTTGCCAAACCTCCAAATATGCATTACAACTTACTTAACCAAACTCTTGAGCTGACCACGGCAGGTGAATTCGATGACGGTCCTGACCCTGTATTTGCTGGGTGTCCTTTCAACGTCGATTGGAGCCAAAGCGCCATCGCCCGAGGCGTACAAAGCGCAAATCGAAGCGTGGCGCAAGCAGCGCGTGGCGGCCCTGAGGGCGGATGACGGATGGCTGACTGTGGCGGGGCTTTTCTGGTTGAAGCCGGGGCCGAACACCGTGGGGGCCGCGCCGGACAATAAAATTGTCCTTCCCGCCGGATCTGCGCCCGCTCATCTGGGCGTATTTGACTTCTCCGGCGGCCAGACAAGTTTTCAGGCAGCACCCGGCGCGCAAGTAACGGTTGATGGAAAGCTTGCAACTTCAGCCGCGCTGAAGCCGGATAGTTCCGGGTCGCCGGATATGCTGAGGGTGAACGATCTGACCATGTTTGTAATCCAGCGGGGCGACTGGTACGGTGTCCGCTTGCGTGACAAGAACAGCAAAATACGGCGCGAGTTCAAGGACGTCCGCTACTTTCCAATTCGCGAGCAGTATCGTGTGGTGGCGCGTTTTGTTCCATACAATCCTCCGAAAAAGATGGCCATTCCCAATATCCTCGGCCAGATCGACCAAGCCACCGGCCCGGGTTATGCCGAATTCTAGCTGAATGGCAAGAGCTGCCGGCTGGACCCGGTCGCAGAAGGCGACGTTTTGTTTTTTATCTTCAAGGACCTCACCAGCGGCCATGAAACCTACCCTCCGGGCCGTTTCCTTTACACCGTGATGCCTAAGAACGGTGAGGTGGTTCTTGATTTCAACGAGGCCTATAATCCACCCTGTGCTTTTACTCCTTATGCCACCTGCCCGCTTCCACCCAAGCAAAATTACCTTCCGGTCCGCATTGAAGCCGGAGAACTGCGGTACGGGCACTAGCAGCGCCGCAGAACAGTCGCCCGTCCCGCGCCCAATTTAGTTCGTCGTGCCTGGTCTAATCCCACCGCCTTTCAGGCGGTCAGCTTTCAGCATCTTTTCTGAAAAGATGCTGGGTATTGGCGATCCTATTGGGTTGCGACGCCCTGGACCGGAGGCACCTTCAGGCGACTTTCAGTCGCAATTAAACCTACCGGCTTTCAGCCGGTAGTGGTTTAGCTCTTCTCACCCTGGCGTACCTGGCAAATCTCATAAGAAATCTCTAATGCAAGTCTCAACCGGATGAAGTGAGGAAGTTATAACTCTTGTCATATCACAGAGGTTTAAAATTCCAGGCAGTGGTACATTTTCGCGGCTGTAGCGGCGGTCTCTGACCGCCGAATCTTATTTATCAATACCTTCCGGCGGTCAGAGACCGCCGCTACAGCAAACTGACTCACTACCAAATGCCAGGCGAGCTTGGCAAGCGGAATGCTATAGAGTGATGGGGGTTCCGCGTTAGGACCAAGCTACGCCTCTAGACATCATCAACACGGCTCTGGCATCGCAAGCCGTCGAGCGACCATCGGCCGGGCGGCAAGACGCCGCTTCTGGGCAATCCGGGAACTCTTTCTGGCACGAGTTGGTTGCGCACGTGGCTGCTGCGGCTGGAATTGACCCCAAACTGGCGGTAGGAGTGGCCGCACAGGAATCGGGCTTGGACCCTGACGCTTTGAATCGTTCGAGCGGCGCCGTTGGCATGATGCAATTGATGCCTTCAACGGCAGCGGCCTTGGGCGTCAATCCGCACGACGTATTGGCGAACATTAAGGGTGGGGTTCGTTATCCGCGGGAGCAGCTTCAGAATTTCGGTGACAAGGCGAAGGCGCTGGCGGCTTACAACTGGGGACCGCGCCACGTGGCCGATGCCGTGGAGAAGTGGGGCTCTGACTGGCTGAGCCATGCGCCGGGCGAGACTCAACACTATGTGGCATCAATTCTCGCCAAAACCGGCAGCACCGATTCATCCGGGAACATGTCGAACGCCACCCCGATTGGTGGCCAACCCACCCAAGAATCCGTCCCTTCTGCGTCTTCTGGTTCTTCTACACACTTCAACCCGGCTCTGGTTGCCGAAGCCATTAATCTGCGTTCCGCAATGAACGCCTACTTGCTGTCGGAAATCCTGGATTAGATGCGGCAGCTTCGCATTGTGATGGCGCGGATAAAGTACCGTGACAACTTCAGTCGATCTTTCAGCCATGTCCCAGGTTCGGCCCAGAATCGATGTAGCGCCGGGCTTTAGCCCGGCATGCTGCAACGACTGCGGGAATCGACGGTATGTGCCGCCCTAAAGGGCGGCGCTACGCCACCCGAAACTGAGAGGTTAGATTCTTCCGAAAATTCTTCTTGACAAGTGAAATAGTATGTGATTAATTCTTGTGCATCCATAGGGTAGTTAACCCAAGGCCATCGGGCAGTCAACATAACCTGAACTTTAAGGGGGAATTATGAGACACCGTTCCTGGTTAGCTCTTGCGGGGGGGGGGGGGTAACTCTTCTCACTGTTCTTTTGCTTTCCCGCCACGTTTCACGCGCTCACGCCCAGTCCGTGCCGGGCGCTTCGTCCTCGTCTTGCTGTAGTGAACAGAGCATTGCGCCGCGCGAGGTGGACTTTCCCTATTACACGCTGCAGGGCGGCTACCAGTCCATGCTCAATCTGGTGAGCGATTCGCCGCATCCCATCGACCTGAGCATCGTGCTTTACGGCGCTTTGGGCCATTCGGCTATTGCGCCGCCTTATACCATCCAGCCCCAGCAGAAATTGGCCCTCGATATGGGGCAGCTTTTGGGTAAGATGGGACTGAACCCGGAGGGCGAGTTTAGCCAGGGATCGATTGCCGTCTATTTCGAGGGTACGATCATGCCGGTGGTCGGGCAGGTGACCATTCAGAATCCCGCAATGCGCCTAGTTCACGAGGCCGAGATGGTGGAGAATGATCCTGGCCGTTCGGACATCCCGGCCGTGCTCGACGGCCTCTGGTGGGGACTCGGTGGCGGGCGGGATGCCGTGATCGAAGTGGCGAACATGAGTAGCGGGCAGGTGACGG